>CAYTJG010000036.1:0-31205 GCA_964437865.1 uncultured Bifidobacteriaceae bacterium | reverse complement strand
ATCGAGGCACGCCTGGTGCGGGCGCTGATCGCCATGAACGGACACCTGTTTGAGGCAGTGGGACCGACCAACGGCAATGCCCGGTTCAGCGAGGCGCAACTCCGCGCGATCATGGCGCGCCCGGATCCGGTGAGCCTGCAGGCGCGGTTTGCCGGGCGGCGCCCCATGCCCAGCGGCTTCAATTTCTCGCTGCCGGGCAACCTGGTGATGTACCTGATGATGAACCTGCTGATTTTTGGCGGCGCCACACTGGCGGCCGAGCGCCGCAATGGCGTGATCAAGCGCATGATGGTTTTTCCGGTCACCCGCTTTGAATTGGTGATGGGCAAGATCCTGGGTTTGATGCTCTTGGGCGCCGTGCAAATTGTGTTTTTCCTGATCGTGGGCAAGTTTCTCTTTCACGTGAATCTGGGGGCCAATTTGCCGGCGGTGGCGCTCACGCTGATTGTCTTCTCCTGGGTGGCCGGTTCGCTGGGGGTGTTGGTGGCCTCGCTGACATCGTCGGAGGATCGGGTGGTGGGCATTTGTGTGCTGACGAGCCTGCTCATGGCAGCGGTGGGCGGGTGCTGGTGGCCCTTGGAGGTGGGACCGCCGATCCTGAAGACCCTCTCGCTTTGTGTGCCGAGCGGTTGGGCCATGCAGGCCTTGCATCAGTTGATCAGCTTTGGCAGTGGATTTGAGGCGATCGGGTGGCCGCTGGCGGTGTTGGTGGCATTTGGCGCCACAGCCAACGCGCTGGCGATGCGCTTCTTTCGCAGTTGAGTGGGGCGGCGGGCAACGTCAATTAACTGTTTTTACTTGTTATCGCCATCGGCAAACGGTATTGGCTCCGTGGTTTCAATCATCTTATGGGTTCTATTTTAATCGGCTGTATCATTGGTTTTGTCGCCTGGTTTCTGGTGCGGTACCTGGTGGCGGGCATTTATACCGTGAACCAAAACGAGCGCGCGGTGAAGACGGCGTTTGGGCGCGCCGAGCGGGTGGGGGACGCCATGACCGCCGATGATCCCATGACGGCCCACCTGACCCCGGAGGAGCGTGAGCGCTACAATTATCCCCAAGTGCGGGTGATTCCGCCGGGCGGTCCATATTTCAAATGGCCGTGGGAAAAGGTTTACAAGGTCACCGTGGCCACCCAGACGATGAATATGGCCTACGACCCGGAAGATGCGGATGCCAATACCCAGGGCACCATTTTGGAAGCCGTGACCAAGGATCAACTCAACACCGGCCTGAAGGGGCAAATCCGGTGGCACATCTCCGAGAAGAACCTGTACGGCTACTTGTTTGGCGTGAAACACCCCATCACGCATGTCATGGGATATTTCGTTTCGATCTTGCGCGAGCGCATTGCCACCTTCGAGGCGCCGCCGTCCACCAGCCCCGCGACGGGCGATCCTTCGGCCTTGCATAATCTGGCCGCGAATGCCGTCATTGGTATTTCCATCAACGACCTGCGCAAGAACCTCAGCGATATCAACGATCATATGGACCGCGAATGTGCCGATTCGGCCGCCCGGTACGGCATCGCGTTGGACGCGTCGCTCATCACCGGCATCGACCCGCCGCCGGAAGTGGAATCGGCGCTGGCCGCCATCAACACGGCCTACAACCAGGTATCCTCTGATATCAGCCTGGCCCAGGCGGCCGCCGACCAGAAAATTGTCCAATCGAAGCGGGCGGTGGAGATCGAGACGCTCAAGGCGCAGGCTGAAGTGCAACCCATCGTGGCGCTGGCCGACCAATTGACCGATTTGAAAGCCAAGGGTCCGGGCGCGTTGGATGCCTATGTGCGCAATGTTCGCCTGAAGGTATATAGCAAGGCCAAGACCGTGATCATGGAGGCCAGCCATGAATAGTTTTCTGTGCTCCTTCGCCCACGGCCTGCTGGTGGCCGATAGTGGGATGTCCATCGGCTCGCCGATCATCCGTTTTGTTGCCGCCGTGGTGGTGACGTTCGTGGCCTTATTCATCATCGTGCCGTTGTTTTTTCGGCTCGTCGAGTTTTTGGGCCTGTACACGATTGTCGAGGAGCGGCAATGCAAGGTTTACCTATTGTTCGGCAAGGTCCTGGCGGTGATTGACGAGCCGGGCTTGCACCTGTTGCTGTTCAAACTGGGTCCCAAGGCGCCGCTCGTCAACTTCGTGGGCAAGTGTTACACGCTCGATTTGCGGTTGGATCAGGCATACCTGCGCAGCACCCCGGTGAATTCGGAGGAGGGCGCGCCCATGGGCATTGGCATTTGGTACGAGATGGTGGTGAGCGATCCGGTGGCGTATCTGTTCAAGAACGCGGACCCGGCCGGCTCCCTGGCGGCGAACGTGAGCAATTCCACCGTGCGCTGCCTGAGCAACATGAAGCTGGCCGACATGCTCCAAAACCGTCATCCCATGAGCCTGGCGGTGCGATCCGAAGTTTCCCCGCAATCGCAGGCGTGGGGTTACAGCCTGGGGTCAATTTATATTCGCAAGGTGCACTTTCGCGATGTGGGCATGATCAAGCAGATTGAGGAAAAGGTGGTGAACCGGCTGCGGCAGGTGACCGCCGCCATCAAGCAGGATGGCGCGAACCAGGTGAACATCATCACCAGCACGGCCGAGCGGCAGGCGGCCATCGAATTTGCCAAGGCGGCCGCGATGCGGCCGCAAATTGTGGGCGCCGCCCTGCAGAAGATCTCCGAGGATCAGGCCATTGCCAAGGCGCTGTTCAAGGTGCTGGAAACCCAGAACATCATCGACGGCCAGGCGGTCGTGACCATCATCCCCGAAAACGCCAACCTGCTCGGGGAGTTGGTGGCCAGCGGGCAGGGGCCCAAGGAAACAGCGCCGAACTGACGCGAGGAAGATGATGGCAGCAGGTCGGGAAGGAGCCGAAATCGGATGTGGAACTCGGGCCTCTCGCGGCCGGTGAAATCGGCATCCCAGCGCCGTAGGCGCGGTCTATTGGTGGAAAAGCAAAAAGCCACGGAGGGTTGCTCCGTGGCTGGCTGCGGAAAAACAGTGGTTTATTCGGCCTTGGCCTTTTCCTTTTTGTCGGCCTTGGGGGCTTTGGCAGCCTTCTCGCCCTTGTCCGTCTTCTCGGCTTTGGCACCCTTGGCTTTCGTGTCGGCGGCCTCGGCTTTTTCAGCGTCCTGGCGCTTGCCGCGTTTTTCGGAGTGGGGCTTCTCTTCGGTCGGCACTTCCGTGAGCGCCGCCGCCGGCGTGGTGCTTTCCACGCGGACCTTGAGCGTGCCTTTGACTTCCTGGTGGAGATTCAGTTCCACTTCATAGTCGCCGGTATTGCGGAAGGCGTGTTCGAGATGGATTTTCTTCTTGTCGAGCACGATATCAAACTGGTGCTTCAGTTCGTCGGCGATCATGCCGGCAGTGACGGCGCCGAACAGTTTGCCTTCGTCGCCGGTCTTGACCTTGATCACGCAAATGAGCTTGGACAGGGCCTTGGAGAGTTCGGTCATGGTGTTGAACTCGTGCGCCTCGCGTTCGGCGCGCCGTTGCTTCAACGCCTCGATCTGACGCTTGTTGGCCGAAGTGACCGGCACGGCCAGGCGGTGCGGGAAAAGGTAATTGCGCGCGTAGCCGGCGGCCACGCGGACGTTGTCGGATTCACCGCCGAGACCGACGATGTTTTGGGTGAGAATGACTTCAGTTTTTGCCATAGGAAATAGTTGCTTGATGCTTGGTGCTGGTAAGATGAATCAAAACGGAACGTCGTCGCCTTCGTGCGGCACATCGCCTTCGGTGGGTTCGGGCGGGGGGGTGGGAGCGCTGGGGGCGCTGGGAGCGGGACGGGGCGGACGGGGCGCCGGGGCGCTGCCATCGCCTGGACCGGCCCCGGCAGGACTGCCGAGGAACTGGACGGTCTCAGCCACCACGCCGAGCCGGCTCTTCTTTTGGCCGGTTTGCTTATCGTCCCATTGGTCGAGGCGCAAACGGCCTTCGATCAGGATCGGCCGTCCTTTCCGCATATACTGGCCCACGTTTTCGGCGGTGCGGCCGAAAACATCCACGTCAACAAAAGTCACTTCCTCCTTCTTTTCGCCGGCCTCATTGGTCCAGACGCGGTTGACGGCCACGCCGATCTTGGCGATAGCCGTACCCTTGGGCGTATAACGCAACTCAGGGTCGCGCGTGAGGTTGCCCACGAGGATGACTTTGTTGAAACTGGCCATAGGGGGTTATTCCTTAACGGGTTTGGGTTCCGGCAGGATGGTGAACAGCACGCGGAAGATTTCCTCGTTCAGCGAGAACTTTTTCCGCAATTGCGTCACAATGGTCGGCGTGCCTGAGAAGATGACATTGGCATAGAAGCCGGCGCTGTGGCGCTTGTCCGCCACGCGGGCAAACGGCTTGCGATCCATCTTCTGCACGGTTTCAACCTTGCCGCCGGCAGTGGTGATTTCGTTCGAAATCTTCTCCAGGGCGTCTTTGGCGCCCTCTTCCTTGCCTGAGAGATTCAAGATGAACAGACCTTCGTATTTTTTCATTTTTCGTCATTCGTGGGGCATATCACCCCGTTAAATTGGCTCATCGCCTTTTGTATTCCGGCGTCCAGCCAGCATTCCAACTGGCTGGCTGCGCGTTCCAAAACCTGTTCGAGCAGCGCCTGCTCCGGGCCGCTGAATTTGCCGAGCACATGCCCGGTAATCTGCCGCAAGCCGTCCTGGCGGCCGATGCCCACCCGCAACCGCGGGTAATCGCGGGAACCGATTTGCTGCATCACCGACTCCAGTCCGTGATGGCCGCCGGTGCCGCCGCTGGGACGGAGCCGGATTTCCCCGAGGGGCAGATCCGCATCGTCCACCACGACCAGCACCCTGGACGGCGGCAACTGATAAAACCGCATCAGCGCCCCCACCGCTTCGCCGCTGGCGTTCATGAACGTCTGCGGTTCGGCCAGCAGCACGGTGTTGCCACTGCGTTCGGCCCGCGACACGCGAGCCTGAAACTTCCGCTGGTTCGACCAGGTACTCCGCCATTTTTCGGCCAACTGCTCGACCAGCGAAAAGCCGGCGTTGTGGCGCGTTTTGGCATACTCCGCACCCGGATTGCCCAGGCCCACGATGAGAAAGGTGTTTTCCATCTGAGCTTTGCCTGGTGGCACGGTCCGCTTTTGACAAGACGGCGATCGTGCCACCGGCAATCCGCATTAAAACAATTACTTTTTCTTCTTCTCGGCCTTGCCTTCGGGCTTGGCCTCGGCTTTCTTGTCGCCGGCCGCGGCACCCGCCGCGGCGCCCGCCTTGGCATCCGGCTTGGCGCCCTTGGCGGCTTTCGCATCGCCCTTGGCGGCAGCCTCGCCCTCGGCGCCTTCTTCCTTCTTCTCCTTGGTCATTTCGACTTCGCCGGCCGCAGCGGCCACGGCAGCCACCGGAGCCACTTCTTCTTCGGCGCGCGGTGCAGCCACGGTGACGACGGCCCGGGTCTTATCGCCCAGGATTTCCACGCCGGGCCGGGCGGGCACTTCGCCGATGTGAATCGACTTGCCGATTTCCAACGGGGAGACATCGATGACGAGCTGTTCGGGCAAATCCTTGGGCAGGGCGCGCACGCGGAGCTTGAACATCACGTGTTCGAGCGTGCCGCCCGAGTTCTTGACGCCGGAGGCTTCGCCGACGGTTTCCACGGGCACCAGCACGGTGACCTTCTCGTCTTCCGCAATTTCATGCAGATCGAGATGCAGCACGTGGCCGCTCAGGGGATGATGCTGGACCTCCTGCACCATGGCGAGGCGCTTGGCGCGGGCATCGTTTTCCACGGTCAGGTCCACCAGCACGTTTTCCGAGGCGGAGTGGTGCAACAGATAAGTGATTTCGTCGAAGACGACCTCAAGGTTCTGGGGTTTGGCCTGACGGCCGTAAATGGTGGCGGGCACACGGCCCGATGTACGAAGTTTCTTGACTTCGCCGCGCTGCACGAGCGTGCGCGGGAACGCCTTTAATGGAACAGATTTCATTATGTCAGATTGTTCTTGCGGACAGCGATCGACCAGCGTGGCGCCTGGAACCCAACCCGTGGGTGCCCAAACGAACTTCCACCAACCGTCGACCAACCTCGCCCAACAAACCCGTCGGGCAACTGTGCAATTATTTTCGCACCGTCGACAGCCGGGTGGTGCACTGTATCAGTTGCCCGTGGGCCGTCAATACCAAATTTTCCAAAAATCAGGGGCATTTTGCCGGCTTCGTTGGAGAAGCTGGCGCCCGGGGACGGTGCAACCCTGTGCCGGCGGCAACGGGGGACCGGTTTAAAATGAGACCATCGAACCGTGCTAGCTGGTGCGGCCGCCTTTGAATTCGAAGAGCGAATTGACCGACGAATTGGTGTGGATGCGTTGGATGGCTTCGCCCAGGAGCGCCGCCACGGACAACGTGGTGATCTTGATCCCGTCGATGGCCGGGCGCTGGACGGTGTCAGTGGTGATCAATTCATCGATGCTTGATTTGCGCAAGCGTTCGATGCCCACGTCATTCAGCAGCGCGTGGGAAACGCAGGCAATGACCTGTTTGGCGCCCTTGGCCTTCAAGGCCGCGGCCGCCTGGGTCAACGTGCCGGCCGTTTCGGTCAAATCATCCACGAGCAGGGCATTCTTGCCATCGATCTCCCCGATCACGGCCATGCTTTCCACTTCGGTGGCGCTCTTGCGGCGCTTGGCGACGATGGCGAGTTCCGCCTCGAGCGTTTGTGAATAGGCGTGAGCCATCTTGATGCCACCGGCGTCGGGGCTCACCACCACCAGGTTCGTGAGGTTCTTTTTCTTGAGATACTCGTACATGACCGGCGCGGCGTAGAGATGATCGACCGGGATGTCGAAGAAGCCCTGGATTTGTTGGGCGTGCAAATCCATGGCCAGGATGCGATTGACCCCGGAAGCCACCAGCAAATTGGCGACCAGTTTGGCGGTGATGGGTACGCGCGGCTGGTCCTTGCGGTCCTGGCGCGCGTAGCCATAAAAGGGCAGCACCGCGGTGATGCGCATGGCGCTGGCGCGGCGCAAGGCATCGATCATGATGAACAACTCCATCAAGTTGTGGTTCGTGGGCGGCGAGGTGGGCTGGATGATGAAGATATCCTCGCCGCGAACATTCTCCTCGATCTTCACAAATGTCTCGCCGTCGGGGAAGGGCGTGATGGCGCACTTGCCGAGTTCAATACCGATGGATTTGCAGATGGCACGGGCCAAAGGCTCGTTGGCGGTTCCGGAGAATACTTTCACAGAGTCAAAACAAATTGGTTGCGGCCGATTAAAAAAGGAAAACCCGCCGGACGTGGCGGATGAATCGTGACGGAATCGTAACAAGCGGGGCGAAGGGCGCAAGCTGAAAGTGCGCGGTGCCGAACGGGCGAACGGGCGGGCGGATTGCCGCTGGACAGTTTTTTTTCTCCGCACTACAGTCGGTCATCCCGGCTGGCGCGCAGCGGCGGCTGGCGTTTCGGAACCGGAAAAAGAACGACATGAGAATCGAAACCATTTTGTCTCCGGCGGAGTTGCCGGCGCTGGCGGGGCGCGACCTGCGGGGCACGGCTTGCGTGGTGTTCGATATTCTGCGGGCGACCAGTACCATGGTGACCGCACTGCATCACGGCGCCCAGCGGGTGATTCCCGTGCGCGAAATCCCGGAGGCAGTCGCCTGGCGGCAACGGCAGCCGGACGTGCTGCTGGCCGGCGAACGCGACGGGGTGCGGATCCGGGCCGATCAATCGGGCGGAATCGACTTTGACCTGGGCAACTCACCCCGGGAGTTTCGGCCGGAGAAAGTCCGGGGTAAAACCATTGTGAGCACCACCACCAATGGCACGCGGGCTTTGCGGGCGTGTGCGTCCGGCGGCCTGGTGTTGGCCGGGTCGTTTTTAAACCTGGCGGCCACGTGCAGGTTTTTGCATCAGGGAGCGCCGGATGAATTGCTTCTGGTCTGCGCGGGGACGGGCGAGGGGGTGGCGCTGGAGGATGTGCTGGCGGCCGGGGCGCTGGCCGGATTGATCGGCGGCGATTTTTCGGACGCCACGGAAATTGCCGTGCGGACGTTTCTCCCGGCCAAGGCGGATTTGCCGGCGGTGCTGGCCAGCTCGCGGAATGCGCGGCGACTGCTGGCCATTCCGGAACTGCGTCCGGACGTGGCGTTTTGCGCCCAGCGGGACGTTTACCCCTTGGTAGCCGCCCTGAAAGCGGATGGGGGTCTGGAAGCGGTGGGCAAGGCCGGGTAAGAAAAAGGCCGTCCCGTGGGGACGGCCGATGAGGTCGCGAGGCTTACGCTTTGGCGGCGGGTTTGGCCTTCGGTGTGGCGCGCTTGGCCTTCACGGCGGCCGTCTTGCGCTTTAGGTAGGCCTTGCGGCGCTGTTTTTTTTCTTCTTTGTTATATTGTTTTCCCATAACTGTCTTTACTTTGGTCGCAAATTGCGATTTGGTGTGGGGCACTATGAATTTTTGCTGGCTGCGATTCAATCTTTATTTGCTGACGCTTGTTTGTTGTCTTTCGGCTTCCGGTTGCGCCGGATCGATGTTTCACCACAAAAAGAAGCCGGTGGCCTTGGTCCGCATTCACGTGGAGAGCGAAGCCAACAACGCCGGATCCACCACGAACGCCTACGTGCTTCGGTCCTCGCCGGTGACGGTGAACATCTCCACCGATCCAGTCCTGACCGAGGCGGATGTGACGGCGGCGCGCCTGCTGGATGCGCCCGGCGGAGGCTTTGCGATCGAGTTGCGGTTCGAGCAAACCGCCGGCTGGCGGCTGGAGCAGGCTACCTCGATCAATCCCGGCAAACATCTGGTGATCTACGCCCATTGGGGTGTCAATCCGCTGGACGGGCGCTGGGTCGCGGCTCCGCTGATTCTCGGGCGCAACGCCAGCAGCCGGCTGTCGTTTACGCCGGACGCCAGCCACGAGGAAGCCTTGCAACTGGTCGATGAATTGAACGACCTGGCCAAGAAGAAAGCCGGCATCGACACGAAAAAAGACTAGCCGAGCGGACCGCCGGCGGACCCGACAGCACGGCTGTCGATCGCCGCGGCGGTGCTCAACCCATCCTTATATTATCATTGCCTCGACTTTGGTTGAATCTGGTATGAGACCTCTGTTAGTTATTTTGGCGGCGGCGCTGTGGGCTACGGCCGCGCCCGCGCAAACGCCGTTTCAGTTCCCGACCGCCAATCATCTGCTGTATGAGCCCGGCCAGGAATTGAAGTTCTTTGCCCCCACGGCGCCAGAAAAGCCGTGGACCAGCGGCAGTTTCGGGTGTGTGCGCAGCGATGGGTGGCAGATGCACGAGGGGTTGGACATCGTGCACCAGCACACGGACCGGCACGGCGAACCGACCGACCCGGTGATGGCCACGGCCGACGGCACCGTGGTGTACGTGAGCACCAAGGCGGCCCTGTCCAACTACGGGAAGTATATTGTCATCCGACATCTTATTGAAGGACTGGAAATCTACTCGCTGTATGCGCACTTGAGCGAGATTCAGCCCGGCGTGGCGGCGGGCCGGGTGGTGAAGGCGGGCGAAGTGATTGCCATCATGGGCCACACGTCGAACACGGGCGAGCGCATCACCAAGGAGCGGGCGCATTGTCATTTTGAGCTGAACGTGTTTGTCAGCGAGCGCTTCGCCGGCTGGTACCGCAAGTATTTTCCCGGCGAACGCAACGACCACGGCATTTGGAACGGGCAAAACCTGAACGGGCTGGACCCGCGCGAAATCCTGCTGGCGGAGCGGGATGGAAAATTCAGCCTGCTGAATTACGTGCGCAGCCAGACGGAATTGTGCCGGGTGCAGGTGCGCGCCACCGGGTTTTCCTACCTCACGCGCTACGCGCCGCTGGTGTTGCGGAATCCGCGGGCGGAAAAGGAAGGCGTGGCGGGTTACGAAGTGGCGCTGAACTACAACGGCGTGGCTTTTGCCCTGCTGCCGCGGGCGGCCTCGGAGCTGAAGGGCGGCGGCAAGTTTCAGTTGCTGTCCGTGAACGAGCCCGAGTATCGGGCGCACCCTTGCCGGAAGCTCGTGGCGCAACATGGCGACCGGTGGCAATTGACCGAGCGGGGGCTGAAGGAGTTGGAGCTGTTGACGGATTGACCGGTGTCCTTTGGCCAGTGTGCGAAAATGCACGCTCTCGCCCGCGGGCGGGCAGGCGGGCGGGCGGCCGCGGCAACGAGGGCTTGCTTCTGGATGACGGCCTGTTAAAAGTGGCTGCACCAAACTGGACCTGGCACGTGAATATTCATCATCTCGAACTCTTCTACTATATTGCCAAGCATGGCGGTATCATGCCGGCGGTACGCAATATCCCCTACGGCATTCAGCAGCCCGCGGTGAGCGCACAGGTGGCGCAGTTGGAGGAGTTCCTAGGGGTTACGCTGTTTCAGCGGCGGCCGTTTTCCCTGACCCCCCCCGGGGAAAAGCTCTATGCCTTTATCAAACCATTCTTTGCCAACCTCGACCAAGTCGCCACCGATCTCCAGGGGGGGGAGACGCGTTTTTTTCGGGTCGGGGCCTCCACGATTGTTTTGCGGGATCATCTGCCTCAACTTTTGACGGGAGTGCGGAAAAGATTTCCTAGTTTGAAGCTCCTGTTGCGGGAGGGGTTTCCCGGGCAATTGGAAACGGCCTTGCTCAATGACGAGGTGGATTTGGTTTTTACCACCATCGATCACAAGGCACCCACCGGCTTGCGGTCGCTGGTGCTCCTGGAACTGCCGCTGGTCTTGCTCGTGGAAAAGGGCTCGCGCTTTACGGCGGCCGAGGAGCTTTGGGCGCTGGACAAAATTGACGAACCCCTGATTTGTCTACCGGCGCACGAGACCATGGTCAAAAACTTTCAGGATAAACTGGAAAAACTGGGTGTGGAATGGTATCCTTCGCTGGAAGCCAGTTCCGCCGATCTGATAGAGGGTTACGTGGCAAGTGGCTTGGGGATTGGTTTGTCGGTGTGCATGCCGGGAATGCCGCCGGAGAGGAATGTGCGGGTATTGCCGCTGCACGATTTCCCGGGCATGCGGATCGGGGCACTATGGCAAGGACGGAATACACCATTAGTGGACGCTTTTTTGGACATGGCGAGACAGCGGGTGAAGGAGATCGGCTGAGAGCCGGCCAATTTCAAGACAGGTTCGACTGGACTTCAGACAGAAATTCGAGGGGGGCGTTTTATTTCGGGGGATCAAAGCCTTTGGCGTGACAACTGCTCAATCAGCGGAACGGGAAAAAATTGCAGGGCGCAGGAATTGCACCCGGACCTAAAAACAAACAAAAAAAACGCACATGGCTCTGTCAATGCCATTTTTAAACGGCGCTAATCGGAAGAAACGAGCCCAAATGATCGCGATTGACTTGGGCAGCCGCACGACCAAAGCGGCCTTGTTTGAGCGTCGTGGCGAGATTCTTGCCCTGACCCGGTATGCCCTGTTGGACGCCCCCTTGTTTGACAAGAAAATGTCGGTGGAGCTGATGTCGGACCATCTGCGGGCCGTGGCCACGGCGCTGGGCAATCCCACCAAATATATCATTCTGGCCGTGGGCCTGGAAGATGCCGTGGTGCGGCAGATTGAACTGCCGCAAATTCCCTTTGAGGAGATGCGGCAAATCCTCAAGGTCAACCACAAGAATTATCTTCAGCAGGATTTGCCCAATCATGTGTTCGACTGTTACGTGATTCCGCCGCGGCTGGCGCCGGGGGAAAAGCCCGCGAGCGGACCGCCCAAGCTCAAGGTGTTGGCGGCGGCGGCCCGGCAGCAACTCATTACCGATTTCATGCACGCGGCCCAATCCGTGGGGTTGGCCCCGGAATGCATGGTGCCGGGCGTCATCGGGCCGATGAACACCTTCGAACAGGCGGAGCCGGACATCTATGCCAAGGAAACGGTGGCGCTGGTGGACATTGGCTTCAAACACACGTCGGTTTGCGTGGTGGACCGCGGCGAGCTGGCGCTGACGCGCGTCGTGAACATCGGCGGTGACAAGCTGACCACCGGATTGGCGGAGGCCATGGGCATCAGCTATGCCGAAGCCGAAGGCATCAAGGTGGGCATGGCGCCGGAAGTGGAAGGCCCGCTGCAGATGCAGGTGATTCCGCTGGGCCGCGAGCTCCGGGCCTCGTTGGACTTTTTCGAACATCAACAGGACCGGCCGGTTTCCCAGGTCTACGTCAGCGGCGCTTCCGCCCGGTCGGACATGATTCTGCAAATTCTGCATTCGGAGCTGTTGCTGGAATGCAAGCCGTGGAATCCAACTGGGTTTCTGCAATTGTCGTTGTCGGGCCAGCAGGCGGTGGAGATCGAACACATTGGCTCGCAGTTGACGGTGGCCATCGGCGCCGCGCTGGCGGCTCTTTAAGCATATGCCCATACGCATCAACTTATTATCCGAAGCCCTCGCGGAGGAAGATTTGCGCCGGCGCGACCCGGTGAAGCGGGCAATCTATGTCGGGGCCTTCCTGGTGGCCTTGTCGCTGGTTTGGTGGAGTTCCACTTGGCTGAAGTACATGGTGGAGAATCAGAACCTCAATCGTGTGGAGGCGGCGGTTCAAAGTCACACCAACGATTTTGCCTTGGTGAAGAGCTCCCAGAAGAAGATCGATGAAATTCAGACGCGCTTGGAAGCCTTGAACCAGCTCAGCGCGGCGCGGTTTCTGCAGGGCAATTTGCTCAATGCCTTGCAGCAAACCTACGTGCCCAACGTGCAACTGACCCGCCTGCGGCTGCAGCAGGACTATACCGTCACGAAGCCGGTCCCAGCCAAGGCGGGCGGCCCGCCGGGCCGGCCCGGCGGCTCGACCGAACATCTGACGTTGGTCTTGGATGCCCGGGATTACAGTCCCAATCCGGGCGACCAAGTGCAACATTTTGAGGATGCGCTCGTCAAACAGGACTTCTTCAATCAAGTGCTGGGGACCAACGGGATCCGGCTGTTGAACCTTTCGCCGGTGCAGTCGTCGCCGGATTCCAAGCCCTACGTGATGTTCAGCCTCGAGTGCCACTTTGCCGATCGAACGCAATGAAAAAGCTTCCGCCAGCCAAACAGAAACAGTTGATAGGCGTACTGATCTTCACCGTCGCTTTGATTTGCGCGGTCTATTTCCTCCTGATCAGCCCGCAAAACGACAAGAATCAGCATTTGGCCCAGCAGATCAGCCAGGCGAGCGGTCACTTGAAGGAGTACAAGGATGCCATCCTCAAGAAGCAGGAAGTCACGGAGCAGCTCGCCGTTTGGACCGAGCAGATGAAGCACGCGGAAGAGGATGTGGCGTCTGGCGATCTTTATGCCTGGACCTATGATATGATCCGGCACTTCAAAACGGCCTATCCCAAGCTCGAAATTCCCACGCCGGGGCAGCCCAGCTTGGGCGATTGCGAATTGATTGCCGATTTTCCGTACAAGCAGATTCGCTTTTCGATGACTGGTACCAGCTATTACCACGACTTGGGCCGGTTTGTGGCGGACTTTGAGAACAAGTTTCCCCATTGCCAGGTGCTGGATCTGTCGGTGGATCCAGCGATGGGCGGAACCGGGCAGACGGCGACCAGTCTCGGAGAGAAACTCAGCTTTCGCATGGATATTGTCGCGCTCGTGAAACCCAATAGTTGATTGCTTGATTGTGAATGCATTCCTGAAAACCACCTTGTTGTTGGCCGCGGCGGTCATCGCCGGCTCGGCCGTACAGGCGCAGCCGGGCAAGGTCCAGGCGGGCAAGACTCAGCCGGCCAAGCCGGTTCCGGCCCGCTCCGTCTTCACCATGCCCGCCAATCCGCGCGAAGGACGCGATCCCTTTTTTCCCGAATCCACGCGGCCCTACGAGGAAGCGATGCCGCAAACCAACAATCTCGCGTCCACAGCCAAGACTCTGGTCATTCGGGGTTCATCCGGGATCGGCGACCACGCGATGGTCATTATCAACAACCACACCTTTGCGGTGGGCGACGAGGGCGATGTGACGACCGCCGGCGGGCGCGTGCATTTACGGCTCGTTGAAATCCGCAAAGACGCCGCGGTCGTGGAAGTCAACGGCACCCGACGCGAACTCAGCATCACCCATAAGTAAATTTCCACTGGAGCACCCCCAACCATCCGCCATGAAAAAACACATCTCCCACCTCCTGCTGCTGGCCAGCTTTGCCGGCGCCTGGATTGCCTGCGCGCAAACCGATACCGGTTCGCCGGGACAGCCGGTTGACAACACCAATGCGGCAGTGGCCACCACCCCGGGGACCAACGCGGTGTCCGAGGCGACCCCCGCCCCGGCCACCAACGCCGCCCCAGTCGAAGCGGTCGCGGTGCCGCCCGCCAGCACCAATGAGGCGCCACCCGCCGTCATGAATCCGGCACCGGCCGCCGCCAGTGCCGTGGCCACCTCCGGGGATGCTAATGCCACCACCAGTGCCAGCGGCGCGCCAACGAGCCCGGGCCAGGTCATTCCCCTCATCCAATTTTCCGATGTCGCCATCACCGTGGCCATCGAACATCTCGCCCGGCAGGCCGGCATCAATTATCAACTTGATCCCAAGATCGGCTACGGCCAGCCCGACCAGAGCGGCCAGTTGAAGAACGAGCCGCAGTTGTCCATCCGCTGGGAGAACATTACGGCGCAAAATGCCCTCCAGGCCCTCTTGGATAATTATAGCCTCCAACTCGTGGCCGATAAGCAGACCGGCATCTATCGCATCACCGCGAAGGATCCCCTGGCGCCGCCGCCTTTGATCACCCGGGTGCTTCAGTTGCAGTATGCCTCCATGACCAATATGGCCATGGCGGTTCAATCGGTGCTCACCGACAAGCGCAGCAAGGTGTTGGCGGACACGCGGACCAGCCAGATGCTCGTGGTGGCCACCGATGGCGAACAGACCGCCGTGGATACGCTGGTGGCCGAGTTGGACAAACCTACGCGGCAGGTGTTGATCGAAACCAAGTTGATTGAAATCTCCAGCACGCCGACTGCCAAGCGCGGTGTGGATTGGAGTTCCACATTGGGAGCCCAGAATGTCACTTTCGGCAACGGCACGGTTTCGGGCAACAATGCGATCTCCACTCCCGGCGCCACGACCAGCACCACGAAGACCACCCCCGGCAGCGGCCACACCACCACCATTACCCAGACGGCCCAATCCACCGTGGCCGGCACGTTGGATCAGGCGATCGGTGGTAGCGGCTGGTCGGCCAGTACGGCGGGCGGCTTGATTCCTTCCACGGCCTTCTTGAATGCGGATGGAGTGAATGCAACCATCTCTTTCCTGAACGCGTCCTACGACGCCCAGGTTTATTCCACCCCTCGCGTGGTCACCTTGGATAATCAAACGGCTCACATCGAGGTCATCCGCACGTACCCCGTGATCAGCCTTTCGGGCGCGTCCGCCAACAGCTCCGGCAGCGCGAGCGTCACTTACTCGAACGTGGGCACCATTCTGGACGTTACACCGCGAATTTCCGCCAATGACAAAATCTGGCTGAACGTGATTCCCGAGGTCTCCGACCATTTCGCCGATGAAACCATCACCGTTTCGGGCGGGAGCGGGGGCACCTCCTCCAGCTATGCCATCCCGATTTTTGACCGCCGCAAGGTGCAATCCCAGGTCATGATTCCCAACGGCAACACGCTGGTCATGGGCGGTTTGGTCCAGGACAGCCCGAATGCCACTTACTCGAAGGTGCCGCTGCTGGGCGATATTCCCGGCTTGGGCTGGGCCTTCCACAGCGAAACCAAGAACATGTCCAAAGACAACTTGATCATCTTCCTCACCCCCACCATTGTCCGGGATTCCGACTTCCAGCCCGCGGTGACCAGCTTCCTGCAATCCAAGCCCAAGACCATGCGATCGCCAATGAATCCCAACAGCCTGTTGGATGGAGCGGAGCCGGAAAAAAACTGGGACAATCCGGCGCCGATACCCGGTGAATTTAGTGATCCTCCGAAGGGCAAGTAAATGTCGCCGCATGCAAGTTCGTCACGCAATAACCCACCTATTCTTATGAAGAACATGGCTCGCAGATGCTGGGCTTGGCCGTTCCGGGCCAGGCGACCGGCTTATTGGTCCGGGCTGCTGATTACGGCCAGTTTGCTGGTGCTTTCGCGTAACGGCTTGCAGGCGCAAGCGCTCGTTACCACGATTGGCGGCGGCGCCACCTCCAAACCTTATTCGGGGTATGTCAACGGCAACACCCTGACCCAGGCCGAGTTTGCCAAGCCAGCCGGTCTGGCGATGGACCCGGCGGGCGCCGTCATGTTCGTGGCTGATTACACGAACAACGCCATCCGCATGGTGACAGCCGCGGGCGAGACCACCAAGAGTGTGACTTCCACCTTTGCCACTTCCGGCATCTCGCGGCCGCTGGCCGTGGCCGTGGATGGTGATACCAACGTTTTCGTGCTCAACCACGGTACGACCGGCGCCAACGGAACGATCGTTCGGATCGTGGGCGCGGGCGGCACGGCCGGCAAGGTGACCACCTTGGCCACGGGCCTGTCCAGTGCCACCGCCTTGACGTTGGATAGCACGGATAACTGTTATGCCACCGTGAACGGTAACACGGTGATTTGCATCGCCACCAACGGGAGTGTGACGACTGTCGGCAAGGTTGCCACCGCCGGCACTTCCTTCCAGGGCATCGCGCTCCTGGCCAACGGCCTGCTCGCACTCTGCGACGCGGGCAACAACGGCATTCTGACCATGAACCCGACCAATGGCGCCACCGCCAAACTGACGGGTTTCAACGGGGTGGGCGATACTTTGGGGGCCAGCGACGTGGCCGCCTTCCGCACGCCGGCCGCCATCGCCGCGGCGGGCGACAACGTGCTGGTGGTGGCGGACTACGGCAACGACAAGGTTAAGCTGGTGGATGCCTCGGGCACGGTCACGCTGCTTTACGGCATCAACTCCAACCTTTGGACCACTGGCACCGGATATTTCCCGGGCTGGGCTGATGGCTTGGGCAACACCACCAATGGCAGCGCGGAATCCCGCCTGCCCTATGGTGTGGTCGTTTCCACCGACGGCAGCGTTTTCACGAGTGAAGACTATTACCATGTGCTCCGGCACGTGACCGATACCGGTCTTACGCCGCCCAGTCGGACGAGCTCTGGCGGTGGCGGTGGCGGTGGCTCGTCCTCGCCCACGTTCGATGGTCCGGATGGGATCGCTTACGACAGCGTTGGCAATTATTTGTACGTGGCCAACCCGGCCGACAACACGGTTCAGGCCATCGACCTGAGCCTCGCCACCAATGCCACCACCACCGTGCTGCGTTCCGCCGACGGGCTTTCCAGCCCCGTATCAGTCATGGTCGACACCAGCGAGAATCTTTTCATCTTGAACCGCGGCACGGGCACCAACGGCTACATTTTGGAATTTGATGCTTATGGCAACGCCTATGGCACAATCGTCAGCGGACTGAATGTTCCCACCGCCTTCGCCCTGGATGGTTCCGATAACCTGCTGGTGGCTGAGCAAGGTGGGCGCATCCGCGCATTTGGCGCCAGTGTTGACACCACCCTGGCCACCATCACCAACGCGAACGTATCGCTCCAAGGCATCGCCATCTTTGACGATGGTACGATTGTCGTGAGCGATGCCGGCAACGCGGTTCTCTGGGCCGTGGATCCGATCACCCGGATAGTGAGCAAACTGACGGGCCAACTGGACCATCCCGGGATTGCGGTGGCCAGCACGAATTTTGCCCAGCTTAAACAGCCTCGGCAGCTCACGCGGGCCGGGAGCGACCAGATTCTGGCCGCCGACTACGGCAACAACCGGGTCGTGCTCGTCCAACGGACCGGCTATGTGATCACCAACACGGCCACGTACCATCTCAATTCCCTGAATGGCACCGTCTGGTTTGGCAACAGCAGCGACCCGGTGGCCACCAACAGCTCCCGGTTTATTCCGATGGCGGAACCCGCCGGCGTGGCGGTGGGGAGCGATGGCACCGTGTTTGTCTCAGAAGATTTCTATTCGGATATCCGGGAAATGACCGGCACGGCGGTGCCCGGCCCCGCGACGGCGCCGACCATTGATTTTCCCGCCCTGTCCAGTGTGGGGGGCGTGGCCTTGAATAGTTCCAATACCGTCCTGTACGTCACGGACCCTGTGAACAACACCGTGAACATGTTAAATCTGGAGAACAATGAGACCACGGTGGTGTTGACCTCCAGCGACGGCCTTTACGAGCCGGTGGACGTGGCACTCGACATCGACAACAACCTTTATGTCTTGAACCAGGGTACCGGTGACAATGGTTCGATCGTGTCGTACGACCATTACGGCTACGTGATTGCCACCAATGCGTCCTCGTTGACGATGCCCACGGCCATGAAGATAGACCTGGCCGGGGATATCTATATTTGTGAGCTGGACGGCACCGTGCAGGAGGTTTCGGGAACCAATCTCATCACCGTGGCAGTCGTGGCGACCAATGCCAAAGTGAAGTTGGAAGGCATCGCCTTGCTGGATAGCGGCGACGTGGTGGTGAGCGATGCCGGCAATAACGTGATTTGGGCCATCGCTCCGGACAGTACGAACGCCGTGTTGTTCACCGGCGCCATCGGCGTGAGCGGAACGAATTTTGGTAGTGTGGCCCACGCTCGCCTGAACCAGCCCCGGGGGCTGGCTGAGGTGGCCAACGGCCAGTTGCTCATCGCGGACGCCGGCAACAACCGGATCGTGCTGTCGGACGATTACGGCACGGTCTCCACCGCCCTGGTTTCAAGCAATGCGGATATTTGGTTTGGCGCGGCCACCGACCCGGTGAGCGCGGGCGAGGCCAACTTTGTGCCCATGGTGTCGCCGGTCGGTGTGGCGGTGAGCACCAGCGGCACCGTATACGACTCGGAAGCGGTTTATCGGGATATTCGTGGCATCCTGAGCACGGGCTTGCAGCCGCCCAGCCGGCCCCCGGTGCCGCCGCCCCCGGTCATCGGTTGGTTTGATTACGAATGGCATAGCATCGATTATTTCACGGTACTCCATGCCACCACCCTGGCCACGTTCCATAACGATCTCCTGTTGGCGGTGAATCCCAACACCAACGGTGTGTCCACCTACTATGTCTACGGCGTGCCACCCTATACCAACACGCCGAGCGCCGCGGATGGCACGAGCCCGCCCTACTACGAAGATGGGCTGTTATATGCGGATCCATTGCCGAATTTTGGCGTGTCCAACTTGCTGCTCAAGGCCATCAATATCGATAGTATTGGCCAGAAGAGTTCGGTGACCACTGCCGAGTTCATTTTTCAAGTGGCCAATCCCGCCATCGGCGGTTTCAATGGCGCGGAGTTCACGGTCAGCGACATTACGACGAATGCCGTGCTCTATTATACCATTGATGGCAGCGACCCGACGAACGGGCCGCCGAGCATTGGACCGGTTTCCTTGGTCGGCACCAACGACGTGCCCCTGTCGATTGACGTGGAAAGCAATGTGGTGTTCAAGGTGCGGGGTTACCGTGATGGCTATCTGCCCAGCGGCATTGCCGAGCAGTCGTTCTCGCCCTCGAATTTTGTGGCCAATACGATCAGCTTCGGCTTTTCCGCGGGCGAAGCGTCCAGTGACTTCGTGGCCGCGCCCGGGCAGACCTTCTATGCCCCCGTCACCCTCACCAAGCTGTCCGATACGGTCATGTACAGCCTCCAATTCAACCTGACGGTGACCAATGGCGGAACCAACCCGGGGCCAGCCGTGACGCCGAATGCGTATGGATTCCAAAGCATGCTGATGAAGCCCCTGCCAAACGAGAGCGATGTTTTTGTGCCGATCGAGCCTTATGAGTTCGTGACGGCGGGCACCAACGCCCAGCCGGAACCAACGAGCATCTACTATGATGGAGCGTGGTACCAGAGTCTGGAGTTTACCAATACCGCGGAGAACCTGATCTCGGTGGGCTGGCTGGAACGCTATGGGGAGACCAATCTCTATAATACCTTGTCGCAAAACCTGCTCACGTATTCCTTGGCGCACGACAGACTGTACCCGAACTCCTCTGAGCCCTTGGAGGTCGTGGTGGGCGGCTATTCCTTTGTGGTGCCGGGCAGCGCCACCAATGGACAGACTTACCAGATTCAAATTGGCCGGCCGTCGGCCACGTCCGATGGTGTGGGCGCGGCGGGTTCCAGCGTTTATATCGCGGCCCCCACGAACGGTGCCACCGCCGGCGGTTCACCGATCAACGCCCTGAAGTATGTCACCGTGGGGCAGCGCAAATACGTGGTCGGCAGCGTCTACCCTTTCTCTTGGTTTAACGCGGGTGACTTCGGCAGCACCAATATCGTCAATGCTGATCTGGAACAGGTGTTCCAATCGGCCATTTACGATTACAACATGCCGCCCGCCGGCAGCGACTTTTTCGATGCCATGGATTCGTGCGGCGGCACCTATGTGGATTTGGGCCACGGCTATTTGGAATTCAATTCCTACATTTCGGGCACCAATGCCACCGCGCCGCTCTTTGACGGCAATGACACCAGCATCAACCAGATCGCATTTGGTGACGGGGTGCTGGATGTTTGCGACGTCTACGTCACGTTCCGGCGTTCGCTGGATCCCAGCCTGGCTTGGTTCCAACGTTATTGGAATAACGGCCAGCGCGTGGCCCAGATTGTGGCCAATGTCGGTAACGACTTGGTCCAAAAGCCGGCGGTGCGCACCAAGACCACCTCGACCTCGACCACCAATGTCTTGGTGAACTTCGCGGCCACGGATGTCTTGGCCTCGGCTGGTGCGACCGTACAGGTGCCGATCACTGCCAATGTGCTGGGCAACTATCCGCTGCGGCTGTTGATGCTGAACCTCCGGGTCACGCCCTTGGATGGCTCGCCGGCGTTGACCACGGCGGTCGGATTCACCCAAACCGCCGGCGTGCTGGGTTCACCCACCAGCGCTAGCTCGGACAGCGACGGCAATTTCGCCGCGGTCTGGCTCAATACCACCAACAGCGGTCTGAGCGGTGCAGCCACCATCGGCTATTTGACCATCACCATTCCTTCCACCGCCACCGCCAAATCGGCGTATGCGATTCACTTCGACCACGCCTCCGCCTCGCCCAATGGCCTGGCCGCGTTCCCCAAGCACACGCTGACCGGTCTGGTGACCCTCTCCAGTCGCACGAATTCCTACTATAACGACGGCATCCCGGATTCCTGGCGGTTGCGCTGGTTCGGCACGCTTTACAATGTCCTGTCCGAGTCCAACGCCTGTCCGTCCGGCGATGGAATCGACAACTGGGAAAAATACGTGGCGGGCGTGGATCCGAATGTGGCCAACGATTTTCCGAGTACCACCGCCAAGTCGCCGGTTCCCACCGGTTACACCACCGCCATCCAGTGGCCCTCGGTTAGTGGCGTGCAGTATGTGGTGCTCCGTTCCAGCAACCTCTTCGGGGGGGCTTGGACGGTTCTCTCCACCAATACGGGCACCGGTGGCGAATTGGAATTCGATGACCAGAACACCGGCCAGACGCTGTATTATCGGGTGTTGATCCAGCAGTGAACCGGCCGGAAACAACTTCATTATTCCTATGAAACGCATTCAAACCCTTGCTCTGCTGGTCCTGGCTTTCGGCGTGGCGCTGTCGGCTGGGGCGGCACCGGTCAGTTCCACCACGGCCACGAGCGTGGTGCGGCACTGGCTGGATTCCGAAAAGGTCCCGTTGGGCGCCAAGCTGGGAAATCAGGTGGATCGGGTGGAGACCTTCAATGGCTCCACCGGTTCGCCGCTCTACCATGTCGTCTATTTGAAGCCGTCCGGCTTCGTGATCGTGGCGGGCGAGGATGTGGCCGAACCAATCATTGCCTTTGCCGCGCACGGGCATTTCGATCCGTCTGCCTCGAATCCGCTGGGTGCCTTGGTGGCGCGCGATCTGCCCCAGCGTATTGCCGCGGCGCAGCAGCATCCCACTGCGGCTAGCGTTCTCAAGAGTCACGCCAAGTGGCAGCGCTTGCAGCAGGCTTTCGGCAGCACCAACTCCGTGCATGCCGATGGCCTCACCCAAAGCTCCATCACCGATCTGCGCGTGGCTCCTTTTGTCGCCTCGGCCTGGAATCAGTCCACCATCGACGATACCATCGCCGGGCAGGCCTGCTACAATTTCTTCACCCCGCCGTACGAAGCGGACAGTCCCACCAACGCGCCTTGCGGTTGTGTGGCCACCGCCCTCGCCCAGGTGATGTACTATGACCGCTATCCCACCAATGGCGTGGGCACCAACGCCTTTACCGTGTACTTCGCCAATCAAGCGATGTCCCGCCAGTTGCGCGGCGGTGATGGCAACGGCGGTGCCTACAATTACGCGGACATGCCCGCCGATCCGCTGAGCTCCGGGGCCACCGCCGCCCAGTGCGCGGCCATCGGCGACCTGACTTCGGATGCCGGCGTGGCGGTGCACATGCAGTATACGCTGGCCGGTTCTTCCGCTTACCTCACGGACGCGGAAACCGCCCTGCGGGACACGTTCAAGTTTGCCAATGTCATCCTGACGGAATCCTCCTCCATCAACGTCGGCTATGATTTGTATAACATGATCAATGCGGATCTGGACGCCCGCGTGCCCGTCGTTTTTGGCATTGAGGACACCAAGGGCAACGGCCATTGCATTGTGTGCGACGGTTATGGCTATAGTGACTACAACACGTTGTATCACCACCTGAACCTGGGGTGGGGGGGCGATGACACTGCCTGGTATCAGTTGCCGATCATTGACATCACCGATTCCAATCCCTTCTATATTTTCAACGCCTGCATGTACAACCTCTTTCCGACGAATACCGGCGAGATCATCAGCGGACGGGTGCTGGATCCGAAGGGGAACCCGCTGGTGGGTGCCACGGTATCCGGCATGAGTTCCAAGGGTGGAACGTTCACGGTCACCACTGACACCCATGGCATCTATGCCTTTGTGGGCGTGCCCTCCGATTCCATCTGTACCATCGAAGCCGTGTATGACGGTTATTTCCCCGCCACCAGCAACATTGTGACGGGGGTTTCGTCCGACGAAAGCACCAGCTGCGGTAATATGTGGGAATCCGATTTTGTCATGGTGCCCGCCGTGGGGGCGCCCGTGTTTGCCACGGAGCCTGCCAACCAAGCGGTGACGGTGGCATCCAATGCCACCTTTACGGCTTCGGCCACGGGGCAATTGCCGCTGAGCTATCAATGGCAATACGAGCCTAGCGGCAGCACCACCTGGGTGAACGTGAACGACGATTCAACCAATAGTGGAGCGACAACCGGCACTTTGATCGTCGGGCCCGCGAGCCTGGCCATGAGCGGCGAACCGTTCCGCTGTGTGGTCACCAATTCGCTGGGCAGCAGCACGAGCGCCCCAGTCCTGCTCACGGTTGACGCGCTGCCGTTTATCTTCCTGACCACGCTGGCTGGGACCGCGGGTACCGCCGGCTATGCCGACGCCGCCAGCAGCGGTGCGCTGTTCAACAACCCGCAAGGCATTGCGGTGGACGGTAAGACCAATATCTTCGTGGCGGACCGGAACAATCACGTGATCCGGAAGATTGCCCCGACGGCGGCCGGCTGGGCCGTTACCACGATTGCGGGCCAGGCCGGCGTTTATGGCACCGCCGATGGCTCCGGCACCAACGCCCAGTTCGACGGTCCCTTCGGCGTGGCCTTGGACAGCGCGGGACGCCTCTTTGTGGCCGACACTGGCAATAGCACCATTCGTCTGCTGACGCCGTCCGGCTCGAACTGGGTGGTGAGCACCATTGCCGGCCAGGCGGGCACGCGCGGCAACAACGACGGGGTGCCGGCGCTTTTCAATCTGCCCATGGGCCTGGCTGTCGATGCCAGCGACAACGTCTTTGTGGCGGACGAGGGCAATCATGACATTCGCAAACTGGCCCTCACAGGGACGAACTGGGTCGCTTATACCATTGCCGGTTCCGGGTCCTACGGCACGGCTGACGGCAGCAATACGCTCGCTGAGTTTGGCCAGCCCTACGGCATCGCCGTCAACAGCGCCGATAACGTTTTTGTGGCCGATGAATACAACCACGACATTCGCCAACTGACGCCCTCGGGCGGCAGTTGGATTGTTTCCACCATTGCCGGCAAGAGCGGCGCCGCCGGCAGCGCCGATGGTTTCGGCAGCGTGGCCCGGTTCAAGGGGCCTACGGGTATTGCGGTCGCTGCGGACGATGTTCTCTATGTTGCGGATAATGGGAACAACACCATTCGCCGCCTGACCTTGTTGAACACCAACTGGCTGGTGTTTACGACCGCGGGTGTGGCGGGCACCGTAGGCAGTGCCGGGGGTTTGGGAGCGGCAGTGGAGTTCAACTCGCCGTTCGGTGTGGCCGTCAACAACACCACCAACATTTATGTAACCGACGAGGGCAACGATATCATCCGCGGCCCCGGCGTGACCACCATACACGCGCCCAACATCGTTCATCTGGCGCAACAATCGGCCACCGCCGGCTTCACCGTCGCTTGGAACGCCCAGGTGGGCCAGGCATATCGGGTGCAGTACAAGACCAACTTGAGCGAGACGACTTGGAACGATTTTAGCACCGTTACCGCTTCCAACTGGACCGGCGTGGTGTCGGTGCCCGTGGGCAGCGAGGCACAACGCTTCTATCGGGTGATCCCGGCCCAGTGAGGGCCGGCGGTGGGGTCAGGTCGAAGGCATGATCTGCCGCAGATATTCGAAGGAGTAGAGGCCGGCGTCATGGCCGTCCGCCCAAACGGGCCGGACGGCATACCCACCCACGCGGTCAATCCGTACCAGTTCAATGGCCCGGGCCGTCAACGGTTTCTCCGGGTTTTTGTACACGTTTCCAAGGATATCCGTTTCGCCATGGCACCCGGCGCACGGACAGGCGCGCCGGAGTCGGTCCAGCGGAATATACGTCTCGCTGCCGTCCTCCCATTTCACGGCCAGCTCCTGGCCAATGGGCTGGATATCCAGCGGTCGCATGCCCATTACAATCTGGCGGCCAGCGCCGCCTTGCTCTGGGCGAGCACTTCGGCGTGCAGCGAACGGCCGTGGGAGTCAATCGTGACCACCGCCGGGAAATCCTCCACCGCAAACTCCCAGATGGCTTCGGGCGCGCCGAATTTTTCCATCAGGTAAACATTGCGCACCTGCTTGATGCACTCGGCCAGCACCTGGGCGGCGCCACCGATGGCGTGCAGATACACGCAGCCGTATTCCTTGCAGGCGGCCAGCGTTTTCTCGCCCATGCCGCCCTTGCCGATGATGCCGCGCAGCCCGAAATCCCGGATGACCTGCCATTGATAGGGCTCTTCCCGAATGGAGGTGGTGGGGCCGGCGGCGGTCGCCTTCCAGGTGCCGTCGGCTTGCTTCAGCACCACGGGACCGCAATGGTACAGGATGCCGTCGCGCAGGTTGACGCCGGCCGGCAACTGGCCGCCTTCGTGCAGATACTTGTGCACGGCGTCCCGCCCGGTGTAGATCACGCCGGAGATCAGCACCTCGTCGCCGACTTTCAGCGCGCGAATTTTGTCTTCGGTGAACGGATAGGTCAGTTTAGTCATGGTAACAGTATATCGTTGGGTTGAAATTTATTCTTTGGGTTCGGGCAATTGCTTGAGCGCGGGCGCCGCGTCCGGCCGGTTCGTCTGCCCCGGAAATTCCACCACCACCTGCACGTTGAACGCCTGGAACAAGTCGTGGAAGCGCGTCCGGATCATCTGCTGGGCGTCGCCGATGGCCAGGGTGGTCTCCGCGCTCGCCGTCGCCTGGTTCTTGAGCGCAATCAGGATCTGGCGATGATCCTCGGTCGTGAGCCGGTTGAGGACACCCGAATCATCCATATAATACTTGGGCGCCGCGCTGACGGGCTCCAGCGACAAAATTTTGGGATTGGGCAGCGAGATGGTCACCGTGTTGTTCGAGGGATTATAGGTCGCGGAAAAGTGCGCCGCCAAGTCAAAGCCAATCTTGGCCACGAACGTCTGCTCGGCAATGATCCGCTTGGTGCTGTAATAGTCCGTGTTCGAATAGTCCACGATTTCGCGGATGTTCCGTTTTAGCACCGCCAGTTCGGCGATCGGCGTGGCGTCGCAGACCGACGCCGAGCTGGACACGCTCACGCGCGCCTGGAAGACCGTGGCGATAATCTGCGGTAT
The DNA here is from genome assembly GCA_964437865.1 of uncultured Bifidobacteriaceae bacterium. Classification (GTDB taxonomy): domain Bacteria; phylum Verrucomicrobiota; class Verrucomicrobiia; order Limisphaerales; family UBA11358; genus UBA11358. The sequence continues at coordinate 5,127 of CAYTJG010000036.1, read as the reverse complement.
GCTGGTGAGCACGTCGGCCGTCTTGTCGATCCCGTGGGTCACGGCCTGTTCGCTCGCGCGGATGGCCGCTTCGCCCAATCGCTCTGCCGGCTTGGTGACCGTGAGATGGATGGCCAGCGCCAGCGCCAAAACCAGCAGCGAGATGCCGATCAGGATCTGGAGCCCGCTTTTCATCGCGCCGCATGGTCAGTACAACCATTTGGTAATGCCGCCCTCACCGTTGAGTTCCACGCCCTGGCGCCGAAAGGCCCAGCACATGTAGCTTACGCTCACGAAATAGGAGGCGGGCACCCGGTTGGCCGTGCAAATCTTCACTCCCAGCAACGTCGTCCGGCCACCGAAACCCATCGGGCCGATGCCCAGCTCGTTGGCTGTTTTCAAAATATCCTGCTCGAGCGCGTCGAGCTTGGATTCCGAGTTCCGATCTTCAATGCGCCGCAGAAACTGGGTCTTGCTCAATTCGTAACCGGTGGCCCGGTCGCCGCCGATGCACACACCCAGAATACCCGGGCCACAACCTTTGCCCTGCGCTTGCAGCACCGCATCCAGAATCGCCCGCCGGCAGCCGTCCAGGTCCCGGTTGGCCTGGAGACCGTCATCAGGCAGGGAATATTGGGCGCCCACGTTTTCGCAACCGCCGCCCTTCAGCGCCAGCCGCACACTGACTTCGGGCGACCGATGTTGATGAAAATGAAAGGCCGGCGCGCCTGGCCCCACATTCGTGCCGTCGTTCTTGCCGGTCAGCGAGTTCACGGAGTTCTGCCGGAGGTAACCCTTCTTTGTGGCCAGCGTCACCGCGGTCCGCGCGGTCTCGGCAAATTCGATTTGGTCAAAGCCCACCGGGCAATCCACGTAAAATAAAATTGAGCCGGTATCCTGGCAGATCGGTTGGGATTTCTGCCGGGCCAGCGCGATATTTTGGTCGATGATTTGAAAGGCATTGGCCGCAATCGTGCCCTTTTTCTCGTTTTCCAGCGCAGCGAGAATGGCGCGATGAACATCGTCCGGAATTTCGGCGGACGTACGGCGGATCAATTCGATCAGTGAGTCTTGCAATTGGCTCATAATCCACACAGCCTAGACCTTTGCCGCGAAACAGTCAATTTGACTCGGACCTCAACCCGGATTCGGGACATTTTTTCACTAAGCTTTTGGTTGGTTCCCGTGTCAGAGGTTATATGATGGGCTTTATGATCCGCCACCGCCTTCTGATTATTGGGATTCTGCTCGCCCTCCTGCTGCCGGCCGTCGCGGTCGCCGGCCCGCGCGACGCCCAGTGGCAAGCCGTGACGGCCGCTCTGCAGCAAGGCCTGCCGCAAACCGCCCTCACCAACCTTGAACCCATTATCGCCGCCGCCCTGCAGGAAAAAGCCTACCCCGAGGCCACCAAGGCCATCGGCCAGAAAATCGCGCTGGAAGGCAGGATTCAAGGCAACCGGGCCGAGGAACGCGTCGGGCGCCTCGAGGCGGAAATCACCCGGGCACCGGCCGCGATGAAGCCGGTGTTGGAAACCCTGCTGGCCCACTGGTATTGGAGCTATTACGAGCAGAACCGCTGGCGGTTTATGCAGCGCACGCAGACCGCGGAGGCGCCCGGCCCGGATTTCACCACCTGGGATCTGCCGCGCCTGTTCGCCGAAATTGACCGCCATTTTCAAGCCGCGCTCGCCGCCGAGCCCGTCCTGAAGGCCACGCCCATCGCCGCCTGGGACGGCCTCCTGGAAAAGGGCACCATGCCCGACCAGTACCGTCCAACGCTTTACGATTTTCTCGCGCAGGAGGCGCTGCAATTTTACACGAGCGGCGAGCAGGCGGGTGCCCACGCGGAGGGTGAATTTGAACTGAGGGCGGAGGACCCCATTCTTGAAGATGCCGACAAGTTCCTGCAATGGAAGCTGGCGAACCCTGCCACCCCGGAGGAAAAGGCCGTGGTGCTGTACCAGCAGTTGCTCGATTTTCACAAGAACGACCCGGACCGCACCGCCTTCTGCGACGTTGATCTGGAGCGGTTGGTCTGGGGCTGGAATACGGCTAGTGGCGAAGAAAGAAACGCCCGCTTCAAGGCGGCCTTGAACCACTGCCTGGCCCAGTGGGGCGAACAACCGCCTGCAGCCATGGCCGCGTGGAACCTCGCGCGCGTGGTGCAGGACGAGGGCGACTGGGTTCAGGCGCGGAAGATTGCCTCGCAGGCGAAGTCGGCGCATCCCGGTACGCCGGGTGCGAAGAACTGCGCCAACCTCGTCACGGAAATTGAGGCCAAGTCCGCGACCATCTCCACCGAGCGCGTGTGGAATTCGGGCGCGAGCATCAACGTCCGCTATCGCAACCTGACCAACGTTTATTTTCGCGCCATCGCGGCGGACTGGGAATCGTTTCTGGACCGGAAGCGCCCGCGTCCGGAAAGCATCAGCGAGACGGAGCAGCGCGCCCTGCTCGCCAAGCCCGCCACGCTCGAATGGTCCGCGCTGCTTCCGGCCACGGCGGATTTCAAGGAGCACACGTTCAGCACGGCCGCCCCGACGACGCTCAAGCCGGGATTTTATTTCATTTTTGCCAGCACCGATCCCGGTTTCAACGCCAAAGAAAGCCCGGTCTCCATCACCACGGTTTGGGTGAGCGAACTGGCGCTGGTTCTGCGGCAGCGCGTCGGCTGTATTGACGGTTTTGTGCTGGAGGCGGGTTCCGGCGAACCCGTTGCCGGCGCGGAGGTCAACGCCTGGTATCTGGACCAGAATGGCAACCGTGTTCCCAGTGCGCCGATGACGACGGACACGAACGGTTGCTTCAGCCTCGAACCCGTGCCGCAACGCGCCTATTTGTTTCGCGTGCGGCATCAGGGCCGCGAATTGGCCTCCGCGCAGGATCTTTGGTATTACGGCTGGAACGGGCGCGACGACGCGAACTGGCCGCGCCAGCGGACGGTCTTCTTCACCGACCGCGCCATTTATCGTCCCGGGCAAACCATTCAGTACAAAGGCATCTGTCTCCAGACCGACGAGCGCCGTGACAACTACGCGACGCTCGCCGGAGAACAAATTGAAGTCGTCTTTCGCGACGCAAACGGCCAGGAAATCGCCCGTGCCAAGCACCAGGCCAACGACTACGGTTCGTTTGCCGGCAGTTTCACCGCGCCGCGCGACCGGGTGGCTGGCGGAATGCGTATTGACGCGCAGGGGCGCTGCGCCGGAACCGCCTCGTTTAGCGTGGAGGAATACAAGCGCCCCAAGTTCGAAGTGACGCTCGAGGCGCCCAAAGTGGCGCCGAAGCTGGGTGAAAAAACGGTTGTTCCGGGCAAGGCCGCGAGCTACACCGGCGCGGCGGTGGATGGCGCGGTCGTGAAATGGCGCGTGGCGCGTGAGGTGCGGTGGCCCTGGTGGTGGGGTTGGTGGCGCGGCGGTTTGGCGCCCAGCGCGGCGCAGGAAATCGCGCACGGAACGGCCACCACCGGCGTGGATGGCGCGTTCACGGTGGAGTTTGTGGCCCAGCCGGATCTGGACATTTCGCCCACGAACGAGCCGACCTTTGTTTATTCCGTGACAGCCGATGTCACGGACAGCGCCGGTGAAACACGCTCCGCCGACCGCAGCGTGCGCGTGGGCTATGCCGCACTCGAAGCCGTGCTCACGGCGAATGACTGGCAGGAAGCCGCCAAGCCGGTGGAGATAAAAGTCTCAACCACGACCCTCGATGGCGAACCCCAGGTCGCCAAGGGCGCGGTCAAAGTCTACCGGCTGAAGTCGCCGGCGAAGGTTGTCCGCGCCCAGCTCGGTCCTGAAGACTATCGCGAGGACGGCAAGCCGGAGGCGGATCTGTCGGACCCGAACCATTGGGAAGTGGGGGAGGTTGCGGCCGAACGCGACTTCAGGACGGAGACGAACGGCACGGCGAAAGTGTCGTTCACGCTGCTGGAGGGCGCCTATCGCGTGATGCTGGAAACGCAGGATCGTTTCGGCAAGCAGGTCACCGGCCGGCTGCCGTTGCAGGTGCTCCAGCCGGAAGCGCCGGCACTCGGGATCAACGTTCCGAATCTCTTCGCCGCGCCTAGCTGGGAGGCCCAGCCGGGCGAGGAATTCAAGGCGGTGTGGGGTACGGGCTACGAAACGGGCCGCGCGTTCGTCGAGATCGAACAGCACGGCAAATGCATCCAGCGCTACTGGACCGCGCCGGGTCGCACGCAGCAGCAGGTTAAGCTGGCGGTGACGGAGGCGATGCGCGGCGGATTCACGATGCAGGTCACGCAGGTGCGCGAGAATCGCGGCTACCTCACTTATCGCCAAGTCAGCGTCCCGTGGAAAAACAAGGAACTGGACCTGAAGTGGGAGCACTTTGTTTCCAAGTTGATGCCCGGACAAAAGGAAACGTGGACGTTGGCAATCCGAAATCCCCAGGCCGAGCGGACGGCGGCGGAACTGGTGGCGACCTTTTACGATGAATCGCTGGATGCCTTCGCATCACCTGGTTGGCCGGCAGGCTTTGGCGTGTTTCGTAATGATTGGAGCCCGGCACAGACGCATTTCGAGAACAAGGCCCAGCAGTTTCAAGCTGAATTCGGCGGTTGGAACCTGCCCTGGGAAGACGGAGAAATTACCTATCGCCATTTCCCGGAGGATCTCACGCAACGATTCTGGGGCTTTGGCTGGAGAGGCCTGAGGACTCGACAAGCAATCTCCTTTTCCGGTGGCATTGGTGGCGCTGGGGGGAGCGGCGCCGGGCAGACGTACCTAGAGGCTCCTAAGCTTGAATCGCCAGCTCCGATGGCTTCGACAGCAGCGCCGGCCGGCGGGTTTGCTGGGGCGCTTCAGACCGCATCCTTGGGGCAAATGGAGGGGGCATCGGGGATAATGCGGTTTGCAGACCACGGTGCCAACCCGCCCAAACCCGACCTCAGCCAGGTTTCCGCGCGCAAGAATCTCAACGAGACCGCATTTTTCTTTCCCCAGCTTACCAGCGATACCAACGGCGTCGTGCGGCTGACGTTCACCATGCCGGAGGCGCTGACGCAATGGCATTTCCTGGGCTTTGCGCACGACCGGCAGTTGCGCGCCGGCCTGATCGAAGCCCACGCCGTCACGGCCAAGGACATCATGGTGCAGCCGAATCCGCCGCGCTTTCTGCGCGAGGGCGATA
>CAYTJG010000035.1:0-32234 GCA_964437865.1 uncultured Bifidobacteriaceae bacterium | reverse complement strand
AACCACAACGTCCCGCACAACCACAACGTCCCGCACAACCACAACGTCCCGCACAACCACAACGTCCCGCACAGTCGCAACGTCCCGCACAGCCCGAGCGGCCCGGACAACCGCAACGCTCGGTCCCATTCGGGTGGGGCGGAGCGCAGGCTGGCCGCCGGCGGAGACGGTGAGCGAGTTTTGCCGGCACTGGTAATGGACAAGTTGTTCGAGGAAAAGAGAGGGGGGGACAGAATTGTGCCTTGTTCAACCGCGCAGCCGGGGCTTGTGGGGAGGGACGATTCTCTCCGAGCGCACCGCGCCAGCCAACCTTCGCGTTCAAGGCAACCCACCGCACCGTCTTGAGATCATTCTCTGCCCGCCCCGCAGCGCATCATAGACACCGCCCTTCGCCCGTGATCGCCAGGGACTGCCGGTCCTGACACCGGAGGGGTGATTTGTTGTGCCGCCAACAAAAGCGCGCCAGCGGGCCGTCGGCGGGCTGGGTGGGCCTAACAATGGCTGGCCCATTTGCTGAGGGGAACACTCCCCCAATGCCGGTATGAGGTGAACACCCCATAGCTTCCGCAGAGTCTCTTTGCTTATCATTGCCTTTGCTTATGATTTACAATGGATCTTGGTTGAGAACGGAAGCTGTCCGCGAAGGTGATTTCCGGTCTGATGGTAATTCCGATTTACGCTCGCTAATTAAGTGATGTCCCTGAATGAAAACAAAACCCAACCGTCACCAGCCCAGCTCTCCAGCGACTCAATTGCCCAGGTGCCCCACGGGCATCCAAGGTCTCGATGAAATCACCGGCGGCGGGTTGCCGCGCGGGCGACCCACGCTGGTTTGTGGCGGCGCGGGTTGCGGCAAGACGCTGCTGGCCGCAGAATTCCTCGTGCGCGGCGCGGTGGAGTTCGGTGAGCCGGGCGTGTTCATGTCTTTTGAGGAGACAGACAAGGAGTTGGAGTCCAATGTTGCCTCGCTCGGATTTGATCTGGCGGGCCTGGTCCGGCGCAAAAAAATTGTGCTCGAATACGTCTTCATCGAGCGCAGTGAAATCACGGAGACCGGCGACTATGATTTGGAAGGGTTGTTCGTCCGGCTCAATCACGCGATTGATTCCATTGGCGCCAAGCGCGTGGTGCTGGATACCTTGGAGGCGCTGTTTGCCGGCCTGCCGAATGAAGCCATCCTGCGCGCCGAATTGCGCCGGCTCTTCCGTTGGCTGAAGGAAAAGGGCGTGACCGCCGTCATCACGGCGGAGCGCGGGCGCGAACAGCTGACGCGCCACGGCCTGGAGGAATACGTGTCGGACTGCGTGATCCTGCTCGATCATCGGGTCACCGATCAGATTGCCACGCGGCATATGCGGGTGGTGAAGTATCGCGGCGCGCTGCACGGCACGAACGAGTTTCCCTTCCTCATCGGCAACGAGGGCTTAAGCGTGTTGCCCATCACGTCGCTGGGGCTGAATCACAAGGTGTCGATTGAGCGGATTCCCACGGGCATTCCGCGGCTCGATGCCATGCTGGGCGGGAAGGGTTTTTTTCGCGGCAGCAGCATTCTGCTCACGGGCACGCCCGGCACCGGCAAAAGCTGTCTCGCGGCCTGTTTTGCCCAGGCGGCCGCCCGGCGCGGGGAGCGCGTGCTCTACTTTTCGTTCGAGGAATCGCCCAACCAGACCATCCGCAACCTGCATTCCATTGGCGTGCGCCTCGAGCCCTTCGTGGACTGCGGACTGTTGCGATTTCACGCCGCACGACCCTCGTTTTGTGGCCTGGAAATGCACCTGGCCACCATGTTTAAGGAAATCGCGACGTTTCAACCACAGGTCGTCATCGTGGACCCGATTACCAGTCTGCTCGAGGCGGGCAGCGACTCCGAAACCAGGGGGATGGTGACGCGGCTGATTGATTATTTAAAGGGCGGACAAGTCACTTCGCTGTTCACCAGCCTGACGCAAGGCGGCCACGCGCTGCAACAGAGTGAAATCGCCATGTCTTCCCTCATGGACTCCTGGCTGTTATTGCAGGATGTCGAAGGCAACGGGGAGCGAAACCGCCTGCTTTACGTGCTCAAGGCGCGCGGCATGGCGCACTCAAATCAAGTCCGCGAGTTCCTGATCTCCGACCGGGGCATTGACTTGGTGGACGCTTACATCGGGCCCAGCGGCGTGCTGACCGGCGCGTCGCGGGTGGCGCAGGCCGCCCGGGAAAAGGCGGAAGCGCTGGCCAGTCTTCAGGAAGCCGCCCGCCGGAAGCGCGAGCTCGCCCGGAAACACGCGACGCTCGAACAGCAAATCGCCCGGCTGCGATCCGAATACGAAACCGAAGAAATGGAACTCCGGCGCATGGATGAACAAGCCGGAACGCGGACGCGCGTGCTCACCGCCGAACGCACCGAATTGGCCCGGTTGCGCCACGCGGATGTGAGCGCCAATGGTCACCGGCAGACCCGCGGCAGATTGGGGAAGCAACGATGAAAAACGCCGAACGACCCCAAGCCGCCCCCGCTCGCCGGCCAGCCAGACTCTGGCAGCTGCGCCTCTATGTGGCCGGGCAGACACCCAAATCCCTGACGGCGTTTTCGAACCTGAAAGAGATTTGCGAAAGCCACCTCAAGGGCCGCTATGAAATCGAGGTGATTGATTTGCTGGAGCAGCCGCACCTTTCCCGCGGCGACCAAATCCTCGCGATCCCCACGCTGGTACGCCAGTTGCCGCACCCCGTGCGAAAAATCATTGGCGACCTCTCCAACACCGAGCGCGTGCTCGTCGGGTTGGATTTGCGCGCGGCCGGTTAACCGAAACGAACGTCCGTGAAAAAAAGCAAAACCAGCCGTGCGACCCAGGCTTTTGAAAAGACTCTGGCCACCCACGTTTCGGACAAACAGATCCTCCGACTCTACGTGGCGGGAGCCACCGAGCGGTCACGCCGGGCCATCCTGCGCGCCCGGCAATTGTGCGAATCCGAACTCAAGGGCCACTACGAGTTGAAGGTGATTGATGTCTATCAGCAGCCCATCCTCGCGCGCAATGGTCAGATCATCGCGACCCCGACCCTGGTCCGGGATTTCCCGCGGCCCGTGCGCCGGCTCATCGGCAACCTGACGAGCACCGACAGCCTCTTTGTCGGCTTGGATTTGAAGGTAAAAGCTGACACCGCCTAATGCAAAGGGGCCGCGAAATCACCCAGCTCCGCAAGCGCCTCGCCGACGCGGAGGAAACGCTCCGCGCCATCCGTAGCGGCGAAGTGGATGCGGTGGTGGTGGCGGGCAAACAAGGGACACAAGTGTTCACGCTGGAGGGCGCGGAACATAGCTACCGCGTGCTGATCGAGTCCATGAACGAGGGGGCGTTGACGCTGACGGCTGGCCTGATGATTCTGTACGCCAACCGGTGCTTTTCCAACATGGTCAAACACCCGCTGGAGCAAGTGCTGGGCGGTTCCTTGCGCCGTTTTCTCTCCGCTACAGATGAGGCCCGGCTCCGGCCGCTGATGAAATCGGCCAACAAATCCGGCTCCAAAATCCAGGTGATGCTCCGCGCTGGCGACGGTTCGCTAATGCCGGTGCAAATCTCCATCCGTCCTCTGCCCAAGGCTGGTTTCAAAAACGCGCCCCTCGGTCTGGTGGTGACCGACCTGACGGCGGCCCGGCGCAGCGAGGAACTGCTGCGGGCCTTGACCCACCGTCTGGTGCATGCGCAGGAAACCGAGCGCGGGCGGTTGGCCCTCGAAATGCACGATACCATCACCCAGATGCTTTGCGGCGTTCTGGTTTGCAGCCAGACCCTGGCGGATAAACTGCCAGCCCGCAACCGGCGGGCGAAGGGTGAGGCCATGAGACTCCACGAGCTAATCTGTCGAACCGTCGAGGAAGCAGAGCGCATTTCGCGTGACCTGCGGCCCGGCGTGTTGAACCTCTTGGGCCTGGTCGCGGGCCTCCACGAAATCAGCACGCAGTTCGCGAATCGCACCGGCGTGTTAGTCAAGTTGGTCTGTGTGCAGTTGATCTCGCGCCTGCCCGCCGATACCGAGTTGACGCTCTACCGCATACTCCAGGAAACCTTGAAAAACGTCGAGAAGCACGCCCGTGCCCATCACGTTACCATTCACCTGGCGAAGCTGGGTGAAGCCGTGAAGTTGACCGTTAATGACGACGGAATCGGTTTCGATCCGGATCGTCTCCCCGCTGTAGAGAAAGGGAAGAGTGGCTTTGGTTTGCTTGGCATGCGCGAGCGCGCGAGCTCTGTGGGGGGCGTCCTAAAGATTAAATCCGTCCGCCGTGCCGGCACGGAAATCGATATCCAAATTCCCTTGCCGCCAGAGGCTGCGGCAGCAAACCGAGTGCCCCGCAAGTTGTTGACGAAAGCTAAAGTTTGACCGGTTCTTAAACTGGGCAAACCATCACTTTACAGTTACGTTTACAGTTCTCCGACGCCAACAGGAGTCTACCCGCCGCTTTGATTCCTGGCCTTCGCGGACTGCCCTCGAAAAATTCCCGGTTGCATTTGCCCGACCCAGCCATAACCATTCGGCATGCCTTCCCAAGTCTGTTCAACGGCCGTGAACGTCATTGACGCGCATCCGCGTGGATGTGGAAGTCAACTGCGGCCGCGACGCCAGTTCAAACCGGAAAGAGTGATAAAGGAGCAAAATCCAGGCTGCGGCCTTTGGGGCAAATCGCTTAGCCTTGTCGCTCTGGCTGCGATTTTCCTTGCCGCGGGGAGTGTCGAAATCAATGGCCAAAGCACCAACTCAGCCACGGCAGGGTGGGAGAAGTACTCCGGGAATCCGGTGTTGGGTGGAGATTACGGCACTTGTTTTGACGTTTCTGTTCTGAAGGACGGCGATACTTATCGAATGTGGTTTTCCTGGCGGCCCAAGTCCAGTCTTGCGCTGGTGGAAAGCAAAGACGGATGCCATTGGAACGCACCGGTGATTGTCTTGCCTCCCAACCAGGCCACCGGTTGGGAAAATGATATCAACCGCCCGACCGTCATCAAGCAAGGTCGCATTTACCGCCTGTGGTACACGGGCCAGGCCAACGGTCGTTCGGCGATTGGCTATGCGACCAGCGACGACGGCGTCGTATGGAAGCGACAGAGTGACCAGCCTGTGCTGGTTGCCGATCAGCCCTGGGAAAAGGTCGCCGTGATGTGTCCGAACGTGATTTGGGACCGCAAAACCAAACTCTATAAAATGTGGTATTCCGGTGGCGATCAGTACGAGCCGGACGCCATCGGTTATGCGACCAGCCCCGACGGAATAACTTGGACCAAGCGCGAAGCCAATCCTGTTTTCAAGTCTGACCCGGGGATCGAATGGGAACAGGCCAAGGTCACCGCCTGCCAAGTCGTCCAGGATGGCGGTTGGTACCTGATGTTTTACATTGGATTCCGGGACGTGGATCACGCGCAAATCGGCGTTGCCCGTTCAAAAGACGGCCTCACGAACTGGCACCGGCTGGCGGCGAACCCAATTATCCGTCCAAGCCAGGATCAATGGGATGCGGACGCTTGTTACAAGCCATTTGCCATTTACGACGGCAAAAAATGGTTGTTGTGGTATAACGGCCGGCGCGAGCACGTGGAACAAATCGGCGTGGCTTTTCATTCCGGCCACAGACTTGGTTTTTGATGCTCCGACCCCACGCAAACATTCTGGGAGTGACCGGCCGGTTCGTTGCCGCCGTGATCATCTTCATGCTCGCCGCGGCGGGAGCGCTCCAGGCGGGCGGGGCGCCGGATTCAACTGCCGGGCCTGCGGTTTTGAAGAACGAGACTTTCAAGCATTACATCGATTCGTTCAACGCAGGTGATCACGAACTTTACCCCGCCTACATCACCAATGGGGCGGCTTGGGGGTTTCTCAAAAACAATATTCCCCTGTTTGAGTGTCCGGACAAGGACATTGAGACAACCTACTACTTTCGCTGGTGGACTTACCGCAAGCACATTAAACAGTCGCCCGACGGGTTTGTGATCACCGAATTTTTGCCCGACGTGCCGTGGGCCGGAAAGGACAACGCCATTGATTGTCCGGCGGGGCACCACCTTTACGAAGGCCGATGGCTGGCGGATGACCAGTATTTGGACGACTACTCCATGTTCTGGTTTCGCAAGGGCGGCGAGCCGCGTCGATACAGTGCCTGGCTGGCCGACGCATTGTGGTCCCGCTACTTGGTGAATGGGAACGCAACCCTCGTCAAAGAACTGTTGCCCGATTTGGTGCAGAATTATGAAGCTTGGGAGGCAAGTCATCTTGGCACCAACGGCCTTTTCTGGCAGAGTGACGATCGGGATGGCATGGAGATGTCCATTGGCGGAAGTGGATATCGGGCCACGATCAACAGCTATATGTATGGGGATTTGATGGCCCTGGCAAAGATTGCCGACTTGGCCGGTGAGCACGCGGTTGCTCGGACTTATCGCGAAAAAGGCGCCAAACTAAAACGGCGGGTACTGGAAAAGCTTTGGGACAAACCTGCGCAATTTTTCAAGGTCTTGCCGCAGGACCGGGACCAACTGGTGGCGGTGCGGGAGCTTTCTGGTTACACCCCTTGGTATTTCCATCTGCCAGAGAAAGGCCAATCGGCCGCTTGGCTGCAACTGATGGATCCCCGGGGCTTCCGCGCGCCGTTTGGCCCCACGACCGCGGAACAACGCGACCCCCGTTTCACGATTGCGTATAGCGGTCATGAATGTCAGTGGAATGGTCCAAGCTGGCCGTTTGCAACTTCAATGACTTTGACTGCCATGGCCAACCTGCTTGACGATTATCGGCAGCACTCGGTGAGCCTAATGGATTATTTTCAACTGCTCAAAATCTACACCCAATCACAGCACCTTAAACTCGATGATGGCCAGGTCGTTTCCTGGATTGACGAGGATTTGGATCCGGGTACCGGTGCGTGGCTTGCCCGCGCCTTGCTGAAGCAGCGGGGGGCGGAAATTCCCGAACGGGGAAAAGACTACAATCATTCAACCTATTGCGATCTGATTATCACCGGCCTCGTGGGCCTGCGACCGTGCGCCGACGACACAGTAGAAGTGAAGCCGTTAATTCCGGCCGGGACATGGGATTATTTCTGTTTGGATAACGTGCATTACCACCACCGTGTGTTGACGATCTTATACGACCAGACGGGCACCCGTTACGGCAAAGGGAAAGGCTTACGCGTACTGGCGGATGGGAAGGAGATCGCCGCTGCGAATAGACTTGAACGTCTGGCCGGGCGATTGAGCCGATGACCGGCAAAGGTTTGAAGCCGAAAAGGCCGAACAAAAAATTGCCTCCTGAGAGAAAGCAGAGGCATAATCGCAAGGTCATGAAGAAGAACCTGACAGTCCTGCTCGCCCTCCTGCTCTTAAGCCTGCCGGCAGGAGCCAAAACCAGCCTCGATGCACTCCTCCAAACCGGGAACATCAAGAAGGGCCTCGTCGAATACCAATATCCGGCGGACAACGCTGAAAGGTTTTCCCTGGCCACGCTCCAAGTCCTGGACGCCGTCCAGACTTTCAGCAGCACCGTCTCCAAACTCGGATTCAATCCCGATATGGTCGGCAACGGGTTGCCGTTCCTGCGGATAGTACCCGTGGTTGGTCCCACCACCAACGTGGCTTCTCGCGCCGCCATCGGCGAGGCCTTCGATAACTTGAAATCAGGCCTGCAGGAAGCCAACGAGACCCTGGCCCGAATGACCGACCAGGAATTCAAAGTGGAAGTAAACCTCAGTAAGATCAAGATCGACCTGGCCGGCACAGGGACGAACCAACTGCTCCTGCCCACCTTGAACCGGATCTGGACCATTCCGACCCAGACCACCAACAAACAAGACCTCACCATTGATTTTGATCGGGGTGACGCCTATTGGCTCAAAGGCTACACCCACTGCCTGATTGGCCTGGTCGACGTGCTGCAAACCTACGACTGGCGCCCTGTTTGGAACCAATGTGCTCACCTCATCTTCCAACATCCCGACCCCATGCCTCCCATCGCCCAGCAGGAAGTCCGCATGGATGGCCGATGGAACATGTGGGTGGACCTGATTGCCGCGATCCACGATATGCGGCTGAACCCCACCAATCCCAACGGCTTGGTGGATGCCCGGGAACAATTCCTGCAAATGATCGTCTGCAGCCGGCTTACTTGGAAATCCATCCTTGCCGAAACGGACAACGACCACGAATGGCTGCCCAACCCGCAGCAAACCGGGCCGGGCGGATCCAAGATCACCCAGCAGGAGATCGACGGATGGCTGCGCCTCATGGACGAAACCGAACACATCCTCAAGGGTGAGAAACTGCTACCACACTGGCGTGTTCAAGAGGGCACCGGCATCAATGTGGACAAGCTCGTGCGCGACCCGCCGGCTTTGGATCTAATCCTCATGATCCAAGGTTCAGCCTTCCTTCCGTATCTCGAGCGGGGTTCCATCAGTGATGCCGCAACTTGGCGGATGCTGACGATGCCCTACGGCGCCGGTTTCCTCCGCTTCGCCCTCTGGACGCAATAACGAAACGGGGGGATGGCTGGGCACCGGCCGGTGGCGCGGTCGGGCGCGAAGGAAGGCTGAGGGATGAACCGGGCTTAACTTTGTCTGGAGAAAGTGACGGCTTTTGCTATGTTTCCCGCGAGGATGATCCGCGTGCCAGACCCAAGTTCAAACGACGAGGCCAGCCGGCCCGATGGGCAATTCCATACCACGCATTGGAGCGTGGTGCTGTTGGCCGGGCAACATGAGTCGGCACAAAGCGCGGCGGCGTTGGAAGTCCTGTGCCGGGCTTATTGGAAACCGGTTTACGTCTTTGCCCGCGGCCGGCTTTACTCGGAGGCCGACGCGCAGGATCTGACCCAGCATTTTTTCCACAATCTGCTGGAGCGAAACGATTTTAGCGGGCTGGATCCTGGCAAGGGAAAATTCCGTACGTTCCTGCTCACCGCCTTCACCCATTTTCTGGCCAACGAGCGCGACCGCGCGAGGGCTTATAAACGAGGGGGCGGGAAAATCATTGTGTCCCTGGACGAACTGTTGCCGGAAGAATTGGTGTTGCCGGAGACGGCGACGGAAAAAACTGCCGCGAGCGGGTTTGACCGGCAATGGGCCAGTTCGGTGGTGGAACAGGCTTTGGGGGCATTGAAAGCAGAACTGGACGCGGTCGGCAAGGGGCATCAGTTCGCAGTACTGAAAGGGTTTTTGGCCGCGGAAGCCGCTCCGGGTGATTATAGCATCGCGGCGCATGAGCTGGGCGTGGCGGATTCATCCGTGCCGGTGCTGGTGCATCGGATGCGCCAGCGCTACCGGCAATTGGTGCGGGCACAAGTGGCGCAGACCGTTACCAACCCAGCCGAATTGGACGAGGAGATGCGGTATCTTTTTGAGGTGCTGAACCAATAATTTCCCGATCGCCGCGCCAGGTTCATTGTAATTCATCGCTGCGATTGCTTCTTAATCAAGTAACGAGAGCTGGCATGGGAAATTCCGGTGCAACGACCTGCCCCAAATGCGGGTCGGCCTTGTCAGATCAAGGCTTGTTCGGCCTGTGTCTGAAATGTCTGGGCCGATTCGGCCTGGCGGCGGACGCGGGCGATGCCGCCATGCTCCGGCTCGGCGACTATGAATTGTTGGAGGAAATTGCGCGCGGCGGCATGGGGGTGGTTTACCGCGCCCGGCAGCTCAGCCTGAACCGCATCGTCGCGGTGAAAGTGGTTCTGCACGGCCCCTTTGCCAGCCCTGATTTCGTCCGGCGCTTTCGTCACGAGGCCGAGGTCACCGCCACGCTGCGGCATCCCAACATCGTGTCGGTGTACGAGGTCGGAGAGTACGACGGGCACCATTTCCTCTCCATGGAATATGTGGAGGGACAAACCCTGGCGGAACTGGTGCGGGAACAGCCCCTGACGGCCAATCGCGCTGCCAGTTACGTAAAGGCCATAGCCGAGGCGGTGCATTATGCCCATCAACACGGGGTGCTGCACCGCGATCTCAAGCCTGCGAATATTCTGCTGGACGGACTTGATCGGCCGCGCGTCTCGGATTTCGGTCTGGCCAAGGTGCTGGGCGAGGATGCCGAGCTTACGGCCGCCGGGCAGATCCTCGGTACCCCGAACTACATGCCGCCGGAGCAGGCGGCGGGAGATTTTTCCAAGGTCACCGCGCAATCGGATGTTTATTCGCTCGGCTCCATCCTCTACCATTTGATCGCCGGCCGGCCGCCGTTCCAAGGCGGTACCTTGACCGAGCTGCTCGCCCGGGTGCAGACCGCAGAACCGCTTCAGCCGCGGCAATTAAACCCGGGCATTCCGGCAAACCTCCAGAGCATTTGCCTGAAGTGCCTCCGCAAGGAACCGGAACGGCGCTACGCTTCCGCCCAGACCTTGGCGGATGACCTCGGCCGTTTTCTGGATCAAAAGCCGGTGCTGGCGCGGCCCATCTCGGTTGCCGAGCGCCTCTGGTTGTGGTGCCGGCGCCGGCCCACGCTGGCGTTTTTGTCCCTGGCACTCGCGGTGGCGGTGCTGGCTGGTTTGGCGGGAATAGTTTGGGAATGGCGGCGCGCGGAGTTTCATGCGCGCGGAGAAAGGATTCAGCGGCTCGCCGCCGAGGCGAATGCCGCCAGGATCCGGCTTAATTTGTATGCCGCCGATGTCAATCGGGCGGCACAGGCCATCAAGGACGGGGATTACGGTCTGGCGCGCAGTACGCTGGATTCGTTGCGGCCGGTGGCAGGGGAGCCGGATTTGCGCGGCTTTGAGTGGCGGTATTTGTGGAACCTGTCGCGGGGGAATCAATTGGCCACACTCCCCGGCCATCATTGGATTGTGACCTGTGCCACGTTTTCGCCCGATGGCAAATTAGTTGTCTCCGGGGGCATGGGGGGCGACGTCCGCGTGTGGGCGGTGGCAACACATTCCTGCCTGCGAGCGTTTAACCCAGACGCCTTTGGGATTTGGTCGGTGGCGTTCACGCCGGACGGACAGGTCTTGATGATGGCCGGCGCGCAAGGAGTCCAATTCTGGAATACGGCAACCTGGCAGCCGATCAAGGTGCTGCCGGGCATCCTCGCCGGTCTTTCGCGTGATGGATCGATCGTGGCCATTTCCGAGTCCAGCCCGTTTGTCTCGGAAGCCGCCGGCGCGGTGACGCTCTGGGACTGGCGCAAGAGCGAGAAGCTGCGGACCTTCGCTCAAGTCGGCCGAGTGTTGGCCTTATCACCGGATGGCCGCCGGCTGGCGCTGGCGGGCAAAGACTCCGATATCCTGATTTTGGATTCGGCCAGCGGGGCGCTTCTGAAAACATTGCCAACGGAAAAGCCCGCGTGGAGCCTGAATTTTTCGCCGGACGGCAAAAAACTGGTTTTCGCCGGCTGGTGTGGGCAGGCGCTGGTGTGGAATTGGCAGACCACTTTTCCGCCAAGGACCATCACGGTTAACCGACTCAATCTTTGGACGGCCGCCTTTTCCCCCGACGGTGCCACCATTGTCACGACCAGCTCGGACCAAACTGTGCGGTTTTGGGACGCGTCGACGCTGGCGGCGCGAGCGGTGCTGCACGGACACGCGAACGAGGTCTGGTGTGCGGCCTTCAGCCCCGACGGTAAAATGCTGGTGACCGGCGGCAAGGACCAAAAGGTGATGCTTTGGTCAACCGACCTGCAAGCCAAGCCGGACACGCTGCCACATGACACCTATTCACCGCCGCTGTTCTCGCCCGATGGCAACGATCTGGCCACGATCAAGCCGGGTTCCGATGTGGCGTCGCAATTGTGGAATGCCCGCCAACGCGTGATGCTGGCGGACACCATTCGCGACGGAGCGAATGTGGTGGGTTTTTCACGCGATTCGAAATGCGTGATGTTGTTTAATGCGGACGAACCGGCGTTGGAATTTTGGACAGCCGGGGGCGTGGGTCCGGTTCGGCGAGTGCCTCTGGAAGAGCCGTTCCACCGAAACGAAACCTACGTCGATCCCGGCACGTCCCCGGAACAGGATTTTTTCTTCGCCGCCGCCGCCGATGGCAGGATTTACGTCTGGAATACAGTTTCGGGAAAGCTGGAGCACACTTTCCAGGCACAGGCTCCGCCGATCCGCAGCGTCGTGCTGGGGCCGGGCGGACGCCGGCTCGCATTGAGTCTCGAAAGGGAAGACATTGCGCGGTTGTATCATTGCGCGACCGGCCGGGAATTTCGCCTCGTGGGGCACAAAGATTTTGTCAGCAACCTCGCTTTCTCGCCCGATGGGTCGACCGTGGCCAGCGGCAGCATGGACGGCACCATCCGCTTATGGAACGCCACGAATGGGGCACTCCGCGCGCAGTTGCCCGGCCACATGCAGGAGACCACGGACCTGGCGTTTTCGCCGGATGGGCAGACCCTGGCCTCAGTAAGCAACGGGGAATCGCTAAAGTTCTGGCACCTCCCGACTTTGCGCGAAGTTTATTCCGAGCCGATGCCGGACGCGGGATTGTGGCTGCGATTCTCGCCGGACGGCGAACGGCTGGCGGTGGGCCTGCAGGGCAACCAGTTGCGCCTGCTGGAAGCGCCCAAAGAATAATCCTGCAGGACCTCCTCCTGGCCCCGAAAAGTCAGCCGATTTTTTCACGGATTTTTGTAATCCTTCATCGGCATTACTTCTTACATCCATGAACGTTTCTGTATCTGTCAACGGAGGCAGGCCAGTTCGAGCCGGATTTAACGACCATGAATGACTGTTTAAACGCCATGAATAATTGCCTTGCCCGGATACTTTCGACGCTCGCCATCTGCTCCTGCCTGGGTGGCGCGGCGCTGGCGCAAACCACGGGATTTACTTATCAGGGCCGCCTGAATGACGGGACCGGCCCGGCGAACGGCCTCTACGATCTGCAATTTGCCCTTTACGACGACCTCAACGCCGGGACCCAGCAGGGTAGCACCGTCCGCAGTTCCGCCGTGGCCGTGAGCAATGGCCTCTTCACCGTGGTGCTGGATTTTGGAAACCAATTTCCGGGCGCGAATCGCTGGCTGGAGATTGCTGTGGAACCCAATGGCGGCAGCGGTTTCACCACTTTAACGCCGCGCCAGCCGTTAACACCTACGCCGTATGCCATCTTTGCTGGCACTGCGGGGACATTAACCGTGGCAAACAACCAACCGGTCAACCTGACGGTGAATGGAACCAACGTGCTGCAGATAAATTCGGTTTATGACTCAGCCATTGGCAGCTATACGGTGAATTCCCTGGGCGGCTATTCCGGAAACGTGATCAGCAACGGGGTGGTTGGCGGCTTCATTGGCGGCGGCGGCAATGCGGCCTACCCTAACCGGGTCGGAGCGAATTATGCCTCCGTGTTGGGCGGTTTGAATAATACAGCAAGCGGCGTGATGTCCACGGCGCTGGGCTATTACACCACCGCCAGCGCCAAATATTCCACGGCGATGGGTTTTTACAGCACCGCCAGTGGAGTAGCTTTCATGGCGCTCGGGGACGGCGCCACTGCCAGCGGTCTCGACTCCACGGCAATGGGGGGCGGCGCTACCGCCAGCGGCGATTTTTCTACGGCAATGGGGTTTGACGCCACGGCCAGCGGATATGTTTCAACAGCGCTAGGAGAAGAGGCCCAAGTGGTGCATGACAATACATTCCTCTGGTCCGACGGGGCTGACGGGATGTCCTTTTCTTCCATTGCCCCCGATCAATTTATGGTGCATGCCACGGGCGGTTTGCAATTATTTGGGGGCGGTTTGGCCATCTCCGGCGCATCCAGTCCGAATTACTCCGGAGCCCATGGTGTTTTCATCGAAAGCCAGGGCACTTACGGTTCAGTCTTCGCCTTTGACTATGTGAACAGCCATACGTTGCCACTTTGTCTTAACTCACCTGGCGGCTATGTGGGCATCGGCACGGCCTCGCCGGATGCCGCCCTAACGGTTTACGGCGCGGCCGACAAACCCGGTGGTGGCTCGTGGAACACGTATTCCGATGCCCGCTTGAAAGATGTGGGCACTAACTTCAAACCCGGACTAGCGGCCTTGGCAAAAATCCAGCCGGTCTATAACCATTACAAAACGGATAACGCCCTCAAGCTGCCATCCAAGCCGGAATATATCGGGGTGGTGGCACTGCAACTCCAGCAGGCCATGCCAGCGGCGGTACAGACCAACTCCGCCTGGTATGTCACCATAAACAACGATCCAATCCTCTGGACCACCGTGAATGCCGTGAAGGAATTGAACCAGAAGCTTGAAACCGAGAACGCGGACATGAAGGCCCGGCTCGAACGGATGGAAAAGCGCTTGAATCAGACCGAAAAATAAAACCATGCAGGAATTTCACCAATTGACACAAATCGAAAACCAAAATGAACACCAAGCTAAACCTTGCGGCCTCCGCGCTGCTTCTCTCAACGTTGGCCGCCCAATTGGCGAACGCCCACGCGCAAACCACGGCCTTCACCTACCAAGGCACATTGAATGACACCGGCGTTCCCGCCAACGGCAACTACGACATTTCCTTCGCCGCTTACGACGCCACCACCGGCGGAGATCTTATCGGCGGCATCGTGACTAATTCCGCCGTAACCGTGAGCAACGGCCTGTTCGCGACCACGGTGGATTTCGGCAGCGGCGTTTTCACCGGCACCAATCTATGGCTGGAAATCGCCGTTAGCACAAATGGCGCCAACACCTTTGCCACCATCGCGCCGCGCCAGCAATTCACACCCACGCCCTATGCGCTCTATGCCCAAGCGGCCGGCACGGCGGCAAGCGCCGTCCCGGGCGCGTTTGTGACCAGTCTGAACACGCTGAAAGACGAAATCACGCTCGCCGCTGGAACGAATGTGACGATCACGTCAAGCGGAAACACGTTGACCATTGCTTCGGCCGGCGCGGGCGGCAGTGGTATCTGGTCGGTGAATGGCAACAACGCGTTTTACACTGCTGGCAGCGTGGGTATTGGCACCATCAATCCGGTCGGGGCGCTTCAGTTGGCGAGCGGTGGCTTGGCGGTGACGGGAGAATCCAGTCCCTATACTGGCGTGGGAGCTGGCATTTTCATGGAATACTCGCCGATTTTTGGCGGGGGGTTGTTCTCGTTCGATTATGGTTCCTACACACCACAAAATCTGCTGCTCAATGGGCCCGGAGGCAACGTTGGCATTGGGACGTTGAATCCCCAGGCCAATTTGCACATATACGATCCAGCCAATTCGGTCACTGACCTGATTGAGACGGGGGGCGGCGTTAACTCTTGGGCCAGACTCTCGCTTAAGGATGCCGATGGACAGTGGGATGTCGGCACCGCGCAGAACTTCAACGGCGATCAGTTATATTTCTATCGGGAGGGAGCCAGCGGAAACGCTCTCGCATTGCAGCCTAACGGAGATGCCAACTTCGGCGGCAATGTCACCTTAAGCGGCAGCGCCTCGGTCAGTCATCGCCTTCAAACCAGCGGCGGCGTGAATTCTTGGACCCGGATGGAATTTGCCAACGCGGATGGCCAATGGAACGTGGGCACATCTCGTGGCTACAACGGCGACCAGTTTTATTTCAGCCGCCAAGGCGTTGCCGAAAACGCTCTCGCCTTGCAGCCGAACGGCGATGCCGCGATTGGCGGTGCCCTGACCGTCGGCGGCAACGCGTCGGTCTGCACGCTCACAATTCGTGGCGGCTGCGATTTGGCGGAACCCTTTGCGACCACCGAAACGGAAATGGAAAAAGGTTCGGTCGTCGTCATTGACGCGGCGCATCCGGGCCAGTTGAAATTAAGTTCGACAACTTACGACACGCGCGTGGCCGGCGTGGTGAGCGGCGCGAATGGCATCAGTCCCGGCATCGCCATGCACCAAGAAGGAACCATCGAAGGCGGACAGAATGTGGCTTTAAGCGGACGTGTGTATGTGCAAGTTGACGCATCGAACGGAGCGATTGAACCGGGCGACCTGCTCACTACCTCGGCAACACCTGGTCGCGCAATGAAAGTCACCGACCACGCCCGTGCGCAAGGCGCGATTATCGGCAAAGCCATGACTGGGCTCGCCGAAGGCAAGGGCATGGTACTTGTGCTGGTTTCATTGCAATAGCTCGCGACAACTGCCTCCACCGCATAAATATCATGGCAGCAATAATATGAACCGCCCGATTACATACTCGCTCCTATCTATAATTCTGGCGCTGTCCGCCGTTTCTTGCAGCCAGGAGACCAAAACTCGGATCACCCGGCAAAGCGAACCCACGCCACTGGCACCAAGCCCCACCCCCGCGCCGGTGACAACGACCACGCTTGGGACGAACAGTGTCGAGCAGAGCAGGATTCTCGCATTGTCCGTTGTTTCCAGTAGTCCTGAGCCCAAAACTGTGATCACCCGGCAAACCGAACCCACGCCACTGATACCAACACCCACCCCCGGGCCCGCGCCCGCGACAACGATCGCGCTTGGGAGGAACAGTACCGAAGAACAGGCCAGGCTCCTGATGGCTTGGCGTGATTCCATGCAGCAGATTCCCCTGCCTGGGAAGGGCTGCTTTGAGGCCTGCTATCCGGCTAAAGAGTGGCACGAGGTTCCGAGCGCAAAGGTGCCGGAGCACCCGGCGCGGCCACGGCTCGGGCCAAGACCTGACACCGTGGGCAACGGGAATGCGGTTTCAGCCCAGGCGCCGTCGGGACTCATATCCTCGGCGACCGGCTCATTCGACAGCGTCACCGGCGTAACCACCGAGAGTGGGCCGATTGGCGGCACTAATGGGCCAGTGGTTACTAACGCCTACGAGCTCCAACTCAACTCCAACTTCTTTCCGAGCACGGTTGGCGGTCCCGCCGGGTGCCAAGGTTGGGAACAGTTCCTGTTCGAAAATGACGGCGGATCAACCACGACGTCCTTCGTGTACATTCAGTATTGGCTAATCAATTACGGAACTAATTCCCCAGGCAACGGATGGCATCAGTTCGGCTCGAGTTGGTGGAAGAACTCCGCCAACAGCTCGGCCACGCCCAGCCAGCCGATCGGCAACTTGGCTAATCTAAGCCTGGGCGGCACAGTCAGCGCCAGCGGCGATAGTTACGTTTTTTCGACCGGCAGCTCGCTGTACGCGGCGACGGGTGACAATCTCGTCAATGCGGCAGCGGGCTGGAATATCGCCGAGTTCTGTGTGTGCGGCGACACTGGAGGGGCTGAGGCGTACTTCAACAGCGGATCGACAATTGTCACTCGAACGAAGATCGACTACGGGGGTACCGCCCCACCCGTGTGCGTGGCGGAAGGCTTTACCGCCGAGGAAAACAATCTCGGCTTCGGGCCGACTGCGCCGAGCGCGTCGCCGACGGGACCGGGGCCGGCACTCTTGGTGACTCAGAGCAGCGCCGGTGACGCGACGGCCTCCTGTGATTACGCAACTTCCATGGCCGAATCCTATTGGGTTGACTTCAACACCGGGCAGAATCCCCCGGCCGGGAACGGGACGTACAACGATCCGGTCCTGACGTTGACAGAGGCAGTGAGTGCCATTCCGTCGGGGGGGAACGTATGGATCCGAACCGCAGGGTCCAGTTCGGAAACCGTGCCTCTCACCATTACCAAAGCGCTCACGATCAACGCCTACAGTGGCCCGGGCATTGTCGGGCATTAGTGCATCCTAACATGAATGAAAGGAATTCAATAAAATTAAACATGAAAACTTCTCTATTAATACCTACGGCGCTTTTATTTGTTACTAATCTCCACGCTGACGCTGTCTCGATCGACTGGCATAAAATCGCCGGTGGCGGTGGCACCGGCACCGGTGGAACCTATCAAGTCACCGGCACCATCGGCCAGCACGACGCCAGTGCCACGTTGAGCGGCGGCCAGTATTCATTGACGGGTGGTTTCTGGAGCCTCGTCAATATCGTGCAAACACCCGGCGCCCCTTTGCTGAGCATCAATTGCGTCGGCAACCAGTATGTGGTGTCGTGGTCGCCTTTGGCTGCCGGTTGGACGCTACAAACCAATGCCAGCCTCGCCACGTCCGCTTGGGGGGATTATCTCGGTTCCGTCGGCAACAACCAGGCCACGAATTCGACAGCGGTGGGCAATTTATTTTTTCGGCTGAAACAGTGAACCAAAGACCAACGAATCCAGGCTTGGCACTGCCGCGCACAGATGTAACACCGCGCGGCCAAACTCCAGGCTGAGCTCATCGGCCGGGGCTTGCCCAACGATTTGGCCAAACGCTCCAGCACTTCTGCTCTGAAGTGGGATTGGATCCGCGGTTTCGCGGAATTCAACCGCCCCATCTTGCTGGTTATTGCCATTCAGACCGCAGTTTTATCCCTCGATCAAAAAAAGACTGTTCCTTTTTCGGTTTGGTGTCCATGTATTGAGTGAATGATCGATGACGACATGCAACTGGTGCGGGAGTACGTGGCCCGCCAGTCGGAGGAAGCGTTTACAACGCTGGTTGCCCGTTATGTCAATCTCGTCTATTCGGCGGCCTTGCGGCAGGTGCACGACGCGCATTTGGCGGAGGAGGTAACGCAGGCGGTGTTCATCATTCTGGCGCGCAAGGCGGCCACGCTGGGCGCGGATACGATCCTTCCCAGTTGGCTGTATCGCACGGCCGGTTTTGCCGCAGCCGATGCCCTGAAAATCCAGCGTCGTCGGGTGCAGCGCCAAGAGGAGGCGTATATGCAATCACTATTGAATGAAGCGGAGAGCGAAGCGTGGCTGGAAATCGCCCCCCTGCTGGACACGGCCGTGGCCGAATTGAATGAAAAAGACCGGGCCGCCATCCTCCTCCGGTTCTTTCAGAACAAGAGTCTAAGCGAGATCGGCGCCGCCTTGGGCGCCAGCGAAAGTGCGGCCAAAATGCGCGTGAACCGAGCCTTGGAAAAACTGCGAAAATTCTTCGCCCGGCGCGGCGTCTCTTCGACCGCGGCCGTCCTTGCCGGGGCGATTTCGGCCAATTCGGTGCATGCCGCACCCGTGGCACTCACCACCACCATTTCGGCGGCGGCAGTCAAAACTGCCGTCGTCTCAACCTCGACCGCAACCATCATCAACGGAGCATTGAAACTCATGGCCTGGACAAAAGTAAAAATGGCAATCGTAACCGGCGTGGTCGTACTCCTCGCCGGCGGAACTACCTTGGTGGCAGTCAAAGCCGCCAACACCTCGCGGACCAGGTCCGCCCTGGCCTCGATGCAGGGCAGTTGGGAGGGCGTCGTAGCCATAAACCAAGCCCAGTTGCGTCTCGTCCTCCGGATCTTCAGGACGAACGAAACCTACCAGGCGGTGTTTGACTCCGTGGACCAGGCCGCGTCGGCTATTCCCATCACCAAACTTGCCATACGCCCGAATTTTCTTCACGCCGAAATGCCAGCGCTCGGTGCCGAGTATGAAGCAGCCTTAAATGCGAATGCCACGGAGCTATCCGGCACCTGGAAACAACTTCGCCGTTCGTTCCCGTTGACCCTCAAGCGGACCACCGAGGCCGACCGGGTAGAGGGACCCATGGCGGCCGCCGAGTATGCGCCGCGCAGGGATTCCGAGTTGCAGGGGGCTTGGGAAGCCACCTTCAAGATCGGGGATACCGCGTTGCGGTTGAACCTGAGGATTGGCGAAACCACCCCCGGATCCTTCCATGCCCAACTGGACAGCTTGGATCAGGGAGCCCGGAACCTGCCCGTTAACTCGCTGACCTATCACCAGCCCTCGATCCACTTCGAGTTGAGCGCCATCAACAGCGCGTTCGAAGGCACCCTCGGTGGTGGAGGCGATGAACTGACGGGCACGTGGACTCAGTCTGGCAGGAAATTTCCATTGACCTTCCAACGGGTCCATGCCGTTGCGCAGACGGCCGCCGACGTGGGCCAGGATTACGGTCACGGCCGCAGCGATCAGGTTCAGGGCCATTGGAAAGGCGCGCTGGTGGTCAAAACGACGGCCCTGCATGTGGTGTTCAATATCGCCGTCCTGCCGGACGGTTCCTATTCCGCGACCATGGACAGTCCGGATCAAGGGGCCACCGGGATTCCGGCGACGACCGTGCAGTTCACCTCGCCCAGCCTGCGCATGGACTGGAAGGGGATCGGCGGAGCTTTCGATGGCCAACTGGATAATGGCCGACTCTCCGGCACTTGGCGCCAGGGGCCCGTGGCGCTCCCCCTGAAACTCGAACGCGTTCCGGCCGAATAATCCGGCCTATTCGGGACGGCTCCGGCAGCCGCCCAAGGCCGCACCCAATCGAGTTTCATTTTGCCCAGCCAACCTTGTGACCTTGAACTCATGCTTCAGCCTTTGTCTTGGGTGGTGATACGGCGGGGATCAGCGGCGGCGCACTGCATTTCGATCCCCTGGACGCGGACAAGGATGATTACACGCAGAATTGCGTGGGCGGGGCGGCCGATCCCTCCATAACGGAAGTATGACAGATTCACCGGAAAGGCCAGAACCTCATGTTTGCCGACGGTCATTCAAAATGGTATAGAAACTACAATCCAGGCGAAATGACCTTCGCGTTTACCACCATGACCAACTGGATCGAATACCATTGATAGCCTGCCCGATGCTGAAATGACTTGATTGGCCGGGCCGGAAAACCTGATGCCTCCGGCTGCCCAGAAGCGGCTCGGAAAGGTAACGGCGCCGCGCGTTACCGGGAAGCACCGGCATCTGGCCAGTGCAGACAGTTGCCCCGGAGGATTACTGACCGCCTTGATCCCGGGGATGCTCAGGGCGCATCCGCACCAGTGGCGAGGTGACTGGCGAGTGCTTGGCGCAGCAGACCCAGCAGTCCGGTTGAATTGAAGGGCTTGGTCAATAGCGGGGCCACGTTCAGGGCTTCCAGCCCTTTGATGTCCGCCCTTTCACCGATTCCGGTCATGCCAAAGATGGGTAGGCGTGGGGCCTGCTGCCGCACGGCCCGGATCAGCGCCGGGCCGTCCATGCCGGGCATCATCATGTCCGTGAGCACCGCCCGAATTTCGGCGCCATGCCGGGCAAATAGCGTCAGGGCTTCAGCGCCTTCGGCAGCGGTCACGACCTGATAGCCGTGCCGTTCCAGCGTGCGCTGGATCACGCGGCGCACGCTCGGCTCATCATCCACCAGCAGGATCAGTTCGCCGTTGGCGCGCGGAGGCCGGGGCTCAGCCTCGGTCGGAGTTGCGGCTTTGGTTTCCGGCGAGGCGGGGAAATACAGTTCAAAGGAGGAACCCTGACCGGGCTGGCTTTTCACCCGTACGAAGCCACCATGACCGCGCAGGATGCCCAGTACCGTCGCCAGACCAAGTCCCGTGCCCTTGCCCAGTTCCTTGGTGGTAAAGAAAGGGTCAAAAATGTGGTCCAGCACCTCCGGGGGTATGCCCGTGCCGGTGTCTGTCACGCTTACGCAAACGTGGCGGCCGGGCTTGGCATCGGGCGTGGTGGCGGCGGCGGCCACATCCAAGATTACGTTCGCCGCTGCCAAGGTGAGCCGGCCGCCGTCAGGCATGGCATCGCGGGCATTGACACAAAGATTCATGAGCGCCTGGTGAATTTGGGTGGCATCTCCCATGACCAGCCATAGATCCTGGGCTGCGTCCATACCCAATTGGATGTTCCGGGGAAACGTCTCGCGAATGATCTTTTCCAATTCGTGCAGCAGGTGGCGTACGGGCAGGGGCACGCGGGTACCAGGGGTGCCGCGGGCAAAGGTGAGCAATTGCTTGATAATGTCGGCCCCGCGTTGCGCGGAACTGGCCACCGTTTCGAGCATCTCCCGGCTTTCGGGATCGGTGGTCTCCTCTCGCAGCAACCGCGCGCTCATCAGAATGGGTTGGAGGATATTATTCAGGTCGTGGGCGATGCCGCCGGCCAGCGCCCCGATGCCCTCCATGCGCTGGGCGCGGAGAAAATTGGCTTCGAGCTGCTTCTGTTCGGTGATGTCCTGCACCGTGCCGGCCAGGCACCATAACCCCTGCGGGCCGGCGGATTTCCGGGTCGACTGCATAACGCTGGCGAAATGGCGGACGGGGCCGTGGGCTGGGGCGGAGCGGAATTCAAACTGCGCCTGGCCCCCGGCGCGGGCCATCTGTTGATGGCGCTCCAGAAGCTGCGCCCGGTCCTCGGGGTGGACGGATTCAACGAAATCATGAAAAGTCGGCCGGCCCAACGCAGGGTCGAAGTTGAAGAGATTGTACAATTCTTTCGACCAAGTACCGGCCCCGGTTTCGGGATCGAGCACCCAACTGCCTATGCGGGCCAGCGATTGGGCGGCTTCGAGACTGGCTTCGCTTTCCCGCAGGGCCACCTCCGCCCGTTTGCGGTCGGTGATGTCCAACACGGTCACCAGCGTCGCCTTGCCCTCGGCTTCGGTATTCAATCTTCGCGCGTAAAGCAGGACATCGTACAATTCGCCGTTTTTTCGCCGGTGGCGCGCCTCAAGCACCCCGACTTCGTCCCGTTCCATGGCGCCATACAGTTCCCGGCCGACGCGTTCATACTCGGCCTCGTCCGGGTAGTGGATGCGGGTGGTTTGCCCGAGCAGCTCGGCCTCGGTATAGCCGGTGATCTGACTCATTAGGGAATTCACCCGCTGAAATTTCCGACCCACTAGCAAAGCGACGGCAGTGGTGCCGGTATCAAATAGACTCCGAAATGCCTTCTCCCTCTCCTTTAGCGCCGCCTCGGTTTGTTCGCGTTCCCGGAGTCGCTGGATAGCCCAGAGGCGGAATTGCGTGGTTGCCGGCCCGTTCAACCGGTAACCCGCGGCGATGATGGCATCCAGGTTGTAATAGGGGGTCGGGTGGCTGGTGCCTGTGGCCTCGGGGGATTCAAAAAGGGCCAAGGCGGAATCGATTGCCAATTCACCCGTCTCGAAGATGACCTGCAACTGCTGGTCTACGACCGGTGCGCCAACTCCGAGCATTTTCGCCAGCGCGGTTCCGGTGAGCCAAAGTGTGTCGCGCTGGAAAAAAACCTCCACCTTCGCCGCCCCATTGGGAATGGCGTAGAATAAACATCGCCCGATCTGATTTACGGCTTCAACTGGATTATAAGGTCCAAGCATCGGCACAAACTTATTTTGAGCATTGAATTTCTCCATGTACAAGCAATTTGTAAGACACAAAAATGTTTTGGTGGGTGGCCGGTTGGGAGTTCCGGCGGGCAACCGGGTCTGGCTCAGGCGCCCGCCTGCTTCGTTGCCTTTCCTCCGCCGGGGAATGGATACCCCCCGAATGTGGGATGGTAGAATTCTAACGGTTTTATATGATGTCGGTGGAGGAATAAATTCCGACCTTGAGTCGAACTGCATGAAAATAAGCATTTTGGATCGAATCGCTGCTGCTGGGAGCCTAACCCCGGCCGGAAATCTGTTCACGCCTAAAACTGCAAACCAATGAAAAAGTCCTTATTCACAAAACCCATTAGACAATGTGTGCTGACGCTGCCCGCCGCCGCGCTGATGTTGGGGGCCGCCCAGGCCGGTACGACGGTCGGTCTGAATTTTCAGGCGTGGTATTATAATTCCGGCACCACCCCGCAGACCGTCGGCTTCGGCGATGGCTACCAAACCACTGGTTTCCCGGTCACTGGCACCGCCTTTGGGGTGGCGGCGACCAATTGGTACAGTTGCGATCCGCTCGATTGTCAATCCGTGGTTGACCAATACGTCACTTTTGGCGGCACGGACACGACGTTCGCCGGCGGTCTCACCGCCTACGCGACGGCGCCGGACGCCTGGCAATCCGGCATCGGAGAACTGAATCCCGAGGGCGGTTTTTCCTGGAGCACTGATCCGGCGCCGGGAGCGCAATATGTCGCCCCGGGCAACAACGAGGTGACGTGGAGTTTTTTGGATGACGGCAATGGGACCAACCAAGCACCTTCCGTCGCCCTGACGGGCCTGGCGGCGAAATTTCCGAATGGGTACGTAGTGCAGACCATCGCCGCGGAAAACGGGGTGACCGCTTTCGACAACGTCGACTTCACCGACGGGGTCACGACCAACAGCGAACCGTATTCAACCTATTATGTCGCCAACTTGGAGAGCGACACCATTTGTTACGGCGGCACCGTCGGGCTGAGTGCGCCCAGCGGCGTGTTCACCAACAACGCCTTTCAGATCAATGCCGAGATCAAGACCACAGGCAAACGCTCGGTGATCGCCGGCTTCATCGTCACCGACCTACCGGTCGTCAGTCTGGCGCCGGCCAGCGGTACCTACGTCACCGGCCAGGCGATCAGCCTGACCGCGGGTGCCATTGGCATTCCCCCGCTGAGCTACCAGTGGCGATCCAATGGCATCCCTATTGTCGGCGCCACTTCGACCAATTACGCGTTGTTCGAGCAGCCGGCGGGCGCCTTCAGTTATGACGTGGTGGTCACCAATCTCTACGGTGCGGGGACGAGTGCCGTTGCCACCGTGACCGTGGCGGCGCCGGCCAGCCTCACTTGGAATACCGCCGCCGGTACCACGGGCGCGCAGGATGGTTCGGGCGATTGGAACAATGGCTTTACCACCAATTGGTGGAACGGCAGCAGCAACGTCGTTTGGGGCAATCTTGACAATGCCGTGTTCGGCGCGGGCGGCACGGGGGCCTACACGGTCACCTTGACCAATTACATCGTCGCCAACAGCCTCACGTTCAATAGCGGCGCCTATACCATCACCGGCGGTTCAAACCTGACGCTGGCCGGCAGTTCCCAAGTGACGGCCAACACCAACGCCACCCTCAGCGTGGTTTTGGCCGGTGCCAGTGGGCTGACGAAAACCGGCCCCGGCGAGTTGACTTTGACCGAACCGGAAGCCTACACCGGCAATACGATCGTGAATGGCGGTACGCTGAATCTGGCGTACAACAATGGTGGCAGCGGGACGCTGGAGGGCACGCTGACCATCAACTCCAACGCCACCGTGCTCACCACCGCCAACAATGCGTTGGGCTACAGCGGTGCCAATTGGTTGCGCACCATCAACCTGAACTTCGGCACCCTGGCGACGACGGTGACCGGCGATAACGGTTGGGGCACGGCCATCAACCTGACTGGCGGCACCCTGGCGGCGACCGTGGCTGGCGGTTATTTTGCCATGGGTGACGGACCGGTGATTAACGTAACCGGCACCAATGTCGCCTCGGTGATCAGTGCGAACTTGACGGTGCGCGATGCCACCAGCGGCATTTTGTTTAACGTGGCGCGTGGCACCGCCGCCGCCGACTTGTACGTCAGCGGCAATCTGATCGAGGCCAGCGCCGGCGGCATCACGCTCACCGGCGGCGGCATCCTGGAACTCGCCGGCGTCAGCACCTACACCGGAGAGACCACCGTGAGCAACGGCACCTTGGAGGTGACCGGACAGTTGACGGGCGGCGGCGGCGTGGTTCTGAACGACGCCACCGTGCTCGACACGGCCGCCAGCGATTCCGGCGCGGCCATTACGGCCGCCACTCTCGCGCTGGGCAGCAGCGGGTCCAGCACCAACGCCTTGGGTTTTGCCGGCCTGAATAGCACCACCGTGGCACCCATTCTCGTCAGTGGCGCCGTGACCATCGTCAATCCGGTGACCGTGAATATTACAGGGCCAATTCCGGCCACGGGCGAGTATCCGCTGATCCAGTATAGCGGCGGGGAAACGGCTTCCGCTGCCTTCAAGTTGGGCACCCTGCCCAGCGGAGTCAGTGCCACCCTGGTGGATGATGGCTCGTCCTCCGTCTATTTGAACGTGACCGCCACGCCCGTGCAGACCGAAATCTGGACCGGCGCGGCGAGCAGTGCGTGGGACATCAACACCACCGCCAACTGGCTTATCGGCACCACGGCCGCCAAGTATCAGGAAGGAAACGTGGTGAACTTCGGGGACACCGCCAGCGGGAAGACGGCCATCACCCTCAATACCACCGTGCATCCTTCCATCGTCCTGTTCACCAACACGTCGCAGAGCTACTCGCTCTCCGGCACCGGTTCCATCGCCGGCTCCGTCGCTCTCACGGTGGCGGGCGCGGGCGTCGTCACGCTGAATAATACCAACACTTATGCCGGCGGTACGACGATTGATGCCGGCATTCTCTCCGTGGCTACGGATGCCAGTCTGGGCACCGGCGCGCTCACGATGAACGGCGGCACGCTGGATCTTACCGGGACCACGGCTTTCAGCTCCAGCAAGACCATTACCTTGGACAACGATGCGACCATCCAGGTGGATAACTCGGTGGGCGCCGGGTTTGCCCTCGTTACCGGCGGCGGCGCGTTGACCAAGAGCGGCAGTGGCACGCTTACCTTTAGTGCCGAGCAGACCTATAGCGGCGGCACGACCATCAATGGCGGCATCGTGGATTTGACCGGTGGCGGCGGAGCCTCCGGCGTGATTCGCGGCTCGGTGACGGTGAACACCAACGGCGCCCTACGATGCAGCACCGGCGACGCCATCGGCTATGACTACGGCGACAACAACTTGGAATCCATCAACCTCGTGGGAGGCACGCTGGACATCAACAGCACCGCCAATCAAACGCTCGGCAGCGCCACGATTAACATGACCGGTGGCGCCATCACGGGGGTTATCGGCGGCAATCTGGATTTCTTCGGCGGCGCTTCCGCATTGAATACGTATGCTTCCGCGGCGACCGCCACCATCAGCGGTGTGCCGCTCTCGCCGTTGCGCCAAGGGGACACCACCTTCGATGTTCAGGCCGGAACCACTCCCAGCGGCATCGACCTCGATATCTCGTCCGTCCTGCGCGTCTCGCCTAACGGCGACGCCAGCGGCGCTGTTTTCTACAAGAGTGATGCCGGCACCCTGCGGCTCTCCGCCGTCAACACTTATCAGGGTGCCACGGAGGTTCAGGGCGGCACGCTGATGCTGACCGGTCGCCTGATCGGGGGCGGCGCCTTGACGGTGGACGACGGCGCGACGTTTTTGGTCACCGCCGGTGCCAATCCGGCCGTGGTCACCACCAACAACCTTACCTTGGGCAGCAGCGGCGGCCTGACCTTGGGCTTCACCAACGTCTTCAGTCCGACCGTGCCGGTGTTGAGCGTTGGCAGCGTGGTGATCAATGACCCCGTCACTGTCAATATTGGCGGGCACGTGCCGGTGGGGCAATTCCCCCTGATTCACTATACGGGGACGGATACCGGTTCCGGTTCCTTCGTGCTGGGTGCGTTGCCGACGGGCGTTAGCGCCAGTCTGGTCAATGACACCGCCAACCAATCGGTGGACCTTAAAGTGACCACCGCTCCATTGAGTATTGTTCTGGATATCGCCAACGGTACGAACTACGCCTACGCGGGAGGGAGCTATGCGCTGTCCGTGGTGGCCGGCGGGGCTCCGACCTTGGGGTATCAATGGTATGAGAATGGCACGCCGATCAGTGGGGCGACCGCTGGCACGCTCACCTTGCCCCTGCTCACCCCCGCCAACACCGGGGCTTATTACGTGGAGGTCACCAATGCCTCCGGCTCGATCTCCAGTTCCACCAACCACTTGGTGGTGATCTCCGTCTCGGGTTATGCCGCCCTGGCGCTGGCCACCCAGCCCGAGGCCTTCTGGCCGCTGAATGAATCGGCCGGCCCCACGGCCCATGATTACGAAGGCGGTTACGATGCCAGCTACAGTAGTGCCGGGGTAACCTACGACGTGACCGGCCCGGTGGGCGGAACGGTGGTTACCGTGAATGGTTCAAGTGGAGAGGTGGCCTGCCCGTATGCCGCTGCCCTGAATCCGGCTGGCGCCTTCACGGTGGAAGGTTGGTTCAATCCGGCCAGCGTGTCCTCCAGCCTGGCTTGCGCCATCGCCTCTGCCTACACGACCTCGCCGCGCGAGGGTTGGTTGATCTATGAAAGCTCGGCCGGCTGGGAATTTCGCACCTACAACCAGAATGGGACTGCCACCGCGGTGGATATTACGGGCGGCACACCCACGGCCGGCCATTGGGACCATGTGGTCGCCGAGTGGAACGGAACCAACGGTTTGCTTTACGTCAATGGCGTGCTCAAGAACACGAGTCCGGCCACCAACTTTGTGGCCAACACCTCCGCCTCGTTCACCATCGGCGTGCGTTCGGACGCCGCCTATTACTGGGGCGGCTCCGTGGGTGACGTGGCATTCTATAGTCGCGTATTGACGCCGGCGGAGATCCGGACGCATGCATCGGGCGCTCCGGCCCTTAGCATCACGACCTCGGCGGCCGGCCCCGTTCTTTCCTGGGTGCCCGCCAATGGCGGCACGTTGGTGGCCTCCCCGACGGTGAATGGTACCTACACCAACGTTTCAGCCGCCACCTCGCCGTGGACCAATAGCGCGGTCGGCAATCAGTTCTACCGCGTGAAGTTCTGAGCGCGGCAAACCAGTCCGTTTCCACGCGCGGCCGGGATTCAATTCCCGGCCGCGCCCGTTTCCGCCCCGGGACCCGGCGGAGAGACTTTGGCTATGGCGCTCCTTCATGACGGGTGGCTGGGCGCCCCGGCGGTGGCTGGCTCGTGGGGGCAAGGCGCGAATTGGTCGTGTATTGGCCGAGGCCGGCGGTTATATTTTTCGCGGATGAATCAGAACCATTCAATTTATGGAAACCTCGACCACGCTTTGGAAACAACTTTGGGATTATGACCCCAACGGACTGCTGGTGCTGAATGACCAGTTGCAAATCATCGTCGTCAATCCGGCGATTTGCCGGATGTTAAAGACGGCGGCTGAAGGGCTCATCGGCCAGCCGGCGGTGGAGTGGCTGGGCGAGGTGGGGGAATTTCGGCAGGCGCTGGCCACGGGCAGTAAGATGATGGGTTTGGAACGCGAATATCCGCGCTATGACCTCTATGTGCGGGCGCTGATTTTTCCCATCCCGGACGAGCAAATTGTGGCCGGCATCTTTGTGGATTTGACCGTGGAATGGAAGCAGAAGCGCGAACTGGATCGACTCAAACAGGAGGCGGTGCAGGAGATGCGCCGGGTGGTGGACCAGCAAATGCGGGTGGCTCAGGAAATCGCGGGTCTGCTCGGCGAGACCACCGCCGAAACCAAAGTGAGCCTGTTGCGCCTGCTCGAAACGTTGGGCAAGGACAAAGGCTGAGCGTGGTCTATTACGACACCAGCACCGCGAGCCTGAACCGTCACGGCGAGGAACTGTGCGGCGACCAGGTGAAAATACTCCGCACCCCGGAGAAACTCATCGTGGTGCTTTCTGATGGCCTCGGCAGCGGGGTGAAGGCCAACATTCTGGCGCGGCTTACGGCGGAAATCCTGGTGACCCTGTTTCGGGAGCGCGTGCCGCTGCCGGATGTGTTGGAAACGGTCTTCGCCACCCTGCCGACCTGCAAGGTGAGGCTCATCGCGTATGCCGCTTTTATTGTGGTGGAGGTCGAATTGGCCACCGGCCGCTTCCGGGTCGTCAATTTCGACTGCCCGGCGCCCTTTATGTTGCGCGCCGGGAAAATCATCCCACTGGCCCAGCGCGAAGAGATCGTCTGCGCCCGCAAGCTTCACCACTCCGAGGGGGTCTTGGAGCTGGGGGATTTTCTGGGCGTCATCAGCGACGGCGTGATGTACGCCGGGATGGGGTTGACCATGAATTTCGGCTGGGGCCGCGAGCAAATCGGCGGTTACCTCGAACAAATCGTCCGCCGGCGCCCCGCCAACGCGGAACTCGTGGTCCGTCGGCTCATGGACAAGACCGACAGCCTTTATCGCGGCGAACCGGGGGACGACGCCACGCTGGTGGGGCTGCTCGTTCGCCAGCCGAACCGGCTGATGGTCTTCACCGGTCCGCCAGTGGACAAGAACCGCGACGAGGAATGTGTCAACCGGCTGGTGGGTTTCGACGGCCGGAAGGTGATCTGCGGGGGCACCACCAGCAACATCGTGGCCGAGCGCGTGGGCGAAATGGTGCGGATGGACCTCAGCACCGCGCGCGAGGACGTGCCGCCCATTGGATCGTTGCCGGACATCGACCTGATCACCGAGGGCGTGCTCACCCTGGCCAAGACACTTCGTTTGCTAAAAGACAGCGGCGGGAACCCCAACCGCCTGCCGATGGATCGCAATGGCGCCTTGCTCCTGACTCGCGAATTGTTGGGCGCAGACGAAATATTTTTTCTGGTGGGCGAACAGATGAACGAGTATTACCACAATCCGCTCCTGCCCCGGAACATATCCATCCGCCACAACCTGATCGAACAACTGGTTGAAACGCTGGGCACCTGCCATAAAGTGGTGACGGTTGAGTGGTGTTGAAGTCGGCGGCAGTTTTGAAAATTGATAATGGGTTTGCTGGACGATCCGTCGTGAACCGTGGATTGCCCCTTATTGTGTGTCATCGCGAAGCCGATAAAAGAGCTGGCTGAGCCCGGGAGAATGATGGCTAACGAGGGTGCTGGTGGTGTCGGTAGCGGTGAAGTTTGTTTGGATTTGCCAGTCGGAAAGGTTGGTGGAGTTTTCCAAGACATATTGATGGCCTTGCAGCGTCGTAAAGGCCAAGCTCAGCGTGTTGCTGGTCGAGAATTCCGGCAAGTAACCTACTGGCAACATGGTGAGATGTTTACCCAGGAATCCCTCGACGTCTCCGAGTGTCAACCCGTCAACCACCCCGTCAAAATTCGAATCGGGCAGACTGCCCAGTTCGACGGCATTGCCGTCGAATTTCGGTAACAAGCCGCGGAATGATATGCGGTCGGCAAATTGCGGGGCCATATTCACGGTTAAATTGGTATTCAGCGCCAGCACTTGGGGCCCGCCGGTCAGGGAGGCTTTGAGTTCTTGCAAAACCGAGCGAAAGTTGCTTTCGGTTTGGAGGGAATCCGGGTCATAATTAAACAACCGCACGTCGTTGGTCGCCCGCGACCGGATGAACTCGGAAGCCAGGAGGTAAGTGTTGACGGCGTTGGTAAATGATGCGAGGGCGAGCGGTAGGTCATTGGTGGTGGCCACGGTCAATAATTGGGGGTAATCCGCCAGCACCCGGCTGGCAGTCAGGCCGCCACTCTGGTAAAGAGCGCGCAGACTGGTCAATTGGGCATTGAAGTCCTGTCCGTTTAGCGTGTACGTAAAGTATTTCGCGGCGTAGAGACCCGCTTGAATCAATCGGAGGTCGCCGTAATCGACGGTAGTGAGGACAGTGGTGGTTTCGTTGCTGGACAGGGTTACAGTGAAATTCGTTTCGGTCACCAAGGACAGGTTGCTGATGGCACCCGCGATGGCCAACAGCACATTGGTCCGCAGTTGGGCAGGAAATTCGTTGGCGTTGACCCCGTCGGGCGCCAGGACGAGCCCGTTGGTATCCTTGGGCGGCATCGCGGTCCAGTTGTAAATATTTCTCCCGGAGCTCGGCAAACCGAGACGCGTCAAGAAATTGGAGCCGGGGGGCTGGTTGGGCAGCACCAGCAGCCGCGTGATGGCATAAAAGGCGTTCGCGGTCTGATTGGTTTTGCTCACTGTTAATGCGTTCGAAAAACAATTGTCGGCATCGGCAAGGTCGTGTTTCCCGAGATAGGTGCGTCCTTGAGTCACCCAAGCGTCCGCAGTCTGGGAATGAATGTGCCCGGGCAGCAAGCTGGCGATTAATAGCACTAGAAGGTACGGTTTCATGGGGTTTCTGGGTTTTGGGTGTTGAATAGAGAAATGGCTTGCGGCTGGCCACCGAGTTTCCAAATCAATCGTCCGGCGTCCGGGCCCACAATCTGGAACTGCGCTTCAGGAAGGGAAAAAGTCTGCTTGGCCCCGGCAAACACTGCCACCGACTTCAATTCCCAAATTCCGTCCTGCTTCGGGCGAGCCAGGCCCGCCTTCAACCGAATTGCATCCGAACCGGTTGCGAAGAGCTCAACGCTACGCAGTTCCACGCAATGTGAATCCGTTGCGCCAACCATCCATGGCGGGAGGCCGGCAAGTACGTTGGTTAGTCCACTGACTGACCGGAATTGGATTTGTACATTTTCTGCTACCAACATCGGCAGAAGCCCAATTTTGAAAAAGCCCCGGCGCTCGTGATCGGTGAACAGGCGCGCGGCCCGAAGCTCAAGAACTGGCGCCGCCTCATCGGAGTCATATTGCCAGATGTCCACCCCGGCTGCGACAAAGCCCAATAACTCGTCGCCAGCCACGGGGAAACAAAATGAAAACGGCAAAATCCCTGCAGCCAGATACGCCCATGCCCAAAGACGACAACTCAGTCTTGTAAACCGTTTCAATCTGAGCATCTTGATTTTAAACTCCCTCAACGAAGAAATTGCACCCTTGAATTTGAGACGGCAAGCAAAAAATGCTGTGCAGATATTCCGTCGCCTGGAAGGTTTTCAAGATTGTGCTAGGATGAGACGGCATTTTTTG
>CAYTJG010000034.1:0-32684 GCA_964437865.1 uncultured Bifidobacteriaceae bacterium | reverse complement strand
TGACCTTTGCCACCGGCTACGCCACCGCCCTGGGCACCATCACCGCGCTGCTGGGCAAGGACGACATCATCATTCTGGATAAACTGGTGCACGCTTCCATTGTGGATGCGGCCCGACTGGCAGGCGCGAAACTGCGGGTGTTCGCCCACAACGATTTGAACGACCTGGAGGACAAGCTCAAATGGGCGGCCACCGCTGCGCGGCCTGCGGCCACGCCCGCCCGGCACGTGCTCGTGGTGACCGAAAGTATCTTCAGCATGGATGGCGACGCCGCGCCGTTGCAAGAGATCGCCGCGCTCAAGGAAAAATACGGCGCCTGGCTGATGGTGGATGAAGCCCATGCCACCGGCGTGGTCGGAAAAATGGGCCGCGGCTTGGCGGAGGCCTTGGGCGTGAGTTCACAAATCGAGATTCAAATGGGCACGCTCGGCAAGGCTCTGGGCGCCAGCGGCGGTTTCATTAGCGGCTCGCGCGTACTGGTGGATTACCTGATCAACCGCGCCCGCAGTTTCATTTTCAGCACCGCCCCCGTGCCCGCCGCCGCCGGCGCCGCCCTGGCCGGCCTCGCCCTCGCCCAATCCGCCGAAGGCGACGCGCGACGCGCCACGCTCCAACAGCTCACCGCCGAAGTCAGGCGGGCTTGCGGCCACGCAAATCCGACCGGCCCCGGCGCGATCATTCCGCTGATCATTGGCCAGGAAACCAAAGCGGTGGAAGCCGCCGCCGCCTTGCGCGCCCAGGGCGTCTTCGCCCCGGCCATCCGCTATCCCACCGTGGCCCGCGGCTCCGCCCGCTTGCGCCTCAGCTTGACGGCCGCGCACCAACCGGCGGATGTGGCCGCCTTGGTCCGCTGCCTGCAACCGATCGCCCATCTCTAATCTTAAATTTTATCATGCCCTCGCTGGCCCAACTCGATCAAAAATACGTCTGGCATCCGTTCACCCAAATGCGCGACTGGCTCCGCCATGAGCCCATTGTCATCGCACAAGGCAAAGGCGCGGTGCTGCGCGATGTGAAAGGCCGCGAATACCTGGATGCCAATGCGTCCATCTGGACGAATCTCCACGGCCATGGACATCCCGCCATCAACGCTGCCATCCGGGGGCAGTTGAAAAAGATCGCCCACAGCTCGGCGCTGGGCTTTGCCAACGAGCCGGCGTCGTTGCTGGCTGCGCGACTGATCGGGATTACCCGGCGCAATTATCCTGCCTCGCTCCGCCGGGCGGGAAAACCGGCCGTCCCCAACCCCCGCTTGGCCAAGGTGTTTTTTGGCGATGATGGGTCCACGGCGCTGGAGGTGGCCTTGAAACTGGCCTACGAATTTACCCGGCGCACGCGCGGGCCAAAGAGCCGGCCGCGGTTTCTCTCGCTGGCCGGCGCGTATCATGGCGACACCATCGGCGCGGTTTCGCTGGGGCACATTGATTTGTTTCACAAGGCCTACGGCGGAATGCTGTTTACCACGGACCACGTGATGTCGCCGTATTGCTATCGGTGTCCGTTCAACCGGGCCAAACCGGAGCGGGCGGATGCGCGCCTGTACCGCCGGTGTGGCTGGGAATGCCTCGGCCAGGTGGAACGCAAGTTCGCGGCGCAGCGGAAGACAGGCAATCCGTATGCCGCCTTTGTGTTCGAGCCCTTGATGCAGGGGGCGGCCGGCATGATTCCCCAGCCCCGTGGCTGGCTGGCACAGGTGACCGCCATTGCCCGGGGACACGGCGCCTTGCTGGTGGCGGATGAGGTAATGACCGCCTTCGGCCGTACGGGCGTTGCTGACGAGGAGAATGATGGCGCGGTGGCGATCCCAGTGAAAAAGCCGGTCACCGCCAAGCTCTTCGCCACGGCCAGAGTCGGGGTGACCCCGGATTTTCTGTGCGTGGCCAAAGGTCTCACTGGCGGTTATCTACCCATGGCCGCCACGCTCACCACGCAGCAGATTTTTGATGCGTTTCTGGGCGAGTACGAGGAATTCAAGTCCTTCTTCCACGGTCATAGTTTTACCGGCAACCAGCTTGGATCGGCTGCGGCCCTGGCGAGTCTGGACTTGTTGGAAACCGCCGCCGCCGGGCGCGCCCGCGCGAAACTGCAACAACAACTGCAAGCGGAGCTGCAAACGCTCTGGCCCCTGCCGGCCGTGGGGGATATTCGCCAGGTCGGGTTGGTGGCCGGCATCGAGCTCGTCCGCGACTGGCGCACCCGCCGGCCGTTTGCGCTGCGCGAACAGGCGGGCTTTCGCGTCTGTGACGCCATGGCCCGACGGGGCGTGCTCACCCGACCGGTGGGCAACGTCATTGTGTTGATGCCGCCGTATTGCACCACCCCGACCCAGTTGCACCGCCTCGTCACGGCGCTCCGCGATTCCATCGCCGAGTTGAAAGGTTAAAGTTGGCGGTTCGGTCTTGGCAATGGTCCGCCGCCCCGGAACGTTAACTCACTGCATGAATCCCCACCCAACTCCAAGCGCCCCGCGGCCTGATCCCATTCCAGGGCACATCATCCCCTGCGCGGAAGGGGTCCGTTTGGCGGTCAAACTGCAGCCGCGCGCCTCGTCGAATGGGCTCGGCGAGGCACTCGGCAACGAGTTGAAAATCAAAGTCACCGCCCCACCCGTGGATGCCGCCGCCAACGAGGCGTTGCTGGAATTGCTGGCGGAAAAACTGGACTGTGCCCGCAACCGCGTCGAGCTGATCCGCGGCCACACTTCCCGTCATAAGACCCTTCTGCTCCGAGGCTTCAGCGCCGAGTCGGTGGCCAAGGCGTTGCGTTAGTGGCCTGCGCCGACGGACGGCGCGTTCGTTCCGGGATCCATGACGTAGGGGCGCACGCGCGCAGCGAGCAGACGGTACCCCGCCTCATTGAAATGCAATTGGTCGGCTACAAATAACTCCGGGCGCGGCCGGCCCGCGGCGTCCAGCACCAGATCATACGTCTCGATATACTTCAGGTGAGGCTGGTCCTGACAAAAGCCGGCCACCAGGCTGTTCAGCGTCTTTTCCGCCTCGTGCTGCCGCCAGCGGGACGGCGTGGGATTCCAGGCAATGTAATAGATTTCGGTGGCCGGCAGATGGGCATGGACCAAGGTGGCGAACTCCTTGAAATTGGCGAACACCTCTTCGGCAGACTTGCCATTGGCCAGGTCATTGCCGCCCGCGCGGAAGAAAATTTTGCGCGGCGCGTAGGGGAAAATGATCCGGTTGGCAAAATGAGTGGAGTCCATGATTTCCGAGCCGCCGAAGCCGCGATTGTACACCGGCGCGCCGGCAAAATCCGCCGCCAATGTCTTCCAGCGCGCAATGGTGGACGAGCCAACGAACTCAATGCCACCCAGGGGCGGCGGAGTCGTGGCATCCAGATGTTCGTAGCCGGCAATCGCCTGTTCCCAGACGGCAAAATTGTGATTGGTATCCGCGCTCCATCCCCGGCTACCGGATACGAGCAGACAGGCGGCCGCCAACAAAAGTCTGATGGTTGTATTCACGCGCGACAGCATAGCATCGGTTCTGGTCCCGACGAAAGTAGAAGCTGGCCGGCGCCCGGGCGGGCGTTGACCTTGACAGGCGGAAATGATTGAAGAACGGACCCAGTGGCCCTAGTTTACAGCGACCGGAATGACCGTGGATGACGTCTCCAGCGTACGCCACCGATAATACAGAAGAACCCAATGGTAACGAACGGGGAATTACACCGAGCCGATTTATTATGAAATTGAGAGATTGCGTGCTTCTGGTCCTGGCCTTGGTAGCCGCGGGTGACACCGCCTTGGCAGGCGACTCGTCCACGTCTGGAACCTCGGGCGAGAACGTGGTTCAACCATCCGCCCAGCCGCCCAACCCTGCCACCGAGTCCCAACCAGGCGACTGGTCCTTTGTGGTTTTCCCGGACACCCAGTATGCGGTGGCGTTGCACCCCAATATGTTCTACGCCATGTGCCAGTGGGTGGCCACGAACAAACAGGCTTACCATATCAAGGAGGCCGTCTCGGTGGGCGATCTGGTCGACCGCTCCGATCCCACTCAACTCACGGTGGCCTCCAACGGCTGCCGCCTGATTCTCGCGGCAGGGATTTCCATGCTGCTGGCCCCCGGCAATCATGACAAGGACGCGCTTTCGTCGATAAACCCGTATGGGATTACCAACTACAATCGCTACCTGCCCCAATCGTTCTGGACCAACGTGCCGGGCGGGTGGACGGGCGGCTTTGAAAACCCAACCAATATCGCCGGCATGTATAACGTGGTTTCCAACCTTGGAACCGGCTATGTCTTCCTGGGAGCCGGCTGGGTGC
Organism: uncultured Bifidobacteriaceae bacterium; assembly: GCA_964437865.1. Taxonomy (GTDB): domain Bacteria; phylum Verrucomicrobiota; class Verrucomicrobiia; order Limisphaerales; family UBA11358; genus UBA11358. The sequence goes on along the minus strand of CAYTJG010000034.1, from coordinate 28,399 downwards.
CGGATACCAACCTGCTGTCCTGGGCCACCAATGTCTTCGCCGCCTACCCGAGCTGCCCGGCGTTCTACACCACGCACCTGTTTGTGGACGATGTCCCGGTGGGCCGGCGCGCCAGCGTCAATAACCAGTGGGCGTTCCCGTCGGTCAACTTGTTTGAATACGATCAAGCCCCGCAGTATCTGTATCCCAACCAGCAGTGGAACAATTACCTGGCCCGCACGAAAAACGTGGTGGCGACGTTCAGCGGGCACTTCACCAGCGGCATGAATCAGGAATGGTTCTGCGACCACGCGGCGGATGGACATATTGTCACCCAGATTTTTGTGAATTACCAAAGCGCGGAAGTTAACGGCCCGAACATGTTCTGGGAGCTGGTCACGGTCAGCCCCGGGCGCAACGCATGTTATGTCCAAACATTGACGCAAAACGACTATTCCGGGGGTGCCGTCGTTCAGTCAAACGCAACCAGCTCGTTTCCGCTTTATGGCACGGGCGAGCTGCCACAACCCAGCGCCTGGCAAAAATCACAGACGCTCTCCGCGAGCCAGAACGGGCTCCTGCTCTACTTGAATTTCGAGCCAACGAAAGGCACTTTGCGCGATGGGGGACCGTTTGCGCTCCATCAGACTTACGGCTTGGGCCTCAGCAACAGTGCCGCCCCATTCAGCAGTGGCATCCGCAACCACTCGTCGGCACTGGTCAGCACGGAACTCGGCACCAGCCCCACGTTTGCCACCGCCGCCCATTATGTGGCCATCGGCGACCGCGACCCCTTCGCGAATCTCAGCAACCTCACTTTGAGTGCCTGGGTGAAAATTTCCTCGCCGTCGTCCATCAGCCCCCGCGGCGGCACCATCGTCGCCGATTATATTCCGCCCTACTTCTGCGATTTCTGGCTCTACGTGTCCAACACCGCCGCCGGCGCGCTCGACGTGGGCTTCGTCACCGAGGACCAGTTGAATCACAGCAATCCACACACCCTCCTGGCCGGCGCGGCCAGCCTGGCGGACGGCCACTGGCATCATCTCGCGGCCACGTACGCGTCGGGGGAGAAAAAAATCTATGTGGACGCGGCCCTGGCGGCCGCAGCCACCCCGTATCGCGACCTGCTCTTTTGCGGCCCCGGCAACCTATCGATCGGCAATCTCGCCTCGCCCTCGGTGAGCTGGGGGCCAACAACCAATCAGCTCGGCAATAACTACCTCGACGAGGTGAAGGTGGCCGGCCAGGCGTGGACGGCAACCCAAATCAGCCAGGAATACCAGCGCGTGAAGGCCGTCCTTTCCGGATCCCAGTAGCCGAAACATTTAACACTCAACGTGAAGTGGCAGGGGTTTCCATCGAAATAGGATGTTGGGGGGGAAGGTTGACCCACCACTTAGGTAGGAACGCTTTACAGATAATTTCGCCCCGCGCAGCCCAAATCGACACAGAATTGTCTCTCGCTCCGGCCGGAACTCTGGTAAATTAGGCAGCTTGGCAATATTATTTGCATGACATCAAAACTCTTTTCCGAACTCGGCCTGTCCGCCGAATCGTTGCAAGCCGTTGAAAAACTCGGCTTCGAACAGGCCTCGCCCATCCAGGCTGAGGCCATCCCCGTCCTGATGGCGGGCAAGGACGTCGTGGGCCAGTCGCAAACCGGCTCGGGCAAAACGGCCGCTTTTGGCATCCCGGCGGTGGAGAAGACCGATCCCAGCCGCCGTGAGGTGCAAGTGTTGATCCTCTGCCCGACCCGCGAACTGGCCGTGCAGGTTTCCGAGGAACTCCGCAAACTGGCGCTCTTCAAGCGCGGCATCCAAACGCTGCCCATCTACGGCGGCCAGTCCTATGAACGCCAGTTCTACGGTCTCCAGCAGGGCGCCCAGATCGTGATCGGCACCCCCGGCCGCATCATGGATCACATGCGCCGTGGCACCCTGCGGCTCAACACCGTCAAGATGGCGATTCTCGACGAAGCCGACGTGATGCTGGACATGGGCTTTCGCGACGACATTGAAACGATCCTGCAGGCGGTGCCGAAGGAGCGCCAGACCGTGTTTTTCTCCGCCACCATGCCGAAGCCGATTCGTGAGCTGATTGAAAAGTATGCGCATGAGCCGCAATCGGTGCAGATCGCCCAAAAGTCCATGACCGTGCCCACGGTGGAGCAGGTCTATTATGAGGTGGATCGCCGTAACAAGATGGAACTGCTGACGCGGCTGATTGATTTGTACGACATCAAGCTGGGCATCGTCTTTTGCAATACCAAGCGCATGGTGGATGACCTGGTGGATTACCTGGAAGCCGCCGGCTACCAGGCCGACCGGCTGCACGGCGACATGACCCAAAACATGCGCGACCGCGTGATGAACAAGTTCCGTCAATCCGGCCTGGAGTTCCTGGTGGCCACGGACGTGGCCGCCCGCGGAATCGACGTGGACGACGTGGAAGTGGTGTTCAACTATGATCTGCCCTACGACCCGGAAGATTACGTCCACCGCATTGGCCGCACCGGCCGCGCCGGCAAGAGCGGGCGCGCCATCTCGCTGGTGCCGTACCGGGAGTTGTTTCAAATCCGGAACATCGAACGCTTTGCCAACGTGCGGATCCAGCGCGGGAAGGTCCCGACCGTGGACGAAGTGGCCGAGGCGCGCGAGAACGTGTTTCTGGAAAAGCTCCGCGGGCTGCTGACCAGCGGCGGTTTCCCCAGTTGCGAGCGCCTGCTGGCCCAGTTGACCGAAGAAGGCTTCAGTTCCTCGGATATCTTTTCCGCCCTGATTTATCAGTTGCATAACGGTGAAGCCGCCCGGCACCAACCGCCCAAGGAAGAGCACGAGCCCCGGCCACGCCCGGAACGCGAACGGTATTCCGATGATCGCCGCGAACGCAGCCCGCGATCCGACCGTCGCCCCGACCGCTTCGCTGACCGCCCCCAACGCGATTCCCGCGAACCGCGCCGTCCTCGTTTTGAGGAACGTGGCGAACGCCCCGCTCCGCGCCTTGCTCCGCGTCCCGCTTCGCGCCCCACCCCCCGCGCCGCAACGCCCCGGCCGGCGGCACCGCGCTCTGCTGCACCAGCCGCCGCTCCGATTCCGGCGGCCACCCCGGCGCCAACTGTCGATCCAGCGCCGGCGGCCAGCGAAACCAAACCCACCCTCAATAAAACCACGACCGGCGCGGGAAAAACCTATACCGACGCGGAGATCCTGGCCACCGTGGAAAACGCGACTCCCAAGCCGGCCTCCAAGCTGTTCCTCAAGCCCAAGCCCGCCGCCGCCGCGCCAAAGGCCAAAGTCAGCCGCGCCACGCCTGCGGGGCAGACGCGTCTGTGGATGAACCTCGGTGAGACCCAGGACATCAAGCCGATTGACGTCGTCAATGCCGTGGCCGGCGAAACGGGTCTACCCGGCAAAGTGGTGGGCACCGTGGATGTGCGCGAGAAGCATCTCTTTGTGGACGTGGCCGAAGAACACGTGAACAGCATCGTGGCCAAACTGAACCGGGCGGAGATCAAAGGGCACAAGGTCAAGGTGAAGGTGGCGTAACGCTTTTGGGCCGGCCAGGGGTCCCCTTGGCCGGCGCTGGCGAAGAACGCGCCAGCATCTTGAGGCATGGTGGCCCGACGCCGCTTCGGAACGACGCGCGATTTCGCTCCGCGTTCCAGAAACTGGGCGACCTGTCTCCCAGTTTTACCGGCGCTTGGAATCGCCGCGCCTTGGGAAAAAAGCGCGGACATGTCCGTGCACTCGCCCGGACGCTTCGCAATAATCGACCCCGGCGGGCGCCAGGCCATCCCCCGCCAGTTCACCCCGCCTTGGTCTCGGCCACCAGCTTGATGGCGTCCAACTCCTCCCAACGCGCGTAAAGCTGCGCCAGTCTCGTCCTGGCCGCGGCCAGATCCGCCACCAACTGGTCGGTCTCGGTGCCATGTGTGCGATGGAAATCCGGCTGCACAAATAATGCCTCGATCCGCGCAATCTCCGCATCCACCGTCTGAATTTGCGCCTCCATGCCTTCCAATTCGCGCTGTTCCTTGTAGGATAGTTTGCGCGGCTTGCCGGTTTTTGCCGGTTTGGGCTGCTCATTGAGGGCCAAATACGCCTTTTCAGCCACCTTGGGCTTGGGCACCGGCGCCGCCTGCCGTTCCTTCTTCTCTAGATAATAATCATAGTCGCCCGCGCTGTGGTGTATCAGGCCGTCGCCCTCAAACGCCAGGATGTCCGTGCAGACGCGATTGAGAAAATAACGGTCGTGGCTCACCACGCAAACCGCGCCGGGAAAGGCCACCAACGCCTCCTCCAGCACCCGGAGGGTCGGCAGGTCCAAGTCATTGGTCGGCTCGTCCAGAATCAGGAAATTGCCGCCCGCCTTGAGAATCTTGGCCAGCAGCAACCGGCTGCGTTCGCCGCCCGAGAGCTTGCGCACCTGCGTGGCGATGCGATCATCCGCAAACAGGAAACGCTTCAGATAGGACCGCACGGAAATCCGGGAGTCGCCCCAGATCACAAATTCGGTGCCGTCCGACGCCTCGTCCAACACGGTGCGCTCGTCATTCAATTGCAGCCGCGCTTGGTCCACGTAATTGAACTTGGTCAAGGGACCGATCTTGAGGGTGCCTTCGGTGGGCGGCAATTCGCCGATGAGCATCTTCAGGAGCGTGGTTTTGCCCAACCCATTCCGGCCGCAGATACCCATGCGCCGGCCGTTTTCAAAATTGAAACTGAAGCCGGAAAATAAACGTCGCTCGCCCAGGGTAATGCCCAGGTTGGATACCTCCACGGTGCGATTGCCCAGTTGCGGCGGCGGCGGAATGACCAATTCCATGTCCTCCTCGGCCGGCGGTCCCGTCTGTGCCGCCGTGTCATAATACCGCTCAAACCGGTTCTTGGCCTTGCTGCGCTGCGCCCGCGGCCCGGTGCGCACCCAGTCCAGTTCCTTGCGCAAAAACATCTGCCGCTTGTGCTCCACCACCGCATCGGCCGCCTGCCGCTCCGCCTTGTCGAGCAGGTAATCCGTATAATTGCCATCGTGCCACCAAAACTGGCCGTCGCACAGTTCCACCATCCGGTTCACCACGCGGTCCAGAAAATAGCGGTCGTGCGTGACCACCAAAAAGGTGCCGTTGAAATTCTCCAGGAACGCCGCCACCCATTCGATCGATTCCGGGTCCAAATGATTGGTCGGCTCGTCGAGCAGCAGAAAATCCGGCCGCGAGACAATGGCCCGCGCCAGCGCCACCCGCCGCTTCTCGCCCCCGGATAGCGTGTCCACCTGCCGGTCGCCGGGCGGACAGTTCAAATGCGACAAAGCCGCCTCGATGCGCGAATCCAGCGTCCAGCCTTCAAGCGCCTGAATGCGGTGCTCCAATTCCTCATGCCGCCGGGAGTCTGGCGGCAACGCTTCAAATTCAGCGATGAGATCCAGCACGTGCCGCGCGCCGGACCGCACATTGCCGCGCACGTCCTGAGCGGGATCGAGCATGAAATCCTGCGACAAATAGCTCACCACCAGATCATGCCGCCGGGTCACCTCGCCGCTATCGGGCGCCAGCAGGCCCGCGAGAATTTTCAGGAACGTGGTCTTGCCGCAACCATTGCGGCCGACCAGGCCGATGCGCTGGCCTTCGTCAATCGCCAGGGTGGCGGCGTCCAAAACCGCCCGCTCGTTGTAACGAACGGTGATCTCGGTGGCGTTCAGGATGGTGGACATGCCGATGGTAGAATAGCCAAACCACCGGTGAAGTCGAAACCAAAGCCCCTAAAACTCCGCCTGCGGATGGGCGGCCAGCCATTCGCCCAAGCCGGGCAGCGGCTGCGACAACACCTTTTGCACCCGGCCAATATCCAGCGACGTGTCCAACGCGCGGGCCGGACCGGGAAAATCCCGGGCTGAGCCGGACTTGAAATCACCAGGTATCCCGGGCCAGCGCGTCACCAGCAATTTGCCGATCTGCCAGCGCGACAGTTTTTCCGCCCCCGCCACATGGTACAAACCGGCGCACGACTTCAGCGCCAATTCCCAGGTCGCCCGCGCCGTTTCGGCCGCCGGAATCGGGCACCGAAATTCATCCGTAAACAGCGTCATGCCCTGCCCGGCGGTCTGTAATGACCGGCGCAGTTGCTCATTAAAAGCCCGGTTGCCGGCGTGGGAAATGCCGCCGTTGATCGAGGTGCGAATCACCAGATGCCGTGCGTTCCGCAAGACAATTTCCTCGGCGGCCAGCTTGGTCTCACCGTACACGTGCAGCGGGTTGGGCGCGTCGGTTTCCACATACTCGCCCTTGCGCCCATCGAAAACGAGGTCGCTGGAGAAAAAGACGAACGCCGCCTCGGCGGCCAGTTCGGCCAGATATCGGGTCAGGTCCACGTTCACGCGGCGGGCGAGCGCCGGGTCCTTGTGAGCATCCGCCACCTGGGTGATGGCGGCACAATGGATCACCAATTGCGGCCGGTCACGGCGGAATTCACGCTGCACTGAGGGAAAATCCAACAGGTCGAAATCCGCGCGCGTCAAGGCCCGCACCCGCCATTGGGGCGCGTGCCGGGGAGCGGTCTGCACGAGATAATTCCCGATCAGACCGTTGGCGCCAGTGATCCAAGCCAGAGGTTGCATCCGGCGTACAAATTAGGTCCGAAATCCTTCCCTGCCAAAGAGAATCAGCCAGGAGCATGTCGAGCGATCACTGACGCCGCTTCAAATGGCCGTGTCCACCACCGGTCCGGTGGGCTTCACGGTCGCCGCTTTCCGACCGCCCAAGATGCTAAACCCGAGGGTGGTCAAACTGGCCACGGCAAACAATCCCACACAGGCCGGCCAGCCGCCCCGGAGCCAAAACCAGGCTGTCAGCACGGCGGCGACGCTGCCGCCGGTGTAATAGCAGGTCACATACAACCCGGCGGCGGCCGAACGGGCGCCCTCCGCCACGCGCCCGGTCAGCACCGAGGCGGCCGATTGCGAGATAAAGATGCCCGAGGAAAAAACCGCCAAACCGGCGATCACGGCCGCGAGCGAGGGCAGGAGCGTCAGGAACAGCCCGGTGAGACTCATGCTCACCGACAGCAGGGCCGTGCGGCGAAAACCGAATCGGTCGAGGAATCGGCCGGCCAGCGGCGTCACCACGCAGCCCAGCAAGTAGACGAAGAAAATGCTGCCCAAGGCGGCCGGATTGAGGCCAAACGGCCGGCCGGCCAGGTAAAAATTCACATACGTAAAGACACCCACCAAGCTAAACAGAACCGTGAAACCCATGCCGCACACCGCCAGCAGCCGGGCGTTTTGCAAATGACCCCAGGTATCACGAAACGACTTGAACACATCCTTGGCCGGCACAAAGTGTGTGGCCAGCGGCAGCCACGCCCGCACGGCCAGGGCACCCGCCAAATCCAACCCGCCCAGCACGAGGAAAGCCATCCGCCAGTTGCCGTGCACTGCCATGAGGCCCGTGAGAAAGCGCCCCAGAAATCCGCCAAAGACCGTGCCCGCCACGTAGGCCGACATCACCGTTCCCGCCCGCTCGGGGAATTCCTCGTTGATGTACGCCATGATCACGGCAATGACGCCGGGCACGAACAGCCCCTGCAGGAAACGCCAGACCATGAGACCGTGCAAAGTCTGCGCCGTGGCCGTCAACAAGGTGACCACCCCCATGGCAAACAGCGCCGGCACGATCACTTTCTTGCGACCGATGGATTCCGCCACGAGCCCGACCCAAGGGGCCGCCAGCGCCACGGAGAGCGTGACCAGGCCAACTGTCAAGCTCACCTCCAGCTCCGAGGCATGAAAGAGCCCCTGCAAGAGCGGCAAGAGCGGCTGGGTACAATAGACGTTCAAGAAGGTGCACGCCCCCGCCACCACGGCGGCAACCACCGCCAAGGCAAAAGGCTTCCTGGAACCGGCCGGCTGGGCCGCGTTGGCAACAGAATTCATCATCATCTCACCATCCGACGGCCCCGGTGAAATGATGCGTCGGCTCAACGTCCGACGGGCGCGTGGTCTGGCCTGACGCGGAAAGATACGATAAAATCGTCCGTTTGGAAATGGCTTCGTGTGCCCCTTGCCCCGGCGCTCAGTCCACCAATCGCTTGGTCAGATCGCCGTAGGCATCAATCCTCCGATCGCGCAGAAAGGGCCAGTGCGTCCGCGTGGTCTCCACCTCGGACCGGTCCAAGGGCACCACTAACACGGTTTCCCGGCTCACCCCGGCCCGACCCAGGATTTCTCCCGACGTGCCGGCCACAAAGCTCTGGCCCCAGAACTCGAGGCCGTCGCCCCCCACCCCGGGCAGAACTTCGTGCCCGACGCGGTTGGCCGCCACCACAAAGCAACCGTTGGCCACCGCATGCGCCCGCTGAATGGTCTCCCAGGCGCCATGCTGCTTGCGAGCGTATTTTTTCTTTTCGGACGGATGCCAGCCGATGGCCGTGGGGTAAAACAGGATTTCCGCTCCTTGCATGGCGGTCAGGCGCGCCGCTTCCGGATACCATTGGTCCCAGCAGATCAAGACGCCCAGCTTGGCGAACCGGGTCCGCCACACTTTGAAGCCGAGGTCGCCCGGCGTAAAATAGAACTTCTCGTAATAGAGGGGGTCATCCGGGATGTGCATCTTGCGGTAACGGCCCAGGATCGACCCGTCGGCATCGATGATCACCGCGGTATTGTGATAAACGCCGGCCGCCCGCTTTTCGAAGAGCGAAGCCACCACCACCACCTCGTGCTGACGGGCAAAATCGCAGAAGGCATCGGTACTGGGGCCGGGGATGCTCTCGGCCAGGGCGAAGTTTCCGTGATCCTCACTCTGGCAGAAATACTGCGAGCGGAACAACTCGGGGGTGCAGATGATCTGTGCGCCCGCCCGGGCCGCCCGCCCCGCCAACGCCAGGGCCCGGTTAAGGTTCGCCTCCGCATCGGCCGTGCAGGCGTGCTGCAGGACACCCACTTTGACGACTTGAGACAAAGTGCCGGCACGTTTCATAGGTTCAAAATCGGGGCGGAAAACTTCGGGAATGACCAAGGCGGCGTCCAGCCTTCACGGGCGGGATTTTAGTCGGGCTGTCTCTTCCAGCACAATGGTATTGAATTTGGGATCCGAGGCCTCCCGGGGCAGTGTCTGGCCAAACAACTCGCGAATGAACTTGCCCAGCGTCTCGTTGGTGGGCCCATACCCGGCGCCGTAAATGTAAAATTCGAGTTCGAACATCAGGTCGTTGGCGTTGGCATAACGGCGGTTGGGATCACGCGCCAGACAATGATGCAGGATGTCATTGAGCTTGTCGTCCACCCGCGGGTCCAAGGCGCGAAAATCCGGGATGGGCTGGTTCAGGATCCGATTCCGGGATTCCTCGGCGGTGGCCCCTTTGAAGATGTTCCGGCCCAAAAGCAAATGCGCCAACACCACGCCCACGGAGAAGATATCCGACCGCCGGTCCGTAATCTGAAAATCCGCCTGCTCGGGGCTCATGTAATCCGGCTTGCCCGCCACCACCTCCCCTTCCTGATCGGTCAGGAAGCCCCGCGCCTTGGCGATGCCAAAATCAGTCAGCTTCACGTCACCCTCGAACGCGATCATGATATTCTTGAAGCTGACGTCGCGGTGCACGATGCCCAGCGGCTTGCCGTTCTTGTCGGCCTTGGCATGCGCGTAAGCCAGGCCGCGCGCCACCCGGCTGGTGATGAACACTGCCAGTTCCTTGGGTAGCATCTGGCGTCGGTCGGCCAATTGGTGGGTGAATTGTTCCAAATTGACGCCCCGGATCAACTCCATGGCGATAAACGCCACGCCGTTGGTTTCGCCCAACTGGTAGGTCTGCACGATGTTCGTGTGGATCAGGTCCGCCACCAGCTTGGCCTCGCCGACAAAGTTCTCAATGAACATCTTCTGGCTGGCGAAGTTGGGCCGAATGATCTTGATGGCCACACGCTTGACAAAATCCCGGGCGCCCCGCTGCTCAGCCTCATAGACAATACCCATGCCGCCCTCAAAGATCTTGCGGACTATCTCGTAGCGGAATTCGTTTTGAATGGTGAAGAGCGCCACGGGTGCATGGTGGGAAAACGCCTTGTGATGTCAAGCCCGGTAACGCGCAAGCAACAAAAAAACCTTATTTTTTTCGCTTTTTTCGCTTGCGTGACGGCGCTGTTGGATTTTAACTCGCACCAAGTCTGGTGACAATTTCGGACTAAAATAACAACAACAATAATAACCTAGACATTAAGAATATGGCTAAAGCACTCTCCAAAGCTCAAATCGCCGCCCTCATTGCCGAAAAGGCCCAAATCACCAAAAAGCAGGCGGTTGAAATTCTGGACCACGTCGCCGCGTTGGCTTACAAGCATGCGAAAGACACGTTCACCCTGCCCGGCATCGGCAAGCTCGTCTTGAAAAACCGCGCCGCCCGTATCGGCCGCAACCCCAAGACTGGCGAACAGATCCAGATCAAGGCCAAGCGCGTCGTGAAATTCCGCGTGGCCAAGGCGGCCAAGGATGCCATCCTCGGCACCAAGTAATTTTCGCGTTACTTCCCCCAAGGGCGCTCCCGCGGGAGCGCCCGTTTCTTTGGCCGGGGCTGGCTGGGGTTTCTTCCCCACAGCTTGGTTGGTTCCTTTATCGTGCCACCAACCCTAGGTCCGCATACTCGCCAGCCAACCGGCCACCCAAACTGTCACTGTCCGTCATCATGCCCACCCCAACCACCTTGGGCATACGCTTCCCCGGAAACGCCCGTTCCCAATCCGCCGTCACATCGCGCTCCTCCGCCAGCCAACGACCCGCCCGGTCGTTCCCGGATTCCACCACGAACAATTCCGCCCGGCCGGACTTGGGATGGGCCAGCACGGCGCCCACCGGCTCCACGTTGGCCCAGAGGTAATTCAGCGTCCGCGGCGGCCCCACCAGCGTGTCGAAGGCCAGGAAAACCCGTGCCGCATGGTCAAACCGGGAAAGCTCCCGCTCCGAACCGTTGGTGGCCACCCCCTCGACCCGCCACCGCCACCGCAGGATCAGCCGCGCCGACGGCGTGAGGTCCAGCTTCCGGCTCAGCGCCGAACACGTTCCTTGCGCCACCGCTTGCACCAGGCAATTCGTCCCCTCGCGGCGCACCTGGTAATCCGTGCGTGCCTTGAAGAACGCCACGTTCTGCCAGCCGTTGGAAAGCCCACCTGAAAAATCGTCGGCGAAAAGAACCTGCTCCGCCGCCGCCCGCTGCTCCAGCGCCAACAGCCATGTCATCATCACCAGCCACAGCCAATTTCGACTCATCCGCCCCAACATAGCGGCCGAACGGAAGAAACAGAAGTGACATTTCCATGACGACCGGTAACGCGGTTTCTTTCACCGTGGATGATTTTCCAGCTTGAATTCGTGGCCGCGGCTTGCGAAACAACAGCAGCGCAAAGCGAGACATGCTCAATTTTCTCATCCATCGACCAAAGTGGATCGTGGTTGCCGTGGGCCTGCTCGTGTTCTGGCTCACGCAAAAGGATTGGTTCACGAACACGTTCATCTGGCAGAAGGCCCAGGGCACCCTGACCGACTTTTCCTACCGCCTGCGCGTCGAGGATCTGCCGGATCCCCGGATCAAGCTCATCGGCCTCAACACGACCTCGTTTCAACTGGACACTTTATCGAGCAACGAGATCGCCGCCTCACCCACCCTCCAGAAGATGCAGCAGCCTTGGCCGTGGGACCGCTCGGTCTATGCCGCCATCCTGGATAAGCTGATGGACGCCGGGGCCAAAGTGGTGCTGTTTGACTTTGTCTTCGCCAGCGAGACCGACGGCGACGAGGTCTTTGCCCGCGAACTGCAAAAATACCCGGATCGCGTGGTCATCGGTGAAATGTTCGCCGATGAACAGGGCGCCATCAGCAGCAGCGCCAACAGCACCAGCAAGAAGCTCATCACCCCGAACGACCGCCTGCTGTTGCCCGGCACGGAATCCGTGCCCGGACTGGTCACCATCTGGATGGATCCGGACGGAGTCATTCGCCGCGCCCGCTACCGGACTTCCATCGAGCGTGAAACCACGGAATCCCCCGGGGTGGCACCGGGCATCCGGTCGCTGCTGAACCGGCAGATCCGGGCGGGCCGGATTCCCGATCGTCTGGAGCATCTCACTGCGCGAGCCGTCGAGAAGTTTCAAGGGCAGGTGACCTTGCCGCCGGCGGAGGACAGGACCTTCATCAATTTTCAGGGGCCGAGTGGAACGTATCGCGCCTGGCCGGTGGAGAACATGTTTGTTGACCGGCTCTGGGAGAAACCACCGTTCAAGGGCGGCCTGGCTGTCTCCAACCAGATTGTCATCGTGGGCCCCATGGCGGAGATCTTCCACGACATGCATACCACCCCCTTCGGCGAAACGCCCGGCCCGGAAATCCAGGCCCAGATGCTCGCGGCCCTGCTCCATGGCCAATGGCTCACGGAAACCAGCAACGGCACCAACGTCTCCCTCGCCCTGGGCACAGTCATCCTCGCGCTGCTCATCTGCCTGGGCATTCCGCAAGCCCTGCTTAAGGGACTCTTGCTGATCACCGCCGCCGTGGCCCTGCTGGTCGCCGGCCAGTTCGAATTCGTCCACGGAAACTGCGTGGTGCCAATGTTGCCGCCGTTGTTTTGCCTCGTCGCCACCAGCTCCTTCGGCATCATTTTCGAGTACGCGCTCGAACAACTCGAACGGCGGCGTTACCGCAACGTGCTGGATCGCTACGTCTCCAAAAACGTCGCCAAAACCATTCTCGAGGACCGCCGCTCGTTCGTGGAGGCTCTCAAAGGCCGCAAACAGCCCGTCACCGTTCTTTTTTCCGATATTCGCGGCTTCACCACGATGACGGAGAATGCGGACGCCGACAAACTGGTGGCGCAGCTCAACGAATATTTCCGCGACATGGTGGGCAGCGTGCTGGAGCACAACGGCACCCTCCAGAAATTCATCGGCGACGCCATCATGGCCGTGTGGGGCGATACCCTGAGCCAGGGCAAGGCGGCCGATGCGCGCGGGGCCGTGACCACCGCCCTGCAAATGCGGGCCGCCCTGGTCAAACTCAACGCCAGTTGGAAGGGCAATGCCGACCGCGCCAAACTGGCCATCGGCATCGGCGTAAACCACGGCGAGGTCATCGTGGGCAACGTGGGGCATCCGCAGCGCATGGAATTCACCGTGCTGGGCGACGGCGTAAACCTGGCCGCCCGGCTCGAGAGCGCCACCAAACAGTTCCACACCGACATTCTCATCGGCGAACAGGTGGAAGTCCTCACGCGCAACCATTTCGTTTATCGGACGGTCGATTTGCTCACGGTCAAGGGCAAGACCAGGCCGGTGGAGGTGTTTACCCTCCTGAGCGACCGGTCCGTGCCGGCCCCGGCCTGGCTGGCGACCTATCAGAACGCCATAAACCTTTATCGGCAACGCCAATTTCAGGAGGCCGGCGGCCGATTTAAGCTCGCCCGGGAGCAGATCACCGGCGAGGACTTCCTGTGCGAAATGTATCTGGCCCGCTGCCAGGCGTTTCAACTGGCGCCCCCGCCGGCCCACTGGGATGGCTCGCATACCCTGGCCGAAAAGTGAGTTTGATTGTTCCATTACGGGTTTGCGAACGGTGGACCGATATGTTACTTATGGGCAACAGTAGCTTGGCTGCCAGATGCCAGACGCTGGGAAGGTGGAGTTGAACCCGTTGAAAACTATGAAGAAGCCGGTCCTTAGGTGGCAGTTTCTGGTGGTCCTGCTGGCCACCGCCACGGCCCATGCCATTGACTTCAAGCAGGCCCAGGTCACCCAGGTGATCAACGACGTGCAGATCATCTCGGCGGCGGACCAGCAGCAAAAGGCCGCGGCGGTCCACGCTATCTTCTCCATGCCCGACATCCTGCGGACAGGCACGGCGTCGCGCGCGGAATTGGTGGCGCGGGACGAAACGATTACGCGCGTGGGCGCCAACACGATCTTTTCGTTTGATTCCGCCAACCGGACCATTGACCTGAAGCAAGGCAGCCTGTTGTTTCATGCGCCCCATGGCAAGGGCGGCGGCGCCATCCAAACCGGCTCGGCCACGGCCTCCGTACTGGGCACCACGCTCATTGTGACCACCACGCCCAACGGCGGATTCAAGGTCATCGCGCTGGAGGGCCGGGTGGAAGTCAAATTCCCCAACGGCCTCAAACAGCGGCTCGACCCCGGCCAGATGACGTTTGTGTTGCCCGGCGCCAAACAGTTGGCCCCGGTCGTCATTTTCCGCCTCGATGAATTGGTTCGAAACAGCCTGCTGGTCAAAGGCTTTCCCCAGCCGCTGGATTCCCTCGCCCTGATCCAAAACCAAATCAACAACCAGCTCAAGCTGATCCGCTCCGGCCAGCTCGCCGATACCGGGTTGTACGCTGGCGACGACGCCTCGCCCAGCCAAGTGGAGGTGCTCGACGTCAATACCATCACGCACGGCAACAACGGACCGTCCCAAGCGGGGTCGCCGCCACCGCCGCCACCGCCGCCCCCACCACCGCCCACTTCCGATCTGGCAGAAGCCGAGACGGCCGACGCCACCATCAACCAGCCTTCGCTCACTGACGCCAGTATCCCGACACCGCCCAATCATGTCTTCACAGATCTCCATTTTTCGCTGGCCAACAATAGCTACTTCGCCAACGCGAAATTCACCGGCTTCGTGGCACGCAACATCTTCGTCAACACGCTGGCCAACGCCGGCACGCTGACGGTGAATCTCGCCCCCTATGACACCTTGTCGGCTTTCGACTTGGTGGCCGTACATGACTTTTCCATCGAGGGCTCCGTCACGTTCAGCGGGTTGTCCTCGACCGCCGCGCTGGCGCTGGTGGCCGGCAGCCAGTTCAACCTCACCGCCGGCATTGCGGTGGATGCCGACGTGCAGAATCTTCTGCTGGAATCCGCCGCCAGCCTCACGCTGGACGACGTCAGCGTGAACAACGCCACCAAGAACATCATGTTGCAATCCGGTGCGGATGTATCGCTCACCGGCAATGCCACGGTGGATGCGGCCGCCAACCTGACCGTTCGCGCCCTCAACAACCTCTCCGTCACTGATTCGCGCCTGCTGGCCAACTCCGCCCTGCTGACCACGCTGATCGGCGGCATCGCCCTCGATGGCGCCACTCTCGACGTTCCCGGCAGCACCATTCTCATTGCGCCGGCCATCAGCCTCAATAATTCCACCATCGATTCCGATTACACCACCCTGAGCGGCACGGGTGGTGGGGCCATCGCGCTGAACAACTCCACCATTGAAAGTGCCAGCTCGATTGTGATCTCCACGCCGGGCGCGCTGACCGTCTCGGGCGGCTCCGCCTTGATCACCGACCCCGCCGCCGGCTCCGTTTCCCTCTCCTCCAGCTATGGCTCGGTCGATCTGACGGGCACTGCCATCAGCGCCCACTATCTTACCGTCAACTCGGGAGACGGAATTCTGCTGGACGGGTCGGGACAAACCTTTGCCGCCTCCGGTAGCGGTGCCACCGCCAAGTTTACCGCACCGAACCTCGTCACCATCAACAACGCCAATCTGACCGCCTACGCTGTCGTCAACCTGGCGGCCAACACGATCATCCTCTCTGACGTGGCCTTTGGCGGCACGGTGACCCTGAACAGTCTTTTGGGCACCTGGCACAACGGCTCGGTCCTCTCGGGCGCCGTCAACGACCTGGGCGGCGTCACCTACAACGGGACCACGGTCAACGCGGCGGACGGCGCCACGGGGCTGTTGCCGGGCACCGGCATCACGGTGGGCACGCTGCATTAGGCCTGCATGAATCCTGACCCGGCCAAAATGACAACCTACCATTGGTGGATGAATCCGTTGAGGACCGGCCCCCTGCTGGCATCGCTTTCCGTCGGCGCACTTTCCTTGCACGCGCAACCGGCAGCCATCGAGCAACTGCAAAACAACCAGCTCACCCGGCAGCTCCAGGCACTGCCGACGGGGTTCGGTGCGGGCACCAACGCCCCGGAATTGTATCCCGGCGAAAACGTGGACGTGGGACCGCAGCGCATCCTGCGCCTGCGCCCGCGCCACCACTATTTTGACGTGCTGCTGGACAGCCAAGCCTTCTATTCCGACAATGCCAACTACGCCCAGCAGCCAAACGCGATCTCGAGCTGGGTCTTTGTCAATACCGTCCAAGCCGCCGTCACGCCGCCCGTGATCGAGCTTGGTCCCGGCAAGGTAGCCTCCGCTGTGGGGCTCGCCAGCCAATGGTATAACTACGGTGACAACCGGCTGGAGTCGCTCGACTTCAACGCCCAGACTTTGTTCTTAAGCGGCAAATACACCCTGGGCAAATGGGAGATCGGCGCGGGCATCAGCCTCACCCGCCTCGTAAACCAGGAGAATTACAACGAAACCTATCGCGAGTTCATGCCCAACTTCGGCGTGCAGCGCATCCTCCCCCTCAACGACCGGATGTTTTTCACGGTCGGGGATCTCGTGGATTACCGCCTCACCGAGGTGCCCAGCGTCCTGGGCAGCCGCAGCGACCTCAACGACCGTTTTGACGACGTGGCCAGCGCCTCGTTCACGTGGCTGCCCACCCGCCATTTGGTGGTGCAGCCGTATTACCGGTTCCAATTTTCCGATTACCAGCACGACGTGGCCGGCACTTCCGGCCGCGACGATTATCTGCAAAGCGTCGGCCTGACGGCGGCGTATTATTTCACGCCCAAAATCAGTTTGCGCGCCTTCTACAATTACAACCGCCGGCAATCTGGCGACCCGTACACACCCGGTTACCTGGAAATGAACGGCGGTCTGGGCGCCACGTTGGAAATCAAATTCTGATCGGGTCAGCCTTCGGCCTTGGCCGCCCGCCCGGCGGCCTTCACGCCGGCGCTCCGGGCCAGTTCGCGCTGAATGCGCACCACCCGCTCCACCTGGCCCTTGGCCGGAAACCGCTCGTAAAAACCCTCGTTGCGAAACTCCTTTATTTCATCGCCCCAGGGCGCCAGACGCGCCGTCCACCGGCTCACGCGGCCTTCCTCCGGCTCGGCATCCTGCGCCGCCAGATCCGCACAGACCCGGAACATGGCCTTGAGTGTCACCGGTTTGGTGACCATGAAATCCGGATTGCCCCAGGACTCCTCCCAGACCTGCGAGGCCGATTTCAAAAAGTCGCGCACCATGCCATAATAGCGACCCGCCAGCCGCTTGTCGGCGCCCTCACTCTCCACCTTGGGCCAGATCTTCTTGATCCAGCGATGCACTTCATTGAACAGCTCGGCCTGCAGGATCCACTTTTCCTGCTTGCTCCGCCCGCCCAGCCGGTTGATCCGGTAACGCAGCGGACTATCCGCCTCCCGGTACAGCATTTCGGCAATATGCGCCGCAAACCGCCGGTCCGGTTCCGCCCACGAAACCCGCTCGTACAAGTCCACCAGATGGCTCTTGTTGATGCGCGTGGTCGTGGAATTGATGATCACGAACATCTCGGTGGCAAAATCCTCGCTCCGGCCGTCAAAGATCACACAAGGCACGCTGATGCTCTTGACGTCGTCCGGGTGGGTGCGCTCGTAAAATTGCAGCGCCGCCAGCCGGTGCTGGCCGTCAATGATCAGGTATTTGTCGTCCGGCTCGCGCAGGCGGCCCACGCCGCTGCCGTCGCTCCAGGGCTCGAATTCCAATTTCTGCGGCGTGAACAGCAGCACCGTCCCGGGAATCGGCGGCTGGGAGATCGCCGTCTCGTAAAAGTTGCGGATCGACCGCACCTTGGAACGCGACAGTTCGCGTTGAAATGCCTTGTCGCTCCGCTCGATCCGGGCAATGAATTGAGCCACGTCGTCCTCGGCACTGATTTCGTCCGGCGCGATCGTGCCCGCCTCCTCGTCATAGAAGCGGCTGATGAAACGCACCCGGGAAAGCAACTGGTCCGAGGGGTAGGCGGCGAAGTAAAAGAGGGAATCCTTTTGGCGAATTTGTGTAGCAATCATGGCGTTGGTCCGGTTAAGAGCTCCTGCGCGCCACAGTAATGCGCCCACCCGCCGAATACAAGACTGCGGCTGCAAAAATTATTCACCACGGGTTCCTCCCGAACTCAGAATCCCATTGCTATCGTGACTTAGGACTTGAAAAGAGCCCGTCTTAGAGGCATCCATTGCCACCACGATCTCATGAGCAAAAAATCCCATCTCCCTTCCACCCCTGCGGGCGCCGGCCCGGACGGCAAGTTCGACCGCCGCGACTTTTTGCGGCTGTTGGGCCTTGGCGGTGTGGCCCTCACCACATTCCGACCTTGGGAGGCGGCCATGGCCGGGCCATTCACCCGCGCCGATTTTGAACGACTCGTCCCGGCCGACAAGAAACTCTCGCCGGCCTGGGTCGCTTCGCTCTTTGCCCGCGGCACCCCCACCGTCTATACGAAATCGCGGGATGAGTTGCGGTTTATCGGCCTGCCGGTGGGGGGACTTTGCGCCGGCCAGTTATATCTGGGAGGTGACGGCCAGTTGTGGCACTGGGATATCTTCAACCAAAGGATCAGCACCGGCGCCGACCATTACGCCCAACCAATGAAACCGTCGTCGCCGGTTGACCAAGGCTTCGCGCTCCGGGTCACCACCGCGACCAAGGTGGATGATCGCCCCCTGGACGCCGCGCACTGGCGGGATCTCTCGTTCAACGGGGAATACCCCCTCGGCCGGGTCCATTACGCGGATGCGGATTGTGCTGTGAGCGTGGATCTGGAGGCATTCTCGCCGTTTATTCCGCTGAATGCGGAGGATTCCTCGCTGCCAGCCACGGTGTTGGAATTCAGCCTGAAGAATACGTCGGCCACCACCGTAAGCGGCGCATTTGCGGGCTGGCTGGAGAATGCCGTGTGCCTTTACAGCGCGTCGCGCCAGGAGGGCCTCCGCCGCAACCGTCTCGTGCGCACTCCGGGAATGACGCTACTGGATTGCCGGGCGGAAAGCGCGCCCGCCACCCCGCCCAACAACCGACCCGATATCGTTTTCGACGATTTTGAGCGGGAAACCTATGGCGATTGGGCGGTGACGGGCACGGCCTTCGGAAACGGCCCGGTGGCGGTGGACCAACTGCCGGCCTATCAGGGGGACGTGGGCGCACACGGGAAGCGCCTCGTCAACAGCCATGCCTCCGCGCCCGGTAACGACGTGGGCGAGAAGGACGCGGCGACCGGCACACTCACCAGCCGGCCGTTCAAGATTGAACGCGATTTCATCACCTTCCTCATCGGCGGCGGCAATCAAGCGGGCCAGACCTGCATGAACCTGGAGGTGGACGGCCAAGTCGTATTGACCGCCACCGGCGCCAACAACAACCGTCTCCAACCGGCGAGCTGGAATGTACGCCGCTGGTCGGGGAAAACCGGCCGTCTGGTCATTGTGGACCGCGCGACCGGGCCCTGGGGCAACATCGGGGTGGATGACATCGTGTTCAGTGACCGACCGCGAGAGACCGCCCAAGCTATGTCCGACGAAGAGGATTTCGGCTCGCTGGGCTTGGCGTTGCTAAGCCCGCAGTCCGACGACACAGCTTGCACCGCGCTGCCGGCGGACCCTTTGCCGGCGGCACTGTTTGCCGCTGCCGCCAATGACGAGCCCGCCCAAAAACCGTTGGGCGAAAAGCTGCGCGGCTCCCTGGCGCGGAAGTTCAAGCTCTCGCCCGGTGAATCGACCAAGATCACGTTTGTCCTGACCTGGTTCTTTCCCAACTTAAAACTGCCGCCGCTGCCGCGGGGACGTTTCTACGCCACCCGCTTCAACTCCGCGTCGGCGGTAGCGGCTTATGTGACGGGAAATCTCGAACCGTTGGCCGCCCAAACCAGGCTGTGGCACGACACCTGGTATGACTCCACCCTGCCCTATTGGTTTCTGGACCGCACGTTTCTGAACACGTCCATCCTGGCCACCGCCACGTGCTACCGGCTCGGCACCGGCCGTTTCTATAGTTGGGAGGGCGTTGGCTGTTGCGAGGGCACCTGCGGCCACGTCTGGCACTACGCGCAGGCCATGGCCAGGATTTTCCCGGAGCTCGAACGACTCCTGCGCGAGCAGGTGGATTTTGGCCTCGCCCTGCAACCGGATGGGGCGATTCATTTCCGCGGCGAGTTTAACCAAATTCCAGCCATTGATGCCCAAGCCGGCAGCATCCTGCGCGCCTTGCGCGAACATGAGATGTCTGCCGATGACGCCTTTCTCCGGCGCAACTGGCCGCACATCCGGCAAGCCACCGAGTGGCTCATCGCCAAGGACGCGAATGACGACGGCCTGATTGAAAGCAACCAGCATAACACGCTCGATACGGATTGGTTCGGCCCGGTGGCCTGGTTGAGCGGGCTTTACCTGGCCGCCCTGCTGGCGGCGGAGACCATGGCCACCGAGGTGGACGACCGGGAATTTGCGAACCGGTGCCGGCAAATCCTGGCGGTGGGGCAAAAGAACATCGTCGCGCGATTGTACAACGGCGAATACTTCACCAACCAGGTGGATCCCAAACATGCGGACGCCATCAATTCCGGCACCGGCTGCGAAATCGACCAAGTCATGGGCCAATGCTGGGCGTTTCACGTGGGGCTCCCGCGCGTGTTGCCGGAGAAGGAAACGCGGGCGGCCTTGCAATCGCTATGGCGCTACAATTTCACGCCGGACGTGGGACCGTACCGGCAGGCCTATACCCCGGGCCGTTGGTATGCCATGCCCGGCGAGGCCGGCCTGCTGATGTGCACGTTTCCGCGCGCGGACTGGGACTATGCACAGGCCAGGGGCAAGGGCCCGGAATGGGCCGCCGGCTACTTCAACGAGTGCATGAATGGATTCGAATACCAGGTCGCCGGCCATCTGCTCTGGGAAGGATTGGTCCAGGAAGGATTGGCCGTCGCCCGGGCCGTGCATGACCGCTACCACGCCGCGCGCCGCAATCCGTGGAATGAAGTCGAGTGCGGCGATCATTATGTGCGGAGCATGGCCAGCTACGGGGTCTTCACCGCCGCGTGCGGTTTCGAATACCACGGGCCCCACGGACGGCTCGGCTTCGCGCCGCGGCTGACCCCGGAAAAGTTCCAGGCCGCCTTTGTCGGTGCCGAGGGCTGGGGCACCTTTCGCCAGGAGCGGGCGGCCGGGGTGCAAACGCATTCGCTGGAAATCAAGCACGGCCGGCTGCAACTCCGGACTTTCGCCGCCGAGTTGGCCCCCGATGAACACCTCGCCCGCGCCGCCGCCACGCTGGACGGACAGCCTGTACCGGTCAGCGCCGTGCAAACCGGCCGGCGCGTCGAAGCCACCTTTGCCAACCGACTGGTGGTCTCCACGGGCACCCGTCTGGAAATAAAGCTCGAACTCAAGGCATGACCGCAGGCCCCGTTAACACCGCCCAAATGGGCCATAGCGCCACATTTGAAGGTTGCTATTCTTTGGCCTGCAATCGAGCCATAAGTATCCCACGTGCCCGTAGAATACAACAACAGGCCAGCGCAGTCGGGGGATGCGCCCCACCTATGCTGAAATGAAATCGACCTTTCAACTGCTGATTGTCATTGCCACCTTGCGCGCCGGCACGGTGGGCGCGGCCGGACAAAATGACTGGCTGATTGATGGCACACCGTTCCGTGCGGCCATCAAAGTAAACGCCACGAACCATGAGATTACCTTGGAAAATGGGCTCGTCCGGCGGGTGTTTCGAATCGCTCCCAATGCCACGACGGTGGCCTTCGACAATTTGAGGACCGGTGAGTCCCTGCTGCGGGCGGTCCGCCCGGAAGCCATCATCGAGTTGAACGGCACCACCTACGACGTGGGCGGCCTGACCAATCAGCCAGTGCAGAATTTTCTCAAGCCGGAATGGATCGACCAACTCACCGCCATTCCGGGCGCGTTCCAATACCTGGGTTACCAGACGGGCAAGACCGCCCCCCGTTTCCCCTGGCTGCCTCATCGCGAGTGGATGTCTCGGGATCTGCCCTGGCCGCCGCCGGGAGTTTCGCTGACGTTGGACTTTCAGGCGCCGGCCCGCGGACCCGACACCAATGCCACGGACCCGGCCATCAGCCAAACCTCGGTGGAGGTGCATTATGAGCTCTACGACGGCCTGCCACTCCTTTCCAAATGGATCGTGGTCAAGAACGGCTCCAAAGCACCCGTGCGGTTGAACCATTTTGTCTCGGAGGTCCTGGCGGTGACCGAGGGCGAGTCGTCGGTGGGCGGCGAACCGCAGTGGGTGCTGCCCAGGCTGGCGGTGGAGACCGACTATTCGTTCGGCGGCGCCATGGGCACGCTGGATACCCTGCCCTCCGTCCACTGGCTGGCCGATCCCAGCTACACCTCGCAGGTGAACTACGATTTAAAAACGCCCTGCCTGTTGGAATGCCGGCCGCCGCTCGGACCGGATCAACTACTCGCGCCGGGAGACCGTTTTGAGAGTTTTCGCACGTTTGAGCTGGCCCAGGACTCCACCGACCGTGAGCGTAACGGCCTGGCCCGGCGCCGCATGTACCGCACCCTGGCACCCTGGACGGCCGAGAACCCCATCCTCATGCACGCGCGCCAAGCCGATCCCGCAGCCGTCAAGCTGGCCGTGGATCAATGCGCCGCCGTGGGATTCGAGATGGTCATCATGTCCTTCGGCAGCGGTTTTGACTTTGAAAGCCGCGATCCACAATACCAGGCGGGGATCAAGGAACTGGTGGCTTACGCCAAGTCCAAGGGCATCGCGTTGGGCGGCTATTCGCTGTGTGCGAGCCGCGAGGCGGATGATCCGGCCGACAACGTGGTGGGCGGAAAACCAGCCTTTGGCCGGGCCCCGTGCCTCGCCTCGACCTGGGGCAGCAATTATCTGGCGCAACTCAGGATCATGATGGAACGGACCGGCCTGGAGGTGCTGGAACACGACGGCTCCTACCCTGGCGACACCTGCGCCGCCACCAACCATCCTTATCATCACGGCCAGGACGATTCCCAGTGGGCGCAATGGAAGGCGATCACCGGCCTGTACCAGTGGTGCCGCGGACACGGCGTCTATTTGAATGTTCCAGACTGGTATTACCTCTCCGGCAGCAGCAAGTGCGGCATGGGCTATCGCGAGGTCAACTGGTCGCTCCCCCGGGAATATCAGGAACTCATCGAGCGGCAAAACATCTTCGACGGCACGTGGGACAAGACCGCGAGCATGGGCTGGATGTTCGTGCCCCTGACCGAATATCAGGGCGGCGGCCCGGCGGCCACCATCGAACCCCTCAAGGACCACTTGCCGCATTACGAGCAGCGGCTGGAAAACCTCTTCGGCGCAGGCGTCATCGCCTGTTACCGCGGTCCGCGGCTCTACGATTCCAACGAGACCGAGGCGGTGGTCAAGCGCTGGGTGACCTTCTACAAGCAGCATAGGCAGGTATTGGACGGCGACATCCTGCACCTCCGGCGCGCGGATGGACGCGATCTCGACTACCTCCTGCACGTGAATCCCACGGGCCGGGAGAAGGGACTGCTCATGGTTTACAATCCGCTCGCGGCCGAGGTGACCAAGACCCTCCGCGTGCCGCTCTACTACACGGGCAAGACCACCACGGCCGCCATCAGCGAGCGGGACGGCAAGCCTGAGCATTACCAACTGGATCGCAATTACAATATCAACCTGCCAGTCCGGCTGCCGGCGCACGGCGTGGATTGGTTCCTTGTGGAATGATTTTAGCAATCGGCCGGCGAATGCATCCCGGTCCAACTCAAACCTGAACCAGCAAAAGGGCCGCGATTTCCTGCTGAGTGTCGGCCCCACTTCCGAAGGCCTGATCCCGGCGGTGGATCCCGGCGCATGGTTCCCGGGCCAAGGTAATGCTTTTCACCGCCGCGTCATTCGCATAGGATTCGTCGCAGTTTTTTAACATGACGCCAAACGAGCAATCTTCGGCCGGACGCTGGCCACCCCAAGTCAAATACATCGTCGGCAACGAAGCGTGCGAACGCTTTAGCTATTATGGCATCGTTGGCATTCTCGCCGGCTACATCACCGCCAAAGTCTCGGCCGGCGGCCTCGGTCTCGAGGAAGACAACGCGACCGAAATCATCCACTTCTTTAAATTCGGCAACTACTTCATGCCCCTGTTTGGCGCGTGGCTGTCCGACCGCTTGATCGGCCGGTATCACACGATCCTGTGGGTTTCGCTGATTTATTGTCTGGGCAACGGTGTGCTGGCGGCCAGCGGCTTTGCCCACACCGCGCATGGGCGCATCCTCTGCCTGTGCGCCGGCCTGGGACTCATTGCCTTCGGCTCCGGCGGCATCAAGCCCTGCGTTTCGGCCTTCATGGGCGACCAGTTCAAGCCCGACCAATCGCATCTGTTGCAAAAGGCCTACGGCGCGTTTTATTGGTCCATCAATTTTGGCTCGTTCTTTTCCTTTCTGGTGGTCCCGTGGGCCAGCGATAAATGGAGCTTCGCGGTGGCGTTTGGCATTCCAGGCGTGTTGATGGCTTTGGCCACGCTGATCTTTTGGTCCGGCACGCGTTTTTACACCCGCAAACCGACCAACCGCGAGACCCGGCACGCCGGCTTTTTCACGGTTTTCTGGACCGCCCTCCGGGCCAGCCCCACCACCCCCTGGCTCGCAATCCTGAACCTCATGACCACGATCGGTCTGCCCGTGGTGATCATGGGGCTCATGATCTGGGTGTTCTTCAGCAAAAGCGGCGGCGGCTTCACCAATGACCTCGCCTGGGTTTCCCTCGGTCTGGTGGCCCTCTGGTATCTCCTGGTCATCGGCCTGAGCGTGCTCCGCAAGACGGAATTGCCCCAGTCCTTTCTGCAATATGCCGCGCCGCGCCATAACGAAAACGAAATTGCCGCCGCGCGGTCCCTGAGCCCCATCCTGTTCATTTTCGCCTTCATCCCAGTCTTCTGGATGCTGTTTGACCAGACCAATTCCACCTGGGTCATGCAGGGCGAACACATGACCTCCATAACCCTTTTGGGTCTCAAAATCGGCGCCGAACAAATGCAATCGGCCAACCCCGCCATTGTGATGGTGCTGGTGCCCTTCCTGACCCTGCTGGTTTATCCGCGCATTGGCCGGTTCGCCTCGCCCTTGAAACGCATGTCCTACGGCATGTTCCTGGCCGCCGGCTCCTACCTGGTGGTGGCGGCGTTGCAGAAGCAGATTGAGGGCGGCGCCAGCCTGTGTGTGCTGATCCAGTTCATCCCTTACATGATTCTCACTGCCGCCGAGGTGTTGTTGTCCACCACCGGTCTGGAGTTTGCCTTCCGCGAAGCCGCGCCGGCAATGAAGAGCGCCATCATGAGCTTCTGGCTGCTGACCGTCTCCGTGGGCAATCTGATGGTCACCACCATCACCAAGCTGTTCGCCACCGGCGGCGCCCACGAGGAATCGTCGGTCAGCACCGGCCGCTTCCTGCAATACGCCGGGCTCACCTTTGTGGTGGCCGTGCTCTTCAGTCTGGTCGCCGCGTTTTATTCCTACCGGGATAAGGCCGCCGCCGAGGGCAAGTAAGACGAGGTAAGGCTGGAAGCGTGCGCTCCCCGGCGGGCCGGACCGCGCCCGTCTCGGGCGCTGCGCTGCGATTCCGCGCCCAGCCGTCACCCAACCGAACACCCCGCAACGCACGGCCGCCTTGCCGCGCTGTGCTCAAATTCCCCGCGGCCGCAACGCTCGCACGCCTCAGCGGCCGGGACGGCCGCGGACCGCACCCGACTGTCACCCAACCGAACGCGCCTCAACGAACGGCCGTTTCACCGAGCCTTGTCCAAATTTCCCGCGGCCGCGGACCGCGCTTATTGCGCCCCGTAGTGTCCGTCCACCTTGGCCCCCACGTCGCGATAGTTGATATCCGTCTCGTAAATCTGCAGGAATTGCTCCAGGGCCTCGGACTTCCGGCCCATGGCATCCAGCACGACGCCGAGATTGTAAATCAGATCCTTCTTTTCGTCATCGAAGACGGGCTTTTCCTTGATCGCGTTTTGCAAAGTGCGCACGGCCGAATCGTTCATGCCCCGCTTGGCAAAACACTGCGCCAGGAAGCTCATGGCCGGGATGCGCTTGTTGGGGTTCTGCTGGGCCTTTTGAAATTCGCCGATCGCCTCGCCAATTTTGCCCGCCTCAAAATAAAGCTGTCCGAGCTCGAAGCGGATGATCAAGTCCGTGGGATATTTGTCCGCGCGCTGCTTGCACTCGCCCAGCCGGAATTCCGCTTTCGCCGCCTTGAGCTTCGCGATCTGGTCCACGTGATCGGGCGCAAATGGATTCAGTTGCGACAGTTCATAGTCCATCTGCTTGACCTTGGTGTCGGCGATGGACCGGTCCAGCCCGGAATCCCCGCCGCCCTGCGGAGTGTTCTTGAGGCGCAGGTACATTTCCAGCGACTTATCAAACTGCTTCTTCTCCGCATACAACTCGGCCAGCGAGCGGATCATCTTCACATTGTCCGGCTCGCCCGCCAGACGGCCCTCGTATTCCCCGATCAGCCGCGCCGCGGTGTCCTCGGATTTCTGCACGCGATGCTCCTGCTCCAGCGTGGCCGCCTCCTCCTTGTTCCGTAAAATATCGCGGTACGAACCTTCGCCGCTCTCCAGCGCCGTGTAGCCGCCCTTATCCATGGTCATTCGCGCGGACAAGTTCTTCTGCGCCTGCGCCAGGTCCGGATCAAAGCCGCCATTCCGAACCAACTCGTCCAAGGCCCGCTCGGCGGCCCCGGCCACCTCGCCGCCGATCTGCGCCGCCAGCTCCGCAAATTCCAGGGCCAGGGCCTTGTCCTTGGGCGAATGCCGCACCATCGCCTCCAGCGACATGACGGCCGTGTTCGGCAACTCCAGTGCGCGGGCGGCATCCACGATGATGCGATGGGCAAAGGAATTGTTCGGGTCGGTGTTCAGTACCTGCTCGGCGATGGCCATGGCCTCGGCGGGATCGCGGCTGAGGGCCATCTTGGCCTTGGCGATCTGCGGACTGGCGCCCGCCCCGGCCATCATCTTCCGGAAGAACCCGGTGGAGGCCCCGGCGGCCTTCTTGGTCTGTTCCACCCGCAAGGCCTGACGGCATTCCTGAAAAGCCGGTTCCTTTTCCAAAATCTGGCAGAATAATGTTATGGCGTAATCCGGGTTTTCCCGTTGCGCCGCCTCCTGAGCCCTGACGTATAGCCGCCGCAGGTCAGCCGGAATCTCATGCAATGATTTCTCTGGCATAAATTGATCGTAGGCCCGTTTCCCGGAATCGGCAATTGTGATTTCAGGCGGCCCCGCATTGCGCCCGCTGCCGCAACGCATGGTCCACCAAAACCAACGCCGTCATCGCCTCCACCATCGGCACCGCCCGCGGCAACACGCACGGATCGTGCCGGCCGCGCCCCTTGAGCGTGGTGTTGTGCAGCTTCACATCCACCGTCTCCTGTTCCTGCATCACCGTGGCCACCGGCTTGAAGGCCGTCCGGAAGAAAATCGTCTCGCCATTCGATATCCCACCCTGAATGCCGCCCGAGCGGTTTGCGGTGGTAAAGACCTTGCCGCCGCGGGCGCGGATGGGGTCGTTGTGCTCCAAACCCGTCAGCAAAATGCCTGCGAAACCGTCACCGCTCTCGAAACCCTTGCACGCCGGCAGACTCAGCATCGCCTTGGCCAGATCCGCCTCCAGCTTGTCAAACACCGGCTCGCCCCAACCCGCCGGCACTCCGCGCGCCACCCCTTCCACCACGCCGCCCACCGTGTTGCCTTCGCTGCGCATTTTCTCGATCAACCGGATCATCTTCGCCGCCGCCCGGGCATCCGGACAGCGCACGATGTTCGCTTCCACATCCTTGAGTTTCACCTTTTCGGGATCCACCTCGCCGATGATCTTTTGCACCTGCTTGACGTAGGCGAGCACCTCCACGCCGAATTGCTCGCGCAGCACCTTCTTGGCCACGGCCCCGGCCGCCACCCGCCCAACGGTCTCCCGCGCACTCGCCCGCCCGCCGCCCTCCCAGGCGCGCACCCCGTATTTCGCAAAATACGCATAATCGGCATGCGAAGGTCGAAACTTGTCCTTCATCTCGCTGTAAGCCTCGGACCGCGCGTCCTCATTCTTCACCCAAAGACAAATCGGCGTGCCCAACGTCACGCCGTCGCTGGAAAGGCCGGACATGATCTGCACGGTATCAGATTCCTTACGGGGGGTGACAATCCGGGATTGTCCCGGCCGGCGGCGGTCGAGGTCGGGCTGGATATCGGCCGCGGAAAGATGCAGGCGGGGCGGACAACCGTCCACCACCACGCCCACCCCGCCACCGTGCGATTCGCCCCAGGTCGAGATGCGGAACAATTCTCCAAAGCTGCTTGCCATGCCAAGATAATGTGGAAAATCAACGGCCCGGTCAATTTCAACCACGGGCCAAACTATGGCGTTCCATGGCCATGCCACCAATATCAGCACATCCGGGGCGAAGGTGAGATGTCGCCGCGGTATCTAAAATGAGGCTGGA
>CAYTJG010000033.1:0-33091 GCA_964437865.1 uncultured Bifidobacteriaceae bacterium | reverse complement strand
GTTGACGCAGATATCCACGACTGGCCAGAGGAACGCCACGTTCGCCCATTGAGCCACCGAACCAACGCAGAATCAGGGCGACCAGATCTACCCGGCGCGGGAACAATGGTTCCTTCTCCCCGGGGAGAAGGCAAGGATGAGGGCGGGCTCTCTTTCCGCCACCATGTTCGCTTTGCTTATTGACCGATCGCCAGCGAGTTCCAACCATCTGCCATACCCGCCCGCCATCGGTCAATAAACAAAGTGGGCTCTTAAAAATGTTCAGAAACTGGTTCGCCGGCGGCTTGACAAATTGGCCCGGTGCGTCCAATAGAGGGCGGTGGAAACCTCTCCAAAGAGTGGACTTATGGGCCGGGTCATGTTCGCCATCGCATTGATCCTCTTTGCGGCAGGCACCTTGTGGATCAATTACAAAGTCAAAGTGGATATTCAGGGTGGAGGTGGCGGCGGCAGCCATCCCACCGAAATGGGCCATGTGAAAGTGGGCCAGCCGGCACCGACCTTTTCCGCGCTTGATGTGTCGAACCGGATGGTTTCCCTCGCCGATTATCGTGGGCGCAAGGTCGTCCTGCTGGATTTTTGGGCCACTTGGTGCGGCCCGTGTCGCATGGAAATGGTCGAGTTGCAATCGTTGCTGGATAAATCCAAAGGCGGTAAATTCGAAATCCTCAGCCTGGATCAGCAGGAATCCTCGAACCAAGCGGCGGCGTTCATTAATCGCAAGAAATACGGGTTCCACGTCCTGCTGGATGATGGCCAGGTCAGCGCCAAGTACGGCGTCCGCGCCATTCCCACCTTGGTGCTCGTGGATACCAACGGCGTGGTCCGTTGGTTGCAGGTGGGCTACTCGCCGAACAGCGACGAACTCAGCAACACCGTCAAAAACCTGACCGAACACTAGCCATGGCCGCGATCCATATTGAAAAGCTGGCCAAGGCCTACACCCGCACCTTTGGCGCCGAGACCGAAACCAATGCCTTGAAAGGGTTGAGCCTCGAGGTGCGGGAAGGCGAAACTTTCGGGTTCCTTGGCCCCAACGGCGCCGGCAAGACCACCACCATCCTGCTGCTGTTGAATTTGATCCGCCCCACGGGCGGTTCCGCCCTCCTGTTTGACACGCCGGTCACCGATTATCGCGTGCACCGCCGCCTGGGCTATCTGCCCGAGTCGGTCAATCTGCACGATTATTACACGGGCCGGCAGCTCCTGGAATTCTATGCCGCCTTGCTCGATCTGCCGGCCGCCGGCCGCAAAGCCCGCATCGATGAACTGCTGCGCCTGTTGCGCTTGGAGGACGCCGCCGGCAAATCCGTGGCCAAGTATTCCAAGGGCATGCTCCAGCGGCTCGGTTTCGCCCAGGCCCTGCTCCATAATCCGGATCTGCTCATCCTGGATGAACCCACCGCCAGCCTCGACCCGGTCGGCCGCAAGGAGTTCCGCGACATCCTGCTGGAATTGAAACGAAACGGCAAAACCATCTTCATCAGTTCCCATATCCTGTCCGAAGTGGAAACCGTTTGTGACCGCGTGGCCATCCTCGAAAAGGGAGAACTCAAGAAAGTGGGCACGCTGGCGGAACTCTCCGATGGCGTCAGCACCCGGCTCACCCTGACGAATGTTCCCGGCACGGTCTTGGAGGCCCTCGCGCAAACGGACGCCGAGATCACCCTGCGGCGACGCCTGGTGACCATTAAATGTCCGAACCGCGAAACCCGCCAGGCGGTCGATGAACTCCTGCGCCAGCATGGCCTCCAGCCGGAGGGGTCCACGGTCGAGACGGAGTCCCTCGAACACATTTTTTTCTCGGCCATTCAAGCCCCGCCCAAATTATGAACCAGATCCTGCTCATCGCCCGCGACGGCATTCGTTTCCTGCTGCACCAACGGCTCCTGATCGGCCTGATGCTGGTGTCGCTGGCCATGACCATCTTCTTCACGATCGTCATGAACAGCACCCGGAAAAACATCTCCGCGCAGTTTGACCTCGACGCGGCGGGCACCAATAACCCCGTGATTCAGAAGATGAACGACGAGGACCGCAAGCGGATGAGCGAGGCCATGGAGCAAGGCTCGAATGTCATTCAAGCGTTCTTTTACGCGGCCACCTCGTTCGGCGGCAGCCTGGTGGCCCTCTTGATTTTCAGCACGGCGGTCACCTCCGAAATCCGCCGCGGCAGCATCCGCTTGACCTTGTCCAAACCCGTCAGCCGCGCGCATTTCCTCCTGGGCAAATACCTCGGCGGCGTGGCCGTGATGGCGGCCTATGCCATTATCGCCTCGCTAGCCGTGCTGTTGTTCTCCTCCACCTCCGACGTGCACCTGGGGCCGGCCATCAAGTACGCCCCGTGGCTGCTGTTTTGCCGCCAGTTGATGCTCGGTTCGCTGGCCATGCTGCTCTCGCTCTTCATGCATCCGTCCATTGCCTGCGTGCTGGCCTACGTCTCCGGCAACGGCATTTATTCGACCGCCAATCCGATCTATTACCTGCTCCCCAGCTTCGCCCCGTTCAATGTGTTCCGGGAGATCCTTGGCGGTTCGGTCATGAATGCCAGTGACGTCCTCTATCTGACGCTCTACGCCCTTGATTTCGTTGTTTTGATGTTGCTGCTGGCCTGGTGGCGCTTCAAGACCAAGGAAGTCTGCTGAACACCCTGCCCCCAACCGCCCGGGGCCAGCGCGGATGGCTCGGTCCGACAATCCACAATTACTGAAAGGCCGGCAGGATGGAATACAAAAGGCTAGCCGCCAAAATGCACAAGATGCACAAAAGGGGCGGCCATTTGCGCTATTTTGTGGCAATTTCGCTCTTCCGGTTTTATTTCTTGACGCTTCAGCCCGCCTGGCCACATATTAACTATCTGGTTAGTTTATAAACATGGCCCCCCTCAAAAAACTGGGAGTTCGCCGCAGCCAGGAGGAGCGGCGCGATGAATCGCGGGCGAAAATCCTCGCCGCGGCCGAGCAGATTTTTGCCCGGGACGGGCTGGCCGGCGCGCGCACCGATGCCATTGCCGCCACGGCCGGCGTGAACAAGGCCCTGCTCTATTATTATTTCCGCGGCAAGGAGACGCTGTATGAGGCAGTGCTCGAAAAACACCTGCGGGATTTCAACGGCCAGGCCCTGGCGGTCCTGGCCGCCGATGGATCGGCCCGCCGGCAGCTCCTGCGTTATCTCGAATTGCATTTCGATTTTGTCAGCCAGCGGCGGCGGCATGCGCCCTTGTTCCAGCAATTAATGATGAAAAACTGGAAACCGCCCGAGCGGTTGCTGTGCAAATATATCGCCCCGCGCGTTGAGGCGGTGCAGAAACTGCTGGGGCGCGGGATGAAGGCCGGGGAATTTCGGCAGACGGATACGTTGCACACCGCGATTTCCCTCGCGGCCCTCGTGGTTTCTTATTTCTCCATGGCGCCGATGATGCAGCAGCTCGGTTATCCGGATCCTTTTGCCGTGGCAAATTTAAAACGTCGAAAAAAAGAAGTGCTCGATTTCGTCCGGCACGGACTATTTATAAATCCACATACGCCCACGACATGAAACGTCGGTTGCCAATTTTAATTGCCCTCATCGCCATGGCGATCGCCGCCATCTGGTACTTCGCCCTGCGGCCTCCGGCCGCGATCATGATGACGGGCATCGTCACCACCGACGAAGTAATTGTGAGTTCGGAAATCCAAGGCCGCTTGCAGCAACTGCTCATCCGGGAAGGCGACACGGTCACCAACGGGCAATTGCTCGGCGTCATTCAGCCGGAAACACAGCAGGCGGACATGGCGTTTTATGCCAGCGGCGAATGGCAGGCCACGGCCCAAGTGGCCCAAGCCGGGGCCGATTTGAAATTTGAGGAAGCGCAAACCAGCAACCAGATTGCGCAGGCCGAAGCCAACCTGGCCTCGGCCCGGGCTCAGGTGGCGCAGGCCGCCGCCGATCTGGAGAATGCGCAGCTCAACTTCCAGCGCGAGGAAAAGTTAAAACATTCCGGCGCGGAATCGGACCAGGCTTATGATCAGGCGCGCACGGCCCACGACTCGGCCAAGGCGCGATCCGAATCGCTGCGCCAACAGGTGGAAGCGGCCAAGGTCGCGGTGGACATGGCCAAATCGAACGCCCAACAAGTCGCGGCCCGCCAGGCCGCCCTGGAGGCGAGCAGGCATCAACTGGCGGCCGCCGGCGCCCAAAAGGACAAAGCCAAAGTGCAGCTCGGCTATACCGAGATCCGCGCGCCGCTCGACGGCGTGGTGGATACGCGCGCGGTCTTGCAAGGCGAAGTCATCAATCCCGGCCAGGCGATCGTGACCCTGATCAATCAGGACGATCTCTGGGTGCGCGCAGACGTGGAGGAAACCTACGTGGACCAAATTCATCTGGGCGACAAATTGCAGGTAAAACTGCCGTCCGGCACGAGGCGGGAAGGCGTCGTGTTTTACCGCAAGGTGGATGCCGATTATGCAACGCAGCGCGATGTGAGCCGGACCAAGCGCGATATCAAAACCTTCGAAATCCGGTTGCGCTGCGACAACCGGGACCGCAGTCTGGCCGTCGGCATGACCGCCTATGTCGCCTTGCCTTTGGTTAAGCAGTGAACGGTTATGGCCGCCATCGAAGTTGAAAACCTGACCAAGCGCTTCGGGGATTTTTGCGCCGTGGACAACTTGAACTTTGCCGTGGAACGCGGCGAAGTCTTTGGCCTGCTGGGCCCCAACGGCGCGGGAAAATCCACGCTCATCCGCATGATGACGACGCTCGTGCCGCCCACCTCCGGCACCGCCCGCGTGAACGGCTTCGACATTGTCCGGGCCGCCAACGACGTGCGCCAATCCATCGGCGTCATACCCCAGGCGATGACTTCGGACCTCGATTTGACAGCGCAGGAGAACATGAGCATTTTTGCGAAGCTCTACGGCATTCCCCGCGCAAAGCGGCTGAACACCATCCGGCAATTGTTGAAGGACGTGGACCTGGAAAAATGGGCGGACAAACCCGTTAAAATGTTTTCCGGCGGCATGCGCCGCCGCCTGGAAATTGCCCGCGGACTGGTGCACGAACCGAAGATTTTTTTCCTCGATGAGCCCACCACCGGCCTGGACCCCGTTTCCCGCGTGGCCGTCTGGGAAATGCTCGCGCGCCTGAAACGCGAGCGCGATCTGACCATTCTCATCACCACCCATTACATGGACGAAGCGGACAAGCTATGCGACCGCATCGCCATCGTGGACCATGGAAAACTGGTGGCGCTGGATTCGCCGCTCAAATTAAAAGCCTCGATTCCCGGCATCAACGTTTTGGAAGTCAGTTTTGACAGCCTGCCGCCCCAATGGGCCGAAAAATTAAAAGCGTTGCCGGAGGTCGTGGAGGTGAAATCCGAAGAAAATATCTTCCGGATTTCATCGCAGAACGGACCCCGGACCACCATTGCGCTGTTGGAAGCCGCCCGCGACGCCTGCGTCCCGGTCATGTCGCTCTCGGTGCAAAGCACCACCTTGGATGATGTCTTTGTGCATTACACCGGCCACCAAATGCGCGACGCGTTGCAGGCGCCCTCGGCGGCGAACAGTCCGTTCATCATCCAGCGAGGTTGATATGCATCGAATTTGGGCCATCATCGAACGCGACCTGCGCCGTTTCCGGCGCAGCCCGGTGCTGGTCGTCGTCTCCATCATCATGCCGCTCGTGCAACTCCTGGTGCTGGGCTATGCCTTCGGCGGGAAGATCAAGAACCTGCACGTCGGCGTCGTGGACCAGGATCACGGAATGCCCGCGATCAAATTAAAGGAAATGTTCCAGGCGGTCGGCGCCAACGCGCGCACCTTTGATTTTACCGACTATCGCGACCAGACGACCGCGCTGCACGATCTGCGCAACGGCCGGATCAACGGCCTGTTGAATATTCCGCCGGAATTTTCGCGCAAAGTTTTAGCGGGCGCCAATCCGCACATCGCCCTGGTGGAGGACAACGCCGATCAATTTTCCGCTTCCGCCCTGGAGGGCGCCTTTGCCGGCATACTCGCCCCCTATAACGGGCCAGCGGTCCCGCCGCGCATGACGGCGAATGCCACCCTGTCCGTCGTGGAAATTTATCCGTACGTGCCTTACATACAATATCTGCTCCCCGGCACCATTGTGCTCGCGATTTTCGTTTCGGCGATGATCGGCGGCGGCATTATTTTCATCGATGACAAGGCGCGCGGCCTGCACGAAGGCTATCTCGTCACCCCGATTCGGAAATTCGAATTGATCCTGGGATTTACCCTGTCCGGCGCGGCCAAAGCCATTATCGCCGGCGTGGTCTTGATCACCCTCGGCTCACTCATCGCCGGGATTCCCGATCCGTTCAATCCGCTGCGACTGGCCCGGATGTTCCTGCTCGTGGTCGTGACCGCCCTGGCCTTGATCAGCATGATGTTTCTCATCATGGTGCGGATCAGCGACCCGCTCGTGCCTCGCGCCATTTTTGGCATGCTGAACACGGTGCTGTATTTTCCCAGCGGCGCGGTCTATCCCGCCGAATCCTTTCCCGGCTGGATGAAAGCCATTGCGATTGTCGACCCCTTCACGTATGCCGTGCATGGCTTCAAGCAACTCGTGCTGAAAAACACCGGGCTGATGGCGATCAGCAGCGACCTCGCGTTCCTGATCATTTTCACCCTCATCGCCATGGCCGCCGCCACCCTGCTATTCCGCCGGACATTGTAAAGCAGGTCCGAAAAGGACAGGATCTTCAACTGCGGATTAAACCCGGATTTAATTGAAAAAACCATCGGCGCAGCTCCGTTAGAAGAGGAGTCAAACCACAATGGCGCTTAGACAAGGCATAAAACTCTCGCATATAACGACCCGCGAAATCGCCATTCCAGCGCCGTAGGCGCGGCCTATTAATAGAGAAATAAAAGAAAAATGATTTAAGAACTCCTTAGGAATGGCCTAGCCGGATTCTCAATACATTCTAAACCAACCCCTTGCCCTATCTAAGCGCCCTTCGGGCAGGCCTTGGTTCGGTTCGTTTTCTTTGCATGATTCACTTGGTTTTTGCTTCCCGCGGGCGGGGGCCTATGGCTTGGCCCATCAGTCCGTCTTTGCCTCTGTGGTTAAAACTTTTCTGCCCGATTGGTGAAAATTCGTGCGCTTCGTGTCTCCTGTTTTTCGCTTTCCCGCTTTCCCGCTTTCCGCTTTTGCCTTCGCGTTCATTCGCGTTTATTCGCGTTTAAATTTTTTGCGCTCTTTGCGCTTAATCCAGCCCGTTCCAGCCTCCGAATCCGCGCCCATCCGCGGTTAAAATTTTTCCGTCTTTGTTAAAATTCGCGCCCTTTGCAGCCCATTGCCATTACGCCGTTGCCCCGCTAAAATTCGCCGGTGCCGATTCCTGAATTGTCGTTCCCAGCCACGCTGACGGTCACCGAGCAGACCATTGACATCTCGGGCTTTACACCCGGTCAAAAGGATTTCTACCGGAAATTGTTTTGGGAAACAGTGGGCCACTACCAAGCGGCCAAAAAATCCCGGGTCACCATCGGCCTGGCCGGTCCCACCGGCGCCGGCAAATCCGTGGTGGGCGTCTTGTTCCAGGAACTCGCCCGGCAAGCCGGCCTGACTTTCGATTTCGCGGTCGTCACCATCGACGCCTACCACTATCCAAACGCCTATCTGCTGTCCCATTTTGCCGACGGCGAACCGCTCAAAAAAGTCAAAGGCCGGTACGACACCTACGACGTGGCCGCCTTGGCCCGAGATTTGAAGGCCTTTGCCGCCGGCGGCAACCTCGCCTTCCCGACCTATTCGCGCAAATTGCATGATCCCGTGCCCAACCGCACACCGATCACCACCCCGGCTACTCTCCTCTTGGTGGAAGGACTGTGGTTGCTGTTCGACCGGGCGGGTTGGGAGGCCATCCGGCCGCAGCTCGATTTCTGCTATTTCATTGAATCGGATAGGGAGCGCACGCGGCAGGCGGTGATCAAACGACACATGACCGGCGGCCGCAGCCTGGCCGACGCCACCCGGCATTACGAGCAGGTGGACGGCCGCAACTCGGATCTCACCCTCCAAACCCGCTCGCGGGCGGATAAGGTGATTCCGCCCTACTACCTCGTCGGTTGACCGCTCTCAATGTCCGGCGGCGGCGGGACAATGCACCAGCACGCGCAGGCGCTTGGCCTGATATTGGCCGGCATTCGCGGCGAAAGTCCAATCCGGATTGCCGTTGGATGCGTTGCCAATGCCCAAGTCCGCCCGGTCCCCGTCGCTCCAGTGATTGATGGCAAACAGCGTCTGCCGGGCGTCGTGGTTGTGCACCTGCATGGAGCCGTAGCCATCCGGCGGCCCGACCGGCTGATCGCCGAAATCATACGTTGATGACGAGGCGTTGGGCACATTGGCCGAGTTGCTTTGGCCGTAGTTGTTCGGCCAGAATTCGATATTGCCGCCCGCGAGCTGCACCCCGGTCTCGATGCCTTTCACATTGGAAATCACCGTCAGATTGCTCACGTTTTGTTGAAAAAAGGCGCCCGAGGCCGCGGTGGGCACTCCGATTTTATCCAGCGAATCCGTAAAGGCGTCCATCGAAACATAGACGGCCTGGAAATGCCCGTCCGCATCCTGCAATTCCACGCAATAGGCCACCCGGTCGAATGCCCCGTGAATCTGGCTGCGGTTATCCACATCCCAGTGGATATCGTGGCCCAGCTTGTTCAAGTCCAGGTCATACACCAATTGATAATCCTTGGCTTCGGGCACTTGGGCCTTGAGGAAGTCCCGCGCGGGAATAGTGCCGGCGCGAAAGGCGCCCGCCGGCAGACCGCTCTGGTTCATCAGGTTGGGGGTGGCCAACTGGTCCCAGGCAAAGCGCACCGCCACCGGATGTTCCACGCCGGGAGCGGACAGGAGCACGGAGGCGCCGTCGATTTGAGCGGTCGCTTTCACAAAGCCGCCTTGCTCGGCATCAATGATCTCAAAATCCGTGAGTGGCTGGCCATCGCGACTGGCCAGCCCGCCGTCCGCATGCTCAAAGGTCACGCGCAGTTTGTCGCCTTCCGTGGCCAGACTCTTAAAGGTTGGCCCGCTGGAAACAATGTCCTCTTGGCCATAGGTCTGCGCCAGCGCCAGCAAGGCCAGCCGCCGGCCAACCTCCTGCTTGTTCTTCGGATGAATATCGCTGACGTTCCCGATGTCGTTGATCACCGCCATGCCGCATGCGGGAATCTCCCGGGCGGCGGCCGCCTGCGCTTCCCACAGTTCCGGCAGCGCCTGGGGGTGATTGCCGTAGTTGTACGGCGCAATCTGCACGAAGTAGAACGGGAAAACGCCCTCGTCCCAAACCTGCCGCCAGCCGGTGACCAGCGCCTTCATGCGGTCATTGTAAAGCATGCCTTCGCCCACATTCGCCTCGCCCTGGTACCAAATGGCGCCGCGCAGCCCGAAGGGACGGAGCGGAAAAACCATGCCGTTGTACAAGGCCGTGGCATTCTGCAAATCATGCGGCGGCAGCAACTCAGACGGATACGCCGGCATCGCCGGCACCAAGACCTGGTTGGTCAAGGCCGCCCGGGCCAACGACAGCCAATCGGCGGTTTCGCCCAGGAACTTCGACAACCGCTGTTGATATACTTCGTTCCGGGGGTCGGCCTGTTGCAGTTTTTCATATTCCTGCTTAAGGGCCGGCACGGCGGCAAAACCCTCGGGCGGCGTCCAGGACTCGATCCGCGTGCCACCCCAATCCGGCTCAATCAAACCCACGGGTACACCCAGTTTTTTGTGCAACTCCCGTCCAAAGAAATACGCCGTGGCCGAAAAGCCGTTCCAGCCCCCCTCCGCCACGTTCGTGGGCGAACAGGCTTTCCACACCCCCTCCATATCCTGCTGCGGCGCCGGCGTCCAGCGGTTGGGCACCATCAGCAGCCGGATTTGCGGATAGTCCGCCTGGGCGATTTCCTCCGCACCGTTATTAACCATGCCCAAGCCCATCTCCATGTTCGACTGGCCCGAGCACAGCCACACCTCGCCCACCAGCACATCCTGCACCTCGCGCGTCGCGGACCCGGTAACCGTGAGCGTCTGGGGGGTGGCGTTGGCGGTTTGCGGATCCAGCTTCACCATCCATTTGCCGTCCGCTCCGACCGTGGTGGTATAGGTCTTGCCGGCAAAAGCAACCGTGATGGTGGTGCCGGGATCATCCCAGCCCCAAATTGGATCTGACTGCCCTTGCTGCAATACCATGTGATCGGCGATGACCGCCGGCAACTTCAGCCCGGCTTGCGCCAAGGGTGCCATGAGCAGGGCCAGCCCAAGTGAGGCTATCCGAAGACCAGCCGCCAGATTTCTCCGGCCACCAATTTGAACAGCCAGCCGCGCGACGGCTGGTCCCACCACGGAGTGCGATTTCATGGGTGGAATCATGGCTGTCACGCCGGCAAAATCAAGTCCGCAAGCCACTTCGTTTAAGCCGCCCGAACCCGCCGGCACAACCGCGCCCGCCGGCGGCGATCCGGTGGCCCAAACCCGGTCGGTCGGAATTTGGCTGGCGGAATCTCGCGCCCGGTTTGGGGGAATCCATGCCCCGGAAAGTCCCTTCCATCCCAAACACTTGGTTTGTCTCCGCCAATGGGCTATGCTGAGTCCGATCCGCCAAAGTAACGGCGGCCAAACAGAAAACCGAAGTTGAACTCCACGTGCACGACACAGCCGGTGATCCGGCAGCTCTACGCGCTGGCGATGGGCTTGGGGCTTTGGGCTGCACTGGTCCTCCTCTTTGCCACGCAGTTCGTACTCGTGGGTTCGTTTTCCTGGGTGCAGGCGCTCATCCACGCGCTGTTCTTCTGGGGTCTGTGGGCGGTGTTCATGCCCGCCGTGTTCGCCTTTTCATTCCGCTTCCCGTTCGAGCGCAACCGGCTATCGATCCACTTCGCCGCCCACATTCTGGCCTGCATCCTGGTGGTGGTCGTCAGCCAACTGGCCATCCGCTACAACGTGGTTCCTGCCCCGCCGATGCCACCCAATG
The DNA here is from genome assembly GCA_964437865.1 of uncultured Bifidobacteriaceae bacterium. Classification (GTDB taxonomy): domain Bacteria; phylum Verrucomicrobiota; class Verrucomicrobiia; order Limisphaerales; family UBA11358; genus UBA11358. The sequence goes on along the minus strand of CAYTJG010000033.1, from coordinate 22,101 downwards.
AAGAAGTCAGCCACCCGGGTGGCACGCCCCAAACCGCGGCTGCCCGTGATCAAAATCCCCCGCCGCCCAGTTTTCTCAGCGTGCGGGCGGGATTGGACATCATGCTCTACTGGGCAGTGGTGGGGGTGTGCCAGGGCCTCACCAATTTCCGTCGCTCCCAGCAGCGCGAACGGCAGGCGGCCGAACTCGAAGCGCGCCTGGCCCATGCCAAGCTCCAGGCCCTGCGCATGCAAATCAATCCGCACTTCCTGTTCAACACCCTCAACGCCGTCTCCACCCTCCTGTATGTCAATCCCAAGGCGGCTGACGAGATGATCGGCGACCTGAGCGAACTGCTGCGGCGCTGCCTGGATGGCATGGATGAACAGGAGATCCAGCTCGGACGCGAGCTGCAGTTCATCAACGCCTACATCGGCATCGAGAAAAAGCGCTTCGGCGAGCGCCTGCACATGGAGCAAGACGTACCCCCGGAATTGCTCACCGCCTTGGTCCCCGTGCTCATCCTCCAGCCGCTGGTGGAAAATGCCATTCGCCATGGCATCGAACCCCAGCGTTCCCCGGGCTCGATTTCCATCCTGGCCCAGCGTAATGGCGACGACCTCCGCCTGGTGGTGCAGGATAACGGTCGCGGCCCGGCCAACGGCACCAATGTCTCCCCGCGGCACGGGATCGGCCTGACCAATACCCGGGAGCGCCTCCAGGAACTTTACGGCCCGGAACAGCGCCTCTCGTTCGGCCCCGCCGAACCCCGCGGCTGCGTCGTGGAAATCCACCTGCCGTATCATACCCAGCCGGGCCAATTCCCGGCGGCCACCGCCAAACCCACCGCATGAAAATCCGCGCCCTGATTGTTGATGATGAACCGCTGGCCCGGCAACGCGTCCGCCTCCTGGCCGCCGACGAACCCGACCTCGAGATTGTCGGCGAGTGCGAAGACGGCGTGGCGGCCGTGGAGCAGATCCCGGCCATCAAGCCGGACCTGCTGTTCCTGGATGTGCAAATGCCGGAGATGGATGGCTTTGAAGTGTTGCGCCACATCGCCGAGGAATTTCTGCCACTGGTCATCTTCACCACCGCCTTCGATGAACATGCGCTTAAGGCGTTCGACGCACATGCCCTGGATTACCTGCTGAAACCCTATAAACCGGAACGCTTTAAGCAGGCGATCCAGCGCGCCCGCGAACTCATGGCCAACCAGCAAGCCAGCGCCACCGCCCGGCGCCTGCTGGATCTCTTGGGCGAACGCCCGACGCCCCGCCTCAGCCGCCTAGCCGTGAAAACCCCGGGCAAGGTCCTCTTCGTGAATGTGGAGGATATTGACGTCATCGAAGCGGCTGGCAAATACGCGGTGGTCCATGCGGGCAAGGAAAACCATGTGCTCCGGGAAACGATCACCACCCTGGAAGCCAACCTGCCTGCGGAACGCTTCCTGCGCATCAGCCGCTCCGTCATTGTCAACATCGCCCGCATTCAGGAGCTGCAGCCCATGTTCAAGGGCGAAAATGTCGTCGTCCTGAAAAACGGGAAGACATATCCCACGACTCGCCCCCTGCGGGAACTCCAGCAAAAGCTCGAATTCCGCTAATCCAAAATTGGGGCGACCGCCGTTTCCCCTTCCGGCTCGGTTTCCGATTTCCACTTTTCATTCGTGTTTATTCGCGGTTAGGCTCCGCTTCTGCCCACGCCCCACTTTAGTATTGGGCGTTGAATGTTCTGGTCCGGCCCCTCCGCCGCCGGCCAACTGCCGCCCCCGCCCCGTTTTCTTCCCCCGGTTCGTCCCCTCCTCGGCCCGGTTGCTTCCAGTCTTCGGGCCATTCATGCCAAACCGGCAGCCAGAACATAAGCTTTCAGGCATAGTTGCTGCGTCCGATGTATTGAAGAACGATGACGCCATGAAATCCGCCGCAACCCTGTTCCGCTGCCAACTCGCCTTGGCCGGCGCCGCCTTGTTGGCCGCCGGATGCACCATGATTCCCTCTTACACGCGGCCCACCGCCCCGGTGACCGCCCAATTCCCCGGCGTCGCCGCCACCAACGAAGCCCGCTCCGCCAGCCTTCCTTGGCGCAATTTCTTCGCCGATGAACGGCTGGAGCATTTGCTCGACCTGGCCCTCACCAACAACCGCGATATGCGCGTGGCCGTGCTAAACGTCGCGGAAAGCCGCGCCGAGTATCGTGTGACCCGCTCCAGCTTGTTTCCCACCGTGGACGCCGGCGGCAGCTATACCCGTTCGCACGCCAGCGGCGTGACTTCCTCCTCCTGGAGCGCCAACTTGGGCACTACTTCCTGGGAACTCGATCTCTTCGGCCGCGTGCGCAGCCTGAACCGCCAGGCGCTGGAAAAATATTTTGCCACCGACGAAGCCCGCCGCAGCGAACAAGTCTCGCTCGTGAGTGAAGTGGCCACCGAATACTTCACCCTGCGCGAAGCCGAGGAACTGCTGGCCCTCTCGCAGCACACCTTGCAATCCGTCCAGGAATCCTACGACGTGAACAAGGCCATGTTCGACGCCGGCGCCACCAGTGAACTCGACGTGCGCGAGGCTGAAGGCGAAGTCCAGTCCGCCAAGATCTCCGTGACCACCTACCAGCGACAAAAGGCCCAGGCCGAAAACTATCTGACCCTGTTGATCGGCAGCCCGCTGCCCACGAACCTCCCCACGCCCCGTAATTTTACCGACACCAATCTGCTGGCCGACATTCCCGCCGGGCTGCCCTCCGAACTCCTGCAGCAGCGACCGGATATTCTGGAAGCGGAACACACCTTGAAGGCCGACAACGCGAATGTCGGCGCCGCCCGCGCGGCCTTCTTCCCCACCATTTCGCTCACCGCCTCCGCCGGCTCCACCAGCGCCCAACTCTCCAAACTTTTTGGTTCCGGCACCGGCGTCTGGAGCTTTGCGCCGCAGGTCACCGTACCCATTTTCACCGGCGGCCAGAATATGGCTGACCTGGATGCGGCCAAAATCACCAAACGCATTGACGTGGCCGACTACGAAAAGGCCATCCAGACCGCCTTCCGCGAAGTGGCCGACGCGCTGGTGGGCGTGAACAGCTACGCCCTGCAGATTGATGAAGAGACCGCCTTGGTCACCGCCCAGCAGCACCGCTACGACCTCGCCACGGTCCGCTACCGCCAGGGCGAAGACACCTATCTGAATGCCCTGACCGCGCAGCAAGATCTCTTCAGCGCCCAACAAGGTCTGCTCCAAGCGCAATACAACAAACTCGCCAGCCAGATCTCGCTCTACCAAGCGCTCGGCGGCGGCTGGAATTGAAACCCGCAAACATGAACCTGATTTTCTTCTGGCGCCCCGTCCCGTGCCTGCTGCTGGCCCTCCTGGCCGCGACCGGCTGCGGCCGCACCCCGACCGGCCTGGCGGGTGGGCCTCCGGGTGCGCCCGCCCATGCCGCTCCGGCGGAAGTGGGCGTGGTCACCATCACGCCCACCAACCTCACGCTCACCACCGAATTGCCCGGCCGCGTCAACGCCGAACGCATCGCCGAAGTGCGGGCCCGCGCCACCGGCATCTTGTTACAACGACTGTTCGACGAAGGCGCCGATGTCACCAACGATCAAGTTTTGTTTCAAATCGATCCCGCCCTTTTCAAAGCCAGCTACGACAACGCGCAAGCCACGCTGGCCAAAGCGGAAGCGGCCCTCGGCGAGGCACAAACCACGGCCCGCCGCAACGAGACCTTGGCGAAAGTCAAGGGCGTCAGCCAACAAGCCTACGAAGATGCCCTCGCCGCCGAAAAGGAAGACCAGGCGGAGGTGCTGGCCGACAAGGCGTCGCTCGAAACCGCCGCGTTGAACCTCGGCTACGCCCGGGTGACCGCGCCCATTTCGGGACGCATTGGCAAGGCGCTGATCACCGAAGGCGCCCTTGCCAGCGCCGCCGACGCCACCGAAATGGCCGTGATCCAGCAACTCGACCCCATCTTTGTGGATTTCACCCAGTCCAGCGCCGACCAGTTGAAACTGCGCCGGGCGCTGGCCGCCGCCGGCGGCGCCCCCGGCGGCAAAGGCGCCCGCATCACCCTCGTCCTCGAAGACGGGACCGTTTATTCCGCCACCGGCCAGCTCGTGTTCTCCGATGTCACCGTGGATGAAGCCACCGGTTCGGTCACCGTGCGCGGCGAATTCCCCAATGCCGACAAGCTCCTGCTGCCGGGCATGTTCGTGCGCGGGAGAATCGAAACCGGCAGCCAGCCCCAGGCCATCACCGTGCCCCAACGCGGCGTCAGCCGCGACGCCAACGGCCAGGCCAGTGTCCTGATGGTCAATGCGCAGAATCAAGTGGAACAACGTTCCATCCAAACCGGTGCCGTTGCCGGCGACCAATGGGTGGTCACCAGCGGTCTCACGGGCGGTGAACGCGTCATCGTGGAAGGTCTGCAAAAGGTCCACGTCGGCGCCACCGTAAAACCCGTTCCCTTCGCCGCGAGCGACGCTCCTCCCGCCGCGGCGGCCGCAGTCACCCCGGTTAACCCCTGACCAGCCATGGCCAAGTTTTTCATCGATCGTCCGATCTTTGCGTGGGTGGTTTCGATCCTCATTATGTTGGGAGGTGGTCTCGCCATCACCGAGTCGCCCGTGGCCCAGTATCCCAGCGTGGCCCCGCCGTCCATCTCGGTTTCCGCCACTTACGCCGGCGCCTCCGCCGAAACGGTGCAAAACACCATCACCACGCTGCTCGAACAGCAGATGACGGGCATCGACAACCTGCAATACATGACCGCCAGCAGTGACTCGAGCGGCCAATCGCAACTCACGCTCTTTTTTCTGCCGGGCACCAACCCGGACACGGCGCAGGTGCAGGTGCAGAACAAGGTCCAATTGGCCACCCCCAGTCTGCCGCAGACCGTACAGCAACAGGGCGTCACCGTGGCCAAGGCCACGCGTAATTTCTCGCTCATCGTCAGCCTGTCATGCACCAATGGCACCATGGACCAATACGCCCTCGGCAATTTCGTGGCCGCGAGCGTCCTGGACCCCCTCCGCCGCGTCGCCGGCGTGGGCGAAGCCGATATGTTCGGCGCCGAATATGCCATGCGCGTCTGGATCAATCCCGACCAGCTGAACAGTTTCGGCCTCACCGCCAACGACGTGACCACCGCCATCGCGGCGCAAAACGCCGACGTTTCCGTGGGCGAGTTGGGCGACCGCCCGGCGATGCCCGGCAATCAGCTCAATGCCACCCTGCGCGCCCAGACGACCCTCCGCACCCCGGACCAGTTCGGCGCCATCCTCTTGCGCGTGCAAACCAACGGCGCCCGGGTGTTTCTGCGCGACGTCGCCCGCACGGAACTGGGCGGCCAAAGTTATTCGATGGAGGCGCGGGCCAATGGCATGCCCGGCACCGGTATCGCCATTAAACTGGCGTCGTCCGCCAATGCCCTCTCCACCGTCGAAGGCGTGAAAGCCAAAATGCAGGAGCTTTCCAAATTCTTCCCGCCCGGCATCCAGATCGGTTATCCCATGGACTCCGCGCCCTTCGTCCGGCTCTCCATCGAAGAGGTGATGAAAACCTTGTTCACAGCCATCGTCCTGGTATTTCTGGTGCTGTATCTGTTCCTCCAAAACCTGCGGGCCACCCTCATCCCCACGCTGGTCATTCCGGTCGCCTTGCTGGGCACCTTCGCCAGCATTTACGCCTTTGGCTTTTCCATCAACGTCCTCACCCTGTTTGGCGTGGTGCTGGCCATCGGCATGCTCGTGGACGATGCCATCGTGGTCATCGAAAACGTGGAGCGCCTCATGCGTGACGAAGGGCTCTCGCCCCGCGAAGCCACCCGCAAGGCCATGGAGCAGATCACCGGCGCGCTCATCGGCATCACCCTGGTGCTCACGGCCGTGTTCATTCCCATGGCGTTCTTCGGCGGTTCCACCGGCACCATTTACCGTCAGTTCTCGCTGTCCCTGGTCTCCGCCATGTTGTTTTCCGTCTTCCTGGCCATGTCCCTGACCCCCGCCCTGTGCGCCGCGTTGCTGAAACCCCACGGGCCCGGAGAACGCCGCGAAAAGCGCGGCTTCTTCGGCTGGTTCAACCGCGCCTTCACCGCCAGCGCCGCCCGCTATCAGGGCTGGGTGGCCCAATGGCTGCGGCGCCCCTTGCGCGCGTTTGCCCTTTATGCCCTGGTGCTGGGCCTCGTGGGCGGGATGTACTATTCGTTGCGCTCCTCGTTTCTGCCCGAGGAAGACCAGGGGTTTCTGATGACCAACGTCCAACTGCCCGTCGGCGCCACCACCGAACGCACGCTGGCGGTGCTCAAACAGGTCGAAGCCTTCTACCGCGCCCAGCCCGAAGTGGACAGTTTCATGTCCGTCCTCGGCTTCAGCTTCAACGGCAACGGCCAAAACGCGGCCGCCGCCTTTGTGCGGCTCAAGGATTGGAATCAACGCCCCGGCCAGCAACATTCCGTGCAAAACCTCTCCGCCCGGGCCAACCGCTCCTTTGCCGCCTTCAAGGATGCCATGGTCTTCTCAATCGTGCCGGCCGCCATCGCCGAATTGAGCATGCAATCCGGGTTTGATTTTGAATTGAAGGACCTCGCCGGCCTGGGGCACGAGAAACTCATGGCGGCGCGCGATCAGGTCCTCCAATTGGCTGCCCAGGACCCCCGCCTCATGGCCGTCCGCGCCCAAGCCATGGATGACGAACCGCAACTCGAAATCAAAGTGGACCAGGAAAAAGCCAGCGCCCTCGGCATCACCCTCAGTGACCTGAATAGTGCGTTGTCCACCTGCTTCGGTTCCGCTTACGTCAACAACTTTGTCGATGGCAGTCGCGTCCAGCGGGTCATTGTCCAGCTCGACGCGCCCTTCCGCATGAAGCCGGACGACATCGGCCGGATTTACGTGCGCAATGGCAGCGGCACCATGGTGCCCCTCTCCGCGGTGACCACCATGAAATGGAGCTACGGCTCCCCCAGCCTCCAACGCTATAACGGCTTCCCCTCCGTTGAGATCGTCGGCTCGCCCGCGCCGGGGAAAAGCTCGGGCGACGCCATGACCGCAATGGAGCGGATTGCCGCTCAACTGCCCGCCGGTATCGGCTATGAATGGACCGGCCAATCCTATGAGGAACGCAGTTCCAGCGTCCAGGCGCCCAGGCTCTACGCCTTGTCGCTGATCGTCGTTTTCCTCTGCCTGGCGGCACTTTACGAAAGCTGGACCATTCCAACGGCCGTCCTGCTCGTGGTGCCGCTGGGCATCGTGGGCGCGCTCGCCGCCACCCTCTTGCGCGGCCTGGAGAACGACATTTATTTCAAAGTGGGCTTTCTCACCATCATCGGTCTGTCCACCAAGAACGCCATCCTCATCGTGGAGTTTGCCAAAGCCGCGCAGGAACGCGGCATGGGCGTCATCGAAGCCACCTTGGAAGCCGTACATCTCCGGCTCCGGCCCATCCTCATGACCTCGCTGGCCTTCATCCTGGGCGTCACGCCGCTGGCGGTCGCCCATGGCGCCGGTTCGGCCAGCCAAAACGCCATCGGCACCGGCGTCATCGGCGGCATGCTCACCGCCACGATCCTGGCCCTGTTCCTCGTGCCCGTCTTCTTTGTCACCGTCCGGCGCCTTTGCCAGCGCCGGGCCGCGGCTCCCGCGGCCCAAACTGCACCAATCTCATGATCCTAAAATCTCCCTTGCGTCGTCGTCTCATCCCCGGACCGGGCCTCTGGTCCCTGCTGCTGGTCGGTGCCAGCCTCGTCTGGCTGACCGGTTGCAAACGCGCCAACGGCGTCATTAGTTACGGCACCGCGCCCGTCACCCGGGGCGACCTCGTACAGCATGTCACCGCCAGCGGCTCCTTGAACGCGGTGCTCAGCGTGAATGTCGGCTGCCAGGTGTCCGGCAAGATCGCCTCCCTGGGCGCCGACTATAATTCCGAGGTAAAAAAAGGCCAGCTGATCGCCGAGATCGACCCCACCACCTACGAGGCCGCCCTCCGGCAGGCGCAGGGTGATCTGGACAGCGCCAAGGCCGAGGTCACGGTCAAACGCCAGAACCTTGAACGCAAGAAGGTGCTGGTTCCCATCAAAGCCGACTCCCAATTGAACCTCGACGCCGCCGTCGCCGAACTGGCCGAAGCGGAAGCCACCGTGGCCATCAAACAAGCCGCGCTCGAAAGCGCCCAAGCCAACCTGGGCTATTGCAAAATCACCGCCCCCATGGACGGCATCGTCATCTCCCGCAAAGTGGATCTCGGCCAGACGGTGAACGCCGCCATGAACACGCCGGAAATCTTCACCATTGCCCAGGATATCACCAAGATGAACATCAGCACCACGGTTTCCGAGGCGGATATCGGCCAGGTCAAAGACGGCCAATCGGTCGAGTTCTCGGTGGAAGCGTTCCCCGATGATTCCTTTCAAGGGCTGGTGACCCAGGTGCGCAAGGACGCCACCAACACCGCCAACGTCATCACCTATCAGGTGATCGTCTCGGTGGAGAATCCCGAACAGAAGTTATTCCCCGGCATGACGGCCGACGTTTCCATCCTGGTGGCCCAACACACCAACGTCCTCAAAATTCTCAACACCGCCCTGCGCTATACGCCACCGGACACGGTCATTTACGAGGTGAAGCCGCCCACGAAACTGGACCGCAAGGAACGCCTGGTCTATGCGCCCGGCAAGAATCCCACCCAACTGAAACCGGTGGTCGTCAAAGTCGGCATCACGGACAGCGTGGAAACCGAAATCCTGGATGGCCTCACCGAGGGCGCTCCGGTCGTCACCGCCACGCTGTCCGGCGTGGCCAAGAGCAACGAAGGCGGCGGTCCGCCTCCCCAGTGATGAACCCGCCCGTCAAAAATCAATCCGTCATCCAACTCCGCGAACTGGTCAAGACCTATAAGACCGGCGAGGTGGAAGTCAAAGCCGTCCGCAGCGTCACCCTGCAGATCGCGCGGGGCGAGTTCGTGGCCATCATGGGCGCCAGCGGCTCCGGCAAGTCCACCCTCATGAACACGCTGGGTTGCCTCGACCAGCCCACCAGCGGGGAATACCTGCTGGATGGCGTGGCGGTGGCCGGCCTCAACCGCCAGCAATTGGCCCGCCTCCGCAACCAGAAGCTCGGCTTCGTTTTCCAGGGCTTCAACCTGCTCTCCCGCACGACGGCGCTCGAGAATGTGGAACTGCCGATGTTCTACAGCCATCCGCTGGTGCCCCTGCGCGCCCGCCGGCAACGCGCCGTCGAGGCGCTGGAAAAAGTGGGCTTGGGCGATCGGCAGCAGCACCTTCCCAGCCAGTTGTCCGGCGGCCAACAGCAGCGCATCGCCATCGCCCGCGCCCTGGTCAATCGCCCCGAACTGGTCCTCGCCGACGAACCCACCGGCAACCTCGACACGCGCACCAGCATTGAAATCATGGAGCTGTTCCAGCAGCTCAACGACACCGGCATCACCATCGTCATGGTCACCCACGAACTGGACATCGCCGCCTACTGCAAGCGCGTGGTGGTGATGCGCGACGGCCAGATCGTGAGCGACACGCAGAATGAAAAACGGCGCACGGCCGCCCAGGAATTGAAACGGCTCGACGAAGCCGAACAAAAGGCCAAGCTGGCCTGAACCCCATGATCAACCTGTTTCAAATCGTCTTTGTCCGCGTCTGGCAGACGGCGCTCATTGCCCTGCGCGCCTTGCGCCGGAACAAACTCCGCTCCTGCCTGACGGCGTTGGGCATCATCATCGGCGTGGCCTCCGTCGTGGCCATGGTGGCCGTGGGCAACGGCGCCCAGGCGCGCATCACCAGCGAAGTCTCCTCCCTCGGCCAGAATCTCCTCATGATCTTCGCCGGCAGCCGCCACACCGGCGGCGTCAATTCCGGCCTCGGCAGCGCCAGCACCATGACCATCGCCGATGCCCAGGCCATGGCCCGCGAGATCCCCGATATCGCCGCCGTCAGCCCGGAAGATTCCGCCACCGTCCAAGCCATCGCCGACGGCCGCAACTGGTCCACCACCGCGTATGGCGAGTCGCCCGATTACCTTAAAATCCGCGATTGGAAGCTCACCGCCGGCTCCATGTTCACGGACCACGAGGTCCGGAGCGCCGCCAAGGTGGCCGTGATTGGCTCCAAAACGGCCAACGAACTCTTCGGCCCGCTCAATCCCGTCGGCCAGACCGTGCGGCTGGGCACCATCCCCTTCGTCATCATTGGCCAGCTCGAAAGCAAGGGTTCCGGCATGGGCGGCCAGAATCAGGATGACCGATTCATCATTCCCTACACCACCGCCATGAAGCGCCTCACCGGCGACAAATATCTGCGCAGCATCAACGTGGAGATCGTCAGCGCCGACCGCATGGATTCCGGCGAACAGCAAATCACCAGCCTGCTGCGCCAGCGACATCGTTTGACCGCCGACCAGAGCGACGACTTCAACATCTTCAACCAAAAGGAAATCGCCGACACCGTGAATTCCATTTCCAAGATCATCACGCTGTTGCTGGGCTCGATTGCCGGCATCTCGCTGGTCGTGGGCGGCATCGGCATCATGAACATCATGCTGGTCAGTGTCACCGAACGTACACGGGAGATTGGCATCCGCATCGCCGTGGGCGCGCAGCCCGGCGATATCCGGCTGCAGTTCCTGATTGAAGCGGTCACCTTGAGTCTGCTCGGCGGGTTGATCGGCGTGTTGTGCGGCATCGGCGCCTCCAAGCTGGTGAGCGTGGTGGCCAACTTCCATGCGGTCGTGTCCACCGGATCCATCCTGCTCGCCTTCGGCGTCAGTTCCGCCATCGGCATCTTCTTCGGCTTTTACCCGGCCACCAAGGCGGCTGCCTTGAACCCCATCGATGCGCTGCGGTATGAATAATCCCGGCCAAGACGTTCAGCCGGCCCCCGCCGGCTCCAACTCCGGCGAGCCAGCCAAGCCATAAGCCACCGCCTTGTCAAACGTCACCGGTTGGAATCCCGGATCCAGGTTGGTGGTGGTCTCCGCCGTGCCCAAAAACAAATAGCCATGCGGCAGCAGACACGCGTGCACCTTCTTTAAAATGGTCCTCTTGGTCTCCACGTCGAAATAGATCATCACATTGCGGAGCAGCACCACATCGAACGCCGGCAGGATCGGCCAGGGCTGGATGAGATTCTGCTCGCGGAAATCAATCATCTGCTTGATCTCCTCATTCACCCGCCAGCCATCACTACCCTGCTTGAAATACTTGACCAGATAGCTGGCGGGCAGGCCCCGATTGACTTCGAATTGCGAGTATCTTCCCTGCCGGGCTTGCTCCACAATGGCCGGCACCAGGTCCGTGGCGAGAATCGTGACCGTCCAGCCGTCCGCCAGTTGGGGGAAATGTTCCCGCAGCATCATCGCCAGGCTGTAGGGTTCCTGGCCGGTGGAACAGGCGGCCGACCAGATCGTGAGCCGGCGCGTGCCGGCGCGCTGCCGCAGCAAGGCCGGCAGCACGTGCCGCCGCAGGGCTTCAAACGGATGGTGATCCCGGAAAAAGAAAGTCTCGTTAGTGGTCAGCGCCTCGACCGCCCGGTGATGGATGCCGTTGAGGCGCGGTTCGTGGCGCAATTTCCGGATATAGGCGGCCAGCGTGCCACACCCCGCCTGCGCCGCCAGCGGCGCCAGGCGCGTTTCCACCAGATATTCCTTATCCGGCCCGATCACCAGCGCGGCCTGCTCGTAAGCCAACTGGCTCACGTATTCAAAATCAGCTTTCGCAATCGACATATTGGGTCTTTCGTTTAAGCCATCCGCCGGCTCAACCTGACCTGCTGGGCAATTTCCCTGGCAATTTGATTTAACGGCAACACCTTGTCGGCCAGGCCCGCCTGCGCGACCTGCCCCGGCATGCCCCAGACCACACTGGAAGCTTCATCCTGGGCCAACACCCGCCCCCCCTTCTCCCGGATGACACCACAACCGCGCAAGCCATCCTGGCCCATGCCGGTCATTACCACCCCCAACACCCCGCGCCCGTAAGCCGCCGCCACGCTGCGGAACAAAACGTCCACCGCCGGCCGGCAGGAATTCTCCGCCGGCCCATCGTGCAGATGCAGGCGGATATGGACGCCGGCGCGAACCACCTCCATGTGCCGCCCGCCCGGGGCCAGATACGCATGGCCATTCTCCACGAGCTGCCCCTCGGCGCCCTCGTGACACCGCCAAGCGGATCGCGCATCCAGCCGCTCGGCCAGCATGGTCGTAAACATCGGCGGCATGTGTTGCACCATCACCACCGGCACCGGCAAATCTCCCGGCAACGCCTGGAACACTTCCGCCAGCGCGTTGGGGCCGCCGGTGGAAGTGCCAAGGCAAACCACGTCAATCGGCGCGGCCAGCCCAAAGCCTGCCCCCCGCGGAACGACCGAGGCCGGGGCCGGGGCCGCCGCGATTAGCAGCCGGCGACAATGGGCCTTGATCTTGGGAATCAACTCCGTCTCCAAGCGCGCGATCGCCTCGGTCACCCCGCCCACATTTGCCGGCTTGGTCACGTAGTCGTTGGCGCCCAGCGACAGCGCCTCCAGCGTGGCCACCGCCCCCTGCTGGGACAGCGTGCTGAAGATGATCACGCCCAGCCGCGGGTAAATTTTACGAATCTCGCGCAATGTCGTCAGCCCGTCCATCTCCGGCATCTCGAGGTCCAGGGTGATCAGATCCGGATTCACCTGGGGAATTTTTTGCAACGCGATCTTGCCGTTGGCGGCCACGCCCACGACTTCCAAGTCCGGGTCCTGGCGCAGACTTTCCGTGATGAGCTTGCGCATCACCACGGCGTCGTCCACCACCAATATGCGTATTTTGGGCATAGATTCCGTTCGCCGGCTCAGGCCAGAACGCCGAGTATCTGCAATTTTCCCTCCAACATCTCACGCGTCACCGGCTTCATCAGAAAATCATCGGCGCCCGCCGCCAGCGCCCGCTGGACCCGGTCCTGGGAATTCATGGTGGTAACCATCATCAGCTTCAAGTCCGTAAAATCGCGGTTCCGCCGCACGGCCTCCACAAATTCCAAACCGTTCATCCGGGGCATGTCCCAGTCCACCAGCGCCACCGCAAACGGCTCGCGCGGATCATTCTTGACCAGCCGGTCCAACGCCTCGCGCCCGTCGCAGGCCTCCACGGTGGTGAAGGCCAGTTCCTGCCCCAGGTACGACAGAAACGTCCGCATCGCTTTCGCATCATCAATGACCAGCATCTTCATATTCAGTAATCTTGGTTCGGGCAGAGGCATCCATTTTGGCCGCCGGCTGGGTCCATTGCCGCAGCACTTGCTGCAACACCGGGAATTGAACCGGCTTCTCCAACAAGCCATCCATGCCGGCCTCCAGGCATCGTCGCCGTTGTTCCCGCATGAGGCTCGCCGTGATGGCAATAATGGGCACGCGCCGCTGGCCATCTTCCAGGTGCCGGATCTGCCGGGTGGCTTCCCAGCCATCCATTTCCGGCATGAGACAGTCCATGAAAATCAAATCGTAGGTGTTCTGGGCGAATAAGTGAGTGGCTTCAATCCCGTTCGCCGCCACATCCACCGAGCAGGCCAGTTTCCCCAACAGAAAGACCATCAGTTCCTGGTTGACCAGGTTGTCCTCCACCAACAGGACGTGCAGTGCGTGTCCGTCAGCCGGCAGCGGGACGGTTTCCTCCGGCGGAGTCCCGGCGGCGGGGACGGAACGCCCCGTCTTGGTCGCTGGGACGGTGGTCTCGGCCGGCAGCGTAAACCAGAAGGTGGAACCCCGGCCGGGTTCGCTGACGAAGCCGATTTCGCCCCCCATGAGTTCCACCAACCGCTTGGAAATGGCCAGCCCCAGCCCGGTCCCCGCGTTTTGGCGCGCCGCGCCGGGGCCGACTTGGGAAAACCGTTGGAACAGCAAGCCGTGCAACTCCACCGGAATGCCGATCCCCGTATCGGCAATCTCACAACGGACCGTCCCCAATCCCGCCAACAGGCTGATCGAAACGCTGCCGTGCTTGGTAAATTTGATGGCATTGCCCACCAGGTTCAAGAGCACCTGCCGCACCCGGTCGGGATCGCCGATCGCGCGCTGCGGCGGGGTCGGATCGTAGTTGGCACAGAGCGTCAGCCCTTTCCGCCGAGCCTGGTCGCCCAGCAGCGCCACCACGCCCTCGACCAAGTTGGACAATTTGAACGGGGTTCTGGTCATGACCAGCTTGCCGGCCTCGATTTTGGAAAAATCCAGAATGTCGTTGATCAGGTTCAGCAACGTGGTCCCGGAAAACCGAATCGTCTCCACAAATTGCCGTTGTTCGGCCGAGAGCGTGGTTTCCAGCAACAGCTCCGTAAACCCCAGCAAACCGTTCATGGGCGTGCGGATCTCATGACTCATGGTGGCCAGAAACTCGCTTTTGGCACGGTTGGCCGAATCCGCCGTCTCCTTGGCCAGGACCAACTGCTCGGCGGCGTGCTTCTGCTCGGTAATGTCGCTCATGAAACCATGCCAAAGCACGCTACCATCCGGTTCCTGCTCCGGAGTCGATTGTCCTTCGAGCCAGATAAAGCCTCCTCGCCGCGCGTCTTCCACCCGAAATTCCTGCCGCCACGGGGCCACCTTTTTCGCCGACACCAGGATCGATTCACGCAGGCGCCCCCGGTCACCCGGATGAATCCGATCGAAGATGTGCTCGCCGTGGTCGATGATTTCTTCCGCGTGCAAACCGAAAAAGTCAAACGCGGTCGGGCTGATATACGGGATACACGATGTGCCATCCGGCCGCAGACGAAAAGTATAGATGACGCCCGGGACGTTCGCGGCGATCTTGGCCAACCGCCCTTGCAAGGCCAGCCGCTCTTGCAACACTTCCTCGGCCCGCTTCCGTTCCGTGATATCCAGGATATCCACCAGGAAATGCTGCGGCTGCCCTTTCACGTCCCGCAGCAGGCGGGCGGTGACGTGCGTCCACAGTTCTCCTCCGTCGCCCGTCAGGTACCGCTTCTCCCATTCCTGAATTTCCGCCTCGCCGGTCAACAGCCGCCGCAGGCACATTTCGGTGGCCGCCACATCGTCGGGATGCGACAAATCCGCACCTCTCACCCCCGCCAGATGCTCCGCCCGGCGGCGGAGGAGCCGGCAAAACGCGTCGTTGAAATGCAGCAGATCGCCGGCGGGCGAAAGCAGGCATTTGGCCGTGGGACCGTGCTCAAACAAGCTCCGAAAATGTTCCTCGCTTTCGCGCAAGGAGGCTTCGTTGCGTTTCTGCTCGGTGATATCCCGAAAGGTCCAAACCCGCCCGAAGTATTGTCCGTTCTTGCCCCACAACGGCGCCGTGTACCGATCCAACACCCGGCCGTCCTTCAGCTCGAGTTCATCCCGGCAGGTTTCACTGGTATGGGCAAAAAGGAAACGAACCTTCGCCAGAAAGCCGGCGGGATCCGCCACCTGCTCGGCCACCCAGCGCACCTGCTGCTCGTCATCCAGGTCCTCAGCCACGGATCGGGGCATCTGGAACACTTCATTGGCCCGTTCATTCTGCAAAGTTTTCCGCCCGGTCTTGTCCACCACCACCACGCCTTCCAGCGACGAATCCATCTGGGCCTCCAACAGCGCCGTCTTGCGCTGCAACTCCTCCTCGGCCCGTTTGCGGACGGTGATATCCTGGTGCGCCACCACCACCCGCACCGGCCCCTCGCCGCCAAACCGGGTGACCCGCGCCTCAAACCAGCGCTGTTCATGCGGCCCGTGGCAGGGATACTCAATCAGAAAGTCCGGCTGCTGCCCGGCCATGACGGCGCGGATGCCCTGGGCCATGGCGGGCGCTTCCTCGGAGAAGTCCCCCGCCGCCGTCTCGCAAAGTTCCAAATAGTTGGTGCCCAGGCCATGCCTGCCCTCCAGAATACAATTCTCCTCCGCAAAACGGCTCCACGCCGAATTGACCGCAATCACCACGCTCCGGTCATCCAGAATGGCAATATGCGCCGTCAATGCATCCAGCGTCGCCTGCAAAAAACGCTTGGACTCCATCAACTCGGCTTCCACCCGCTTTTGGGCGGTCACATCCTGGCTCACCCCGCATACCTTGACCGGCTGGCCGCCGTCATTTCGCACCACCGCATAGCGCACCTGCAAATGGCGCACCTGGCCGTCGCGGCCCAACAATCGGTGCTCAAATTGGCCGATCCATTCCGGGTCGACCATCCGCTCCAGCTTGGCTCGTTCCGCCTGAATCAACGGCCAATCCTCCGGCACCACAAAACGCCGGATCACTTCAGTCATGGGAAGAACACCACCCCCCTCCAGCCCGGCCGTCGTGCCGGCCAGCGCGTAATAATGATCACCCGGGGTGAATAGATCGGTCACCAAATCATGTTCCCAACCGCCCAAGCGCGCGAGCTTCATGGCCCGGTCCAAGGCGGCCTCCCGCTGCTGCAAGACGGCGGCGGCATGCAGCGCGTCCGCCTTCTGGCGATGCAATTCCAGCAGTTGGCTGACCTGCCTCGCCAGCAGACGCAACCGCTCCACGGTCGCCTCAGAAAACTGGCGCGGTTTCCGGTCCATCACGCACAACACCCCCAAGGCATGGCCCGCCGGAGTCAACAACGGCACCCCCGCGTAAGCGCGCAGGTGCGCCGGCCCGGTCGTCAAAACACTCCCGGCAAAGCGCGGATCCAATTCGAAGTCCGACACGATCAACGGTCCATTCCCAGGCAGCACCGCGTGGGCACACACGGAATCCTCCCGCGGCACCTCGCGCCCGGCAATGCCCACCCGCGCCTTGAACCAAACCCGGTCACCATCCAGCAGGCTGATGGCCGCCAGGGGCATGCCGCACACCTGCGCCGCCAGCCGGGCCAGATCATCAAAGGCCGCCTCCGGGGGCGTATCGAGAATTCGATACGCTCGCAACGCCTCGAGCCTTTGCGGCTCATTTGCTGGCAACGGTGCTTCCATCGAGGAAAAACCCAGGAGGCATTCGCCGCAGGCGAACGCCTCCGGGCTGGGGGGGTCAACCGCGCTTAAATCTGCTGCTGTTCCACCACTCGCTTCAATTCCGCGGCCAGTCGCGCCAGTTCGGTGGCGGCGGTCAGCGTATTGTTGGCCCCCTGGGTGGTGTTCTTGGCCGCCGTGGATACGCTGGCGATGTTGCGCGAGATTTCCGTGCTGCCCTTGGCCGCTTCCGCCGCATTGCGGGCGATCTCGTTGGTCGTGGCCGTCTGTTCCTCCACGGCACTGGCAATCGTGTTTTGAATGTCGTTGATCTGGTTGATGATCTTGCCGATCTGGTCGATCGCCAAGACCGACGCCTTGGTGTCGTTTTGGATCGCTTCAATCTTGCCGCTGATGTCCTCGGTGGCTTTGGCCGTCTGCTTGGCCAGTTCCTTGACTTCGTTGGCCACCACGGCAAACCCCTTGCCTGCCTCGCCCGCCCGGGCGGCTTCAATCGTGGCGTTCAGCGCCAGCAGGTTCGTTTGCTGTGCGATGCTCGTGATCACCTTGATCACCTTGCCGATCTCAATGCTGCTTTCGCCCAGCTTGGCCACCGTCTGGTTGGTCTCGCCCGCCACCTTCACCGCCTGCGTGGCCACCTTGGCCGCCTCGGCGGCGTTCTTCGCAATCTCCTTGACGCTGGCGCTCATCTCCTCCGCGCTCGTCGCCACCGTCGCCACGTTCTTGCTCACCTGTTCGGAGGCGGCCGCCACCACGTTGGATTGCGCCGCCGTTTCCTCGGAGTTGGCGCTCATTTGCTGGCTCACCGCCGTCAGTTCCTCCGACGACGAGGCCAGGGCCTGGGCGTTTTGACTGACGGCACTAATCGTAACCTTCATTCCCGCGGCCAATTTTTCAGCACGTTCCTGGGCGCCGAGTATTACGCTAAGATCTTGAACGACCTCCACGTAACCAGTCCGTTCTCCCTTGCGGTTTTTGATTTCGCGTGTGTCCTGCTTGCATTGCTTGCCGCACCAGTCAAAGAAACTCTCCATGACGCCCCGTTCGAGCTGGCGCACGCCGCACTTGGGAGTATTGCAGATGTTGGCGGCGGCGGAACTGCAGGGTTTACCCGGCGCGGCTTCGCGGTTGGGAATGACGCCCGCCTTGACCATCAGGTCTTCAAAGGCGCGATTAAGGAAGACCCATTTCATATCCTTGTCCAGGACATGGATGGGGAGCGGAACCGCATCGAGAATATTGATATACCAATTGGCTTTTTCCTCCATTTCCTCCGCCAATAGTTTCGCGCGCTTTTGCGCCTCGATGTTTTCAGCTTCGAGCTTTTTGGCGGCGGTGACATCCATGGCCATGCCTATGACCCTGAAGATCTTGCCTTGGTGATCGAAAACCGGAGTATAGGCCGCCTCCAGCCAGAGCGTGCGGCCATCTTTGGTCACTCGCTTGGTTTCAGCGGTTTGCACCTTGCCGCCGACCGCTTGCAGCCAGACCTGCTCGAATTTCGCGCGGCCTTCCACCGATGAATCAAGCAACACGCTGTAATGTTTCCCATGAATCTCTTCCAATTTGTAACCGAGCAACGTCAAATACAGATCATTGACGGAGACAATCATGCCCGCCAGATCAAATTCAATGACGGCCTGGGCTTTGTGGATGGCGGCAAGCTGGCCACGAAGTTCCGCCAATTCGTTGGCGTTGGTGGCCGAGCTCTTGACTTTGCCGTTGGTGCCGGTCCTGCCATTGAGATGACGTGAACCATTTGTTTTTGCGCGAAGCAAAGTGGGAGTATTGAGTTTCATATATTATCTATTGGGACGGTCGGGGGTTGTTCGGTTGAGGTTGTATTTTGACGATTGTGAATTATTTCGTTGCCGGGGTGTCGTTTGACGTGGATTTGGATCAGTCTGGGTTACTGGATGCTAAGTGCGGCTGGCCACGCTGGTGAGCGAGACGGTTTTCTCGGTGTCGAGGATGAGGAGCAGGCGCTCCTTCAATTTATACACCCCCTGCACCAATTCCCGCGCCACCCCTTTCAGCGTCTCCGGGGGGTGTTCGTAAATGTCGTCCTGGATTTCCATCACGTCGCCAATTTCATCCACAAGCAGGCTTACCGCACCGTCCTCGCTGCGGACGATGACATTCATCGGCAATTGCTCACCCTCCAGCGGCGGGAGTTCGAGCCGGCGGCGCAAATCGATCGCCGTGACGATCTGGCCTCGCAAATTGATGAGCCCCTGAATGGTGGCCGGCGCCAGCGGCACCCGGGTCATTCCCTGGTAGCGGATTACTTCCTGGACCTTCAGCACATCCACGCCAAAGAACAGGCCGTTGACGAAAAAGGTGCAAAATTGCTTGGTATTGGTCATAAAACGTCTTTCAGATTTTCGTGCTGTCGGCGTAAAAGGTCGGATCCGCGGCACGGATGATCCCGACCACGTCCAGCAGATCGGTGACTTTGTCCTGGACGACCGCCGAACCGAGAATGCCGTCGCGGCTGCTGTCGCGTTTGACGGTGAGCGCCTCATGCACAATGTCGTTGATCTTGCCGACCACCAACCCAACGCTGCGGCCCGCTCCGGAATACACGACCACCTGCACCGGATCAGCCGGCGTTGGGAGGGGCGCAGTATCCGGAAGGTATTGTGCAAGGTGGATGAGCGGGAGAATCTGGCCGCGGTATTGGACGACTTCCTGGCTGCCGGACCGCTCCACCTGCGCGCGGGGAAACTCTTCGAGCCGGGCGACCATTGAGAGCGGGATGGCCAGCCGCGCATTTTGGCCCACGTTGAACAGCAGCAGCGTCTTCCGCTCATCCGCCCGCTCCACGACCGCCGTCTTTTCCCGCAACGTGTGGTCCCGCACCTCGGCGATCACCTGCGCCCGTTGTGCCAGCCCCAGCACGTCCAGAATCAACGCCACCTTGCCATCCCCCATGATGGTGGCCCCGGCAAAACAGCTCAGACTCTTGAGCTGCTTGCCCAAGGGCTTGACGACGATTTCCTCGGTATCGTTGATCTCGTCCACCACCAAGCCAAACTGCCGGCCGTCCGCTTGCAAAACCACGATGTTCACCACCGCATCGCCCACCCCGACCGCGCTGGCGCCGCCCCGGTCGCCCGCCAGTTTCAACTCGCGGTTAATATGGATCAGCGAGAGCAATTGCCCGCGCAGCCGGTACACCGGCGCGCCATAGAGCATTTCCACGCCTTGGCCGGCCTGCTCGCCCTCCAACCGCACCAACTCCAGCAGGCTGACCTGCGGAATGGCAAACCGTTCGCCGCCACTGGTGACGATCAACGCCGGAATGATGGCCAGGGTCAGCGGAATCTTGATCTTCAGCGTGGTGCCCTGGCCCGCCTCACTCAACACGTCCACCGAGCCGCCAATCTTCTCGATGTTCGTCTTCACCACATCCATCCCCACGCCGCGGCCCGAAAGATTGGTCACCTGCTCCACGGTGGAAAATCCCGGGAGGAAAATCATGGCAAAGGCCTCATGATTGCTCAGGCGCATCGCCTGATCGGCGGAGACCAGCCCCCGTTGCACGGCCTTTTCCTTCACCTTGGCCACGTCGATCCCGCGGCCGTCGTCAATGATTTCAATATTCACCTGCCCGCCTTCGTGAAACGCGCGGAGAATCAGCAAGCCCCGCTCCGGTTTCCCGGTCTCGCTCCGGCGGGCCGGCAGTTCGATGCCATGATCCACTGAATTGCGCACGATATGCGTGAGCGGATCCTTGATGGCTTCGATGATGGTGCGATCCAGTTCGGTTTCGTTGCCTTCCATGACCAGTTGCACCTGCTTGCCGAGTTCCTGCGCCAGATCGCGAACGATGCGCGGAAACTTGGCCCAAACATTGCCGATGGGCTGCATCCGCGTCTTCATGACGCTCTCCTGCAACTCGGTGGTGATCAGGTTCAGCCGTTGGGCCGCGTTCAGCAGCGTGGGCTCCTTGGCCTCGGCCGTAAATTGCACGATCTGATTGCGGGCCAGCACCAGCTCGCCCACCAAATTCATCAGCCGGTCCAGTTGCGTGACATCCACCCGGATGGCCGTATCGGAAATCGATGGTCCGTGCCGGGGGACGCCCTCGGCTTCGGCGGCCTTACCGGCGGGCGGAGCCGTCGGCTTTGCGGGCGGGACGGGCGGGAAGAAGGCCGCGGGTGCCGCCGCCGGCTCCTCAAATAACCCAAACGCGCCTTCACCCTCCGCGGGTGCGGCCTGGGCCGACGCGGCCGCCGCCGGCTCGCTGTGCTGCAATGCCTTCAGCTTCTCCAGCAACGGCGTGTAATCCTCGTTCCCCTGCTCGCCCGTCCTTTCCAAACACCGCAACATGGCCTTCAACGCGTCCGAGTATTCGAGCAAAGCACTGGTCAAGGCCGGACTCACCGCCAGCTTGCCATCGCGCACGAGGCTCAGCAGGCTCTCGCCCACGTGCGCCACCGATTCCACCTTCCCCAGGCCGATGCACCCGCTGCTGCCTTTGATCGTATGAATGATCCGAAAAATGATATTGAGCGTATCCGCATTGCCTTCCCCCTTCTCCAACCCGAGCATCTCCCGGTCAAAGCGATCGAGCGCGTCGAAACTTTCCACCAACAGGTCATTGATGAGTTGCTGTTGCAAATTGTCGTTCATGGTGAGGTTGGACCGATCGGTTAAACGGGCAGTACCTTGGCCACAATGGCCAGCAACTGCCCTTGGTTGAATGGTTTCACAATCCAGCCGGTCGCGCCGGCCGCCCGGCCTTCGGCTTTCTTGGCCGGATCCGATTCCGTGGTGAGCAACAGGATCGGCGTCCGGGAAAAGCCGGCTGAAGCCCGCAGCCGGCGGGTCAATTCGATGCCGTCCATATTGGGCATGTTGATGTCGGTAATGACCAGATCCACCGTGCGGGTTCGCAGCACGACCAGCGCGTCCGCGCCGTCGGCGGCCTCCAACACCTCGTGGCCGGCGCCACGCAGGGTAAACGAAACCATCTTCCGCATCGTGCTCGCATCATCAACTGTCAATACGGTCTTTCCCATAATTCAGGTCAAAAGAGTTCCACGTTATCTCCAAAATTCTCCCGGGCCGGCGTCTTCGCCGCCGCTGGGTCAACGCGAGCCGGTTCATTCACGACCGGTTCATTCACGACCGGTTCATTCGCGACCGGTTCATTCGCGACCGGTTCATTCGCAGCCGGCTCATTCGCAGCCGGCTCATTCGCAGCCGGCTCATTCGCAG
>CAYTJG010000032.1:0-33305 GCA_964437865.1 uncultured Bifidobacteriaceae bacterium | reverse complement strand
CTCATCAATATTATTTCTCGTGGTCAATAGAATGGCGCCATTTTCATTGAGCGCAGCATCGGTCAAAGCCACATAGTTGCCAATGCTTGGGTCGGGACTGGTCTCGATCGAGGCATTGCCGTATACAGCCACCCCTGAAGGCACACCAGAATTGAAATTGTAGGTGGTGCCCAGCGGGGCGCTCAAGGTAAACGAGGCGATCGTCGGATTTGGACTCAGGAGGTTCGGCGTGGACGCCTGGTCTTTGATGTTCGCCACAGTCAGGGTGTAATTCGTCCCCGGGCCAAAATTGAAGGGACCGGAAAAGGTGACGGTCTGTTGATTGGCGGACAGACTTACATTGGTGACCGTGAAAAGATAGGATCCTCCAGCGGTGAGGCTCACTTGATAATTGGCCAAATTTGTGGCGCTCGTCAAATCCACCGGCTTGCTATAGACCACCTCCAGGAGGTCGGGACTGCCCACCGTGTCGACGCTGACAATGGTTGGCGGCGTGGTGTCTGGGGTCACCGTCACGGTGGACACCGAACTCGTCAGCGTGCCAAAGGTGTTGCTGACCACCGCTTGAATCTGCACGTTGTTGTAGCTGGCAGGAATTCGGGCGATTTCGAAATAGGATAAGTTTTGCCCTGGCACCACCACTCCGTTCGTCTTCCATAGAAAGGTGATCGGCTGCGCGGCCACCACATCGAGTTGTAGTAGCAGTTCCTGGCCTTCCGCCAAATTAGCCGCATTGGTGATGTCTCCCCCGTTCAAACCACCCGGTCCGCCCAACCCTGAATTGAACACCGGCGCCTGAAACGGACCATTCCCGGTGGCCACGTTATATCCATCATACTGGGCCAGATGCAAAGCCGGAATGAGTTCCTGCACGCCATCCGGCCGGATCCAGCCCACCTGCACATATCCCGGTCCGGGACCGACTTGCTGATACACATCGAAATAATATTTTTGCCCCTGCACCAAGTTGATGGCGGCTGAATTGCGCGTATCCGTGTCCCCCCCGGTAAACAGTGGGTTGCCGGTTCCCGGCTCATAGGCGATCTGCACTTCGTTGGCCGGGTCATAATTCGTGCTCAACAACAGCACGGAATTGTCAGCACTGGCAATGCTGAACGTATATGGCCCCGTTAGCGGCGCCTCGATGTAGCCAAATATCCAAGTGCCATAATCGGTTCCCACGGAGGTGCCGGTGAACCTGCCCTGCAAACCATAAAGCGGAGGCTGCCCGGCATAAACGAACCAGTCATCCAATTGGTAGGCCGTTTGCAACGAGTCGGGAAATAAATCCGAGTTGGTCAGGGTGGAAACGCTTTCGCGATAAGCCGTGGGATCAGAAGCGCTGGAGTCACTCGGATAGACGAATTGCCAGACGGATCCGGCCCGGCTGCTTGCCGCCAGCAAAAGTGTTATTGATAGGGACAGAAATAATGTACGATAAATAAAATTATTCATAAGGGACTTACAATTTCGTTTTTTGAGGTCGGCCCAACTGTCCTATTCCGATCGAACCCAGGGAGGCAGGATAATATTTGAAACGTAACCCTGATCCCAGTTACGGTGCCATTTTAGCCCCCACAAATCCTTTACTTTGACGGCTCCGGCCGAGCCGTCGAAAAAGACGAGCTGGGTTCGTTTGCCCGAACCATGCCGCGGCACGGTAAAATGCTCCATTTCCTTGTTGGGATCCCCGGACGAAACACCGGGTTGCGTGGATGCCTCATACGTTTCTGCCCCGCCTTCATAATAAGGGCCGCCGCCGCGCCACATGCTGTCGGCCATCAAGGGGGTTTGCGCGGGCAGCGGCGAGGCTTGCAATTTTCCCCAGTGATTGGCCTGAATCCGTCCCTGGATTTCCGGCACCTGGCAACTATAAATCCACAAGTTTGCGCCATAGCTACCCAGTTCCCCATTCTCGTATTGATCCGACGTGCCGGTGGGCATCGGAAATTCATAGGCCGTTTTCAGGCCGCCAAATCCGTTTTGTGCCGCCAGTGTGGTGAAATCCAAATTACTGATGGCCGCCATCGGGCACGTGACAATTTGTTGGCGTTGTGCCGGGCTTAACTGCAACGCATTGAACCAGGCGGCACGGGCATTCTGATCAATGGTGCCATCAGGATTGGCCCCGCTCGGAAAATGGTCGTTGTTATCACCGGTGTATATATTCCATTGGATACCCCATTGGTGGAGATTGGAGATGCAGTTGATCGCCCGGGCCTTGTCCTTGGCTTTCGCCAAGGCGGGCAATAACATCGCGGCCAGAATCGCAATGATGGCAATGACCACCAGCAGTTCGATCAAGGTAAAGCCGCCCACCCCTGCCCCGCCGCCGCGGAGGAGCGATTGCCTCGGCAATAATGCCGGTTTATAAGTGCGCCTGGGTTCGCCGCTGAAAGTCCTGGCGTTCAAAGCATGTTTAATAATATGCGCAATATTCATGGTCAAATAGTCGGTTGTGGTTTCCACCTGTACGCAGTGATGCTCCCCGCCGGCCGTCGAGATCAACGGCCCCGATCAACCCAAACCCCAAAAAACACCGGCTTTGCCGCCGGCAAATTATTGCCGGCGCGGGGCGGATTGACTGGCTGGATAAACGTCACTCTGGCTATCGCATCTATTCATGGTTAATGAACCTCCAGAAGGACTGGTCAGCTCTTGAAGATCTCCCGAAGTCGGGTCGAGCCGGATTCTCATGGTTCGCCGGGGACAAAGCACCTGGCCGCTGGGACGGGGGAGCCAGAGAATCACCGGCTTCACCGCCCGTTCAAGCCCGCCGCAATGGCGACTTGCATGGTCGTATATTAGACCAGCACTGAAATATGTCAACTACTTTTTGTTATTAAACCCGCAAAAGATGATTTGTCATCACGCAAAGCTAATAGTTTGCATCAGAAACATTGGTTTTTAGGGAGATTGCTTTTCCCCATCGCCGACGTGCAATCTGAGGTTTTTCCACCTGCTCACTTGGCGGAGGGCGTTAATCAACGACCAAGTCAGGCCAACACCGCCTTGCAGCCAGTCAATTTGCCCCCTCTTTGATCCAGCCAATGAGCAGACTGATTTGTTCGCGGGTTAACGGCTTAAGGACGGCTTTGTTGTGCTGTGGCGGCATCCAGGCACTGTTGGTTTCGTTCCCGGAATAAACGACCATCCGGACGAGCCAGCTTTCCTCTGGCGCCCCCGGAATCACCACCTTGCCGTCCCTGGTGCCTTGCAGCACGCCAGCCCGCGTGTCCAAATGCAATTTGACCTTGTCGCCACGATGGCAGCCAAGGCAATTCGCATCGAGGATCGGTTTGATGTCGGTGTCGTACGTGATGTTCGGCTTGGTGGAAGCCAGCGGCAGTTGGACTGCTGGATTCGGGGGAATATTCCGAATCGGATGAATGGTAGCGCCGCTGGAATCATCGGCACCTGAATTGGTCTTGGCCTCCTGCGCCAAGGTGTGCCAAGCCAGAACCGCGATCATTATGCTCGTTATTAGAGATGTATTTTTCATGGGCGGCCGGGGGACAAGGTGGAGTCAGAATGTTGTGATTTCTAAAGCAGGCCGAACCAAAGTGGAAAATGAGGAGATGCCCAGCGCCGACCCAAGGTCGCAAACGCTCTCGGCGACCAGCACCAGAGGTTCTTTAAGGCCCCTAATCACTATCTACAGTGTCGTTAATCGGCCGGCAAGAGTCAAGCAAGATTGCTTTTAAATAGGCTGGAATGATGACTTCCTACTTGCTCATAATCTCGATCTTCGTCAGTTGCTTTTTGCGGTTCACCGCCCGACCAGTTTCTGCAAGTTTTCGGGATAACGGGCGCCTTGGATTCGAATAGCCGACGCCGCACTGCCAATTTCACGCAGGTCTTCCGGTGCCAGTTGAACGGTGGCGGCGCCATTATTCTCGCGCAAACGGTGCAGTTTCGTGGTGCCCGGAATCGGAACAATCCAGGGCTTCTGAGCCAGCAGCCAGGCCAGCGCAATCTGGGCAGGCGTCACCTTCCGCTGTGCGGCAAATCGGCCCAGCAGATCAACCAGGGTCTGGTTCGCCTTGCGGTTTTCCGGATCGAAGCGCGGAACCTTGTTGCGGAAGTCATTGCCCTCAAACTTGGTTTTGGCATTGATTGCGCCCGTGAGGAAGCCTTTGCCCAAGGGGCTGAACGGCACGAAGCCGATTCCCAATTCTTCCAAGGTCGGCAGCACTTCCGCCTCCGGCTCCCGCCACCACAGCGAGTATTCGCTTTGGAGCGCCGTCACCGGCAGCACCGCGTGCGCGCGGCGGATGGTTTTCACCCCGGCTTCGGACAGGCCGAAGTGCTTGACCTTGCCCTGTTGCATCAACTCTTTCACCGTTCCCGCCACCTCCTCGATGGGCACCTCGGGGTCGACCCGATGCTGGTATAGCAGGTCAATCACGTCCGTCCGGAGCCGCTTCAAAGATGCCTCAACGACTTCCTTGATGTGCCCGGGCCGACTGTTCAAGCCGCCCTGTTTGCCACGATCACAATCGAACCCAAACTTCGTGGCGATCACCACCTGATTGCGGACCGGAGCGAGGGCTTCCCCCACGAGTTCCTCGTTGGTGAACGGGCCGTAAACCTCGGCGGTATCAAAGAAGGTGACCCCTTCATCGACGGCCGACCGGACCAAGGAGATCATCTCCTGCTTATCGGGCAGCGGAGTGTAGGAGAAGCTCATGCCCATGCAGCCGAGGCCGAGGGCGGAGACTTCCAGATTACTTTTGCCAAGCATGCGTTTTTTCATATGGACATCTATTTTTCTGTTGAATCAAGCCTACTTCAGATCCCAACTCTGTCACTAGCAGAACGCGCCAAACTACTGGCCAAACACGACACAGACAGCTCGCCAGTTCAGACCATTCCGGGCCCAATGTGGAGTCGGAAAGGGGAGAATTCGGTTTACTCCACCGGCGGAAGCGTGTTGGCATTGCCTTGCCGACGACAATGAAATTACCCGAATATCCAGAATGACCACTGGTTGTGGTGGACGGACAAACGACAATTCAGTCAGAATGCCCTCCAACTCATCCTGTGAAAATATGGCGTGGAATTCAAGAGAACCTAGGTGGCATGGGGACAAGAAACCAACCCAGAATCCGAGGAAATTTATGATCAACGGTCAGACGTTTGACCGCATCCCGTACGGCAGCGGAGAGAGTGATTTGAAGCACCCTAAATGTGATGATTGCGGTGTGCGGCGGGGGCTGCTCCACGAAATTGGTTGTGACTTGGAACCTTGCCCACGTTGCGGTGGCCAGGCAATTTCCTGCGATTGCTTTTACGATGACGATGAATGAATCTGCCCAAGCATTTCCTTCAATCCCATTCAGGCAATAGCTGTTTTCCGGCGCAGTCGCCAAATTGAGCCAGCCAGCACCAGGGTGCCCGCCGCCCAGCCATAATCCACCGGTTCCGGGACCGACGACGCATTGATGTCCAAACCCCAGCTAATCAAGGTGCTCGTTCCACTGCCCTCGGACATGTCCGCCA
Source organism: uncultured Bifidobacteriaceae bacterium (assembly GCA_964437865.1). GTDB lineage: Bacteria > Verrucomicrobiota > Verrucomicrobiia > Limisphaerales > UBA11358 > UBA11358. The sequence goes on along the minus strand of CAYTJG010000032.1, from coordinate 27,803 downwards.
AATACAGCGTCCAAGTGCCGTTGGCCGACAAGCCACCAAACGTGCTGTCCAAGGTGCTGGTCGAATCCGCCAGCCACGTTCCCGTGGCAGCGCCGGCAGCATTGTGAATGCTGCCATTCGCCGTGCCGGCGTCACTTAACGTGACGTCCATTCCCGAACCGGAGGAACCAAACGGATTCGCCGTGGTGGTGCCGACATAGTCGAGCAATATCTCACTGATCACAGTGCCGTTGGCGCCCTGATAGGTGAGGTAGCCGTACAAATCCCCGTTGAACCCGCCGCTAATGTCCAAATCCACCGACACACTGGTGATCGGACTGCTGGAGAGATTCTGAAAGGTTTCGGAGGTGGTGATTCCCACCGGACTGCCTGCCGTGATGGCTGTGTTGACGGTCCAGTCAGAATCCACCACCACAGTCGCCGAGGCCACGCCGGCCAGGTTGAGGATGGCGAAACCGCCGATTATAGTCGTTTTCATGGATGTATTCATGGTTGCCAATTTTCAGGGGTTATAGCTCAGACGGTAGTAGGCCGGCGAGGGCAACGGCGGAACGGACTGGCCCAAATCCTGGAACGTATCCGTGACTTGGATCAAGCCGGTGGCCGGGGCCGTGTTGGTGCTAATGGACACCCAGTCCACAAGATTGGTGGAACGCTGCACGGTGTATTGCAGGCCGGGCACTCCGAAGAAGTTCGCCGTGATGCTTGCGTTCGAAACCGTCAGCCGCACATTGCTCTGGCCGGTGACGTTGTTACTTATGAGGATCACCACGGTTCCGGTGGCGGTGCTCCCATGCCCGTCACTGACCGTATATTTGAAGCTGTCGTTGACATTGGGCGTCACACTGTTGGTGTAGCCGATAAACGAGCCGTAGTTGAAGAGCGTCGCCCCATTGGTGGTCTGATCATTCAGGCCATCGGTACCCACACCGACGAAGCTGACCGTGAAGCCATTGGCATCCGTCACATTGGTGAGCAAGTCGCTGACTTGAATCTTCAAGGACACATTGGCCGGGCGCGCATAATAAGCCGTGTTCGCGATGGGACCGACGCCCAGAACTTGAATGGTGCCGTTCTGCGCCAAGTGCGACAGATCCCAATGCAACCCGGTTGCGAGCGCCGGCAGATTTATAGCCGCGAACGAGTCCGCATATTGGCTGGCGGAGAACAACGTGAAACTCTCGCCGCCCACCAAGGCATCACCGCTGGCGTTGACCGTCAGCGTGCCGCCAAATGTCAGCGTCGTCACGCCGGTGGCCAGATCATTCGTCAGCGTGTCACCCGTTTTGTTGATTTCCATGACCGTGGTTCCCGCCAGGGTCAACGCGCCGTTCACGGTCAGGACGCCGATGGACGAATTGCCTGGCGAGAGTGTCGCGGAGTTTTGCACGGTGACCGCGCCGTTGATGGTGCCGCTGCCGACCAAGGTGCCGCCGCTGGCCACGGTGACGACCGGGCTGTTCAGCAGGCCGTTGACAGAGCAAATGCCGTTGCTGATCACCGAGGCAGAACTCACCTGGCTGGTGTTGTTCAACCAGACCTCACCGGTACCAGCCGGGAGCGTCAGCGTGCTGTTGGGCACGAAAGCGTCCGGGAAAATGGTGGTCATTTGCGCCCCCAGGTTGACATAAAGGGAGTTCACGTTTTCGACCAACTGGGTCACGGTCATGCCGGCAACCGTGTCAATGTGAAGGAAGTTGGTTGAGAGTGCCGAAGGAATGATGTCCCCGGCAATCGTGGAATCATCGCGGAGGTAAAGGTTATAGGTGTCGCCTGCAGCGGCCAATCCGTTGCCGATGGCCGTCAATGCCCAACCGACCGTATTGGTATTGGGGAAGACCACCGAGTTGGTGTAAGCAAACAGGCCCCGGCCGTTCTGGTCGCGATACAATTCCGATTTGGCCAAGGCAATCCCGTTTGCGGAAGCGGCAAAGAAACTCAGCGGGGCATTGATCGCGTTTGTATCGCCATCGCCGACCGGCAACAAGCCATCGTTCCAAATCACGCGGTTGCGGAAGAAATCCTCCCAGTAGAAGTCCACAAAGTTGATCGCCGAACCGTTGGGCGCGGTGTTGGCGTAGCCCACGAGGGGATTGCCGCCACTATCATAAGCGCTGGGCACCACCCCTTGCCGCACGCCCCAGCCCAGGCTCCGCAAAGCATCGTTGAGCATGGCGAGGTTCCCGTTATTGGTGATTTCCGAGGGCGTGGTGGGCATCGGCAGCAGGCTGGGCAGAATGGGCTGCGAGGTCCCATAGTTCGGTTCCCCCGGGAGAATCAACTGATCGCCGTTGGTGCCGTACAAATAGGCGTTGTTTTCCGCCTGCAGCTCCAGCCACCAACTGTCATCAATGAGCCCGGTCTGACGCGTCAGGTTTTCCGCGATCTGCCCGAAGACGACCCGGTGGAAACCGGGAATGAGGTCATGAACCGGGCTGTTGGTCAGCAGATAAGCCGCCATCTCGTGGTGGCCATCTGTAATATAGGCCAAACCATCCTGGCCGATCAGGATCGGATCAAATTTGTCCACGAGCTGGCCGACCGTGTAAGAGTTCTTGCCGCTTTGGGCTGAATAATTGTAGGTGACCGTGCTGCCGTTGGTGGTGGGGGTCACCTGGCTGAATCCCAGGCCGGCAAACATCAGCCCCTTTTCCGCCACTTCGCGTTCCCCCAAGAGCCGCTGCGTGGCGCGCATCAGGCTGCCGTTGGTCGGGTCCGCGTCCAGCCACACCCAGGTACCCACCGCGAGGTTCGTTGAATACGGGAGATAGGTCACCCCGCCCACCAAGACATTCGTGGTGACGTTGGTGGTGAGGACGGTGACGGTGAAGTTGCCGCTGGTCACGTTACCCAGGCCATCATTCGCGGTGCAGCTTACCAAAGTGGTGCCTGGAGAGAACAAGCTGCCCGAAGGCGGCGTGCAAACCACCGGCACACTGCCCACGGCGGCAGAGTAGGCCGTAGGCGCCGGATCGTAAGTCACCGCTGCCCCGCCCGAACCTGTCAACACGGTCATGTTTGGCGGCAGGCTCAAGACGGGCGGATGCGTGTCCACCACTGTCAAAACCCCAATCAGATTGGTGACCAGGCCTGTGCTGTCGCTCACCACAACGGAATAATCACCGGAACTGGCCAGTTGAACATCCGTCAGCGTCAAGGTGGCGGTGGTCTGGCCGCCGAGCGGGGTCACGCCAAAGTACCACTGGTAGGTATACGGCGGAAGGCCAGTCGGCGACACACTGTAGGTCACCGTGCTGGCGACTTCCACGGTATTGGTTTCGGGGCTGTTGACCAGCACCCAATCGGCATAGAAAACGGTGTTCGAGGTGATATTAAAGTCCATCCCGCCACTAGAATGACTCCCGCTGCCATCCGCCGCCGTGTTCCAGCCGGCAAAAACATAACCGGTGCGAGCCAGATTACCGGTATTCGCCAACTCCGTCACCGTGGCGCCAGAACCATAGGTCTGGCTGTCCGCCGGTGCGGTTCCGCCCGTGCTGTTGTTGCCCTGGTAGGTGACCGAGTAGGAAACCGGGGCGAAACTGACACTTTTTAAGCTGGTCGCCCCGGGCGCCGCATAGAGCGTGCCGCCATCAACGATGGCTAGGGTTGCATTGTAGCCCGCCGCATCCGTGAGCAATTCCACCTTGTTGTTCGCCGCCGTGCCCAATCCCGTCACCACATAGAGCACCGCCCCGCTGCCGCTTTTTGCCGCACAAAGGCCGCAACCGCCAATGCCGGTGCTGTAGGATCCGTTTGCGATCCACTCGCCGGAGACTAGTGAGTATTTATATATCGTTCCGGCCGTGGCACTCGAAGCGTCCAATTGATAAAGGACATCGTAGAGTGAGCCGTTGCTGCCGGACGAAACCAGGTAAAAATCATTGGCGTCAGCGTCCTTGGCCGTCGGGTAATTGGGCAGCGGGTAAAGAGTGGTGGCATCGCTGCTCAGGGTGGAGACCACGCTGGCCAAACCCTGCTGGTTGATGACGTACACAGTGCCGCCGAAGCTTTTTACCCGCAGCACGTTCTGGGCGTCAATGGGCGACGTGGCCCAGTTGGTATAGATGCCGCCTTTGTCCGCCCAGATGAAGTTCTGATTATCCAGCGTGGTGGCGCTGCGGGTCTGGTTGCCGCTGATTCCCGAATAGGTGGCCGGCATGGCGAAGCTCCCCGCACTGTTCAAGGTGCCCACCCCGCGCAGGAGGGTGCTGGCACCCGTGGTGTTGGTGGTGTTGTAGCCGGGGAACACCAGCAGCGTGCCATCGGAGCTTGAGGAGAGGCCGCCGGACGTGGCGGAGGTGCCCATGGTCAACGCGGTTCCCGGATTTCCCACTGTGCCGTTGATGACGATCGTTTGTACCGGATTGTTCTGGCCAAGCGTGGAGGAACTGATTTCCAGAACGGAGAACGTGGTCGCCGAGGCCGTGCCGTTATCCGGGGATAGAACCGCGAGGTTTCCCGCGGTAAACGGCAACGCTGTGGTACTGGCCTTGATCGCCGGGCCAAAGACGGTGGCCACCCCGGCGCCATTTTGGGCTTTCACTTGAAACGTATAGGCACTCCCCTGCGTCAGGCCGGTGACCGTGGGCTGTGCGGCCCAGACGGCAGCCGTCTGATAGACCGCCGATACGCCCAAAGCCCCGCTTGTGGCCTGCAAATATTCGCCGGATCCGGTCTCTTCAATGGCGTAGGTGGTGGAGGCCGGATTGCCGTCGCCAGCGCCGATGGTGACGTTCAGCGTCGTGGCGGTCGGCGCGCCCACCGCGGGTGCGGCAGGCGTGGCGGCCAGCGTATAAAAGCTGGTATCGCTGGCATCCAGCGTGGTGCCAATGGCATTGACCGCGTAGGCGCGGTAGTAATAAATCTGGTTGGGACTCAAGCCGGTCAAGGCCGAGGTATAAGCCGCCACCGTGGTGCCCCGCTCATCCACCTGCGTAGCTGAGGTGGTGACTCCGGGAGTGGTCTGGTAATAGAAACCACGGTCGGTAATCGCCGCGTTGTTGGCTGCGGTCACGGTGCCGTTCAAACTGGCGCCGCTGGTGGTGATGCTGGTGGCGCCTTGCGTGCTCACCGACGGCGCATTCGCGCCCGTGCCGGTCACCGCCACATTCTGCCCGGTCGCGCCGGTGCTGGTGTTGGCGATATTGCCCGCATAACTCTGCTGCGCCGTGGGATCAAAAGCCACATAAATGATCGTGCTGCTCACCGTCCCGCCGGAGGGCACGAGCGAGAGCGAACTGGCAAAGCCCGAGCTGCTCGATTCGGAGATTTGGAAGCCAGTCGGGGCGCTGATTAAAATGTTCGCCGTCAAATTTGCGCCGGAAACGGTGTACGTCAGGTTGGCCGAGACGCCGTTGACGGCCACCGGCGAGAAGCTCAATAAACCCGTGGAAACGGTAATGGTGGGATTCTGCGTCCACTGCGCGTACAGCGTGGTGTTTTGCGCGATGGTAAACGTGTTGCCTGGGCTATAGCTTAAACCGGTGCCGTTCGCCGCCGTGTTCCAACCACCGAAGTTGTAACCTGTGTCCGTGAGGCCGCCGGTGTTGCCCAGCACCGTAACCGTCGCGCCGGCAGCGTAGGGGCTGTTGGCATCGGTCGGGACGGTGCCGCTGGTGTTGCCGTTGCCGTTGTAGGTGACGGTATACGCGGGCACCCAATAAGCATAGAGCGTGGTGTTGGCGCTGATGGCAAACGTGCCGCTACCAGCGGCATAGGTTGTGCCGCTGCCGTCGGTCGCCGTGTTCCAGCCCGCGAAAACGTAACCCGACTTCACCAAGCTGCCGGTGTTGTTCAGCACGGTGACCGTGGCGCCCGCGGCGTAGGCCGTGCTGTCCGTCGGGGCGCTGCCTCCCGTGTTGTTGTTGCCATTGTAGGTCACGGAATAGGACACCGGCGCGAAAGCGATGCTTTTCAAGGTGGGGGTTGATCCAGCGGTGAAAAGCGTGACATCGTTGGCGGTGGTGATGCTGATCGTGGCATCATACCCTACCGTGTCGGTCAGCTTGATAACACTGTTGGCGGCCGTCGTTCCATCACCAGTGACACAATACAGTACCGCTCCGCTGCCGCTCTTGGCGGCGCAAAGGCTGGTTCCGCCAAACGTTGTGGTATAGCTCCCGTTCGCCGTCCAAGTGCCGGACACCAGCGAATATTTGTAGATCGTCCCCGCCGTGGCGCTGGTTTCGTCGATTTGGTAAAGAAGGTCGTAAGTCGAGCCATTTTGGCCGGAAGAAAGCAGGTAAAAGTCTTTCGCATGGGAATCGGCTGCCGTCGGCAAACCGGACAAGGCCGTGAGGGATGAAGCCCCCACGGTCCAAGTGGAAACGACACTGGCCAACCCCTGGGCATTGATGACATAAAGCTTGCTGCCAAAGGCCTTGGCGCGGAGCACGTTACCGGCGTAGGTCGCCGCACTTGAACCGCCCGCGTAAAGGCCGCCTTGATCGCAAGCCTCCCAGGTGGTGTCGTTCAGCGTGACGGCGCCGCGCGTCTGGTTTCCACTCGTGCCGGTGTAAGTGGCTGACAGCGTGAAGCTGCCGGCGCTGTTCAAGGTCCCGATCCCGCGCGCGGTGGTGGAAGAGATATTGCCGCTGCTGCTGCTGGTGTTTTCACCCGAGAATACCAGCAGGCTGCCATCGGCGCTGTCGGAAAGACCGCCGCAGGTGGCGGCTGACCCGCTCATGCGCAAAGCGCTGCTGCCACTGGTTCCATTGATGCTGATGGTCTGAACCGCGTTTTGGCCGGCGGTGGCATTGTTGATCTCCACAATGGAGAAAGTGCTATTGTTGGCCGACGCGGTGTCGGCCGAAAGAATTGCCAGGTTTCCAGGCGTGAAAGCAGCAGCCAAGGTGGCCGCCGGAGCCAAAGCCAGGGCGGCCAGCAAACCAAGCACCGACCGGAAGTTTCGCGTGAGTTTCATGGGGTTGTTTTTTTGCACCAATGCCTTTTCGCAATTTTGTATTATGTTTCCTTACCCGTCCGCCGTTAACTGCTGATGGTCATACCGGCAAAGCTCCGCCCGGCTCATGACAAAGGAAAAGTCTACCTTTCCGCCGCGCTGCCAACGGAGAGTTAAGCTCTCAGAACCATGTGGATTGCACCGTCGCCTTTCACTTGCCGAGGACCTTAGCGACGCTTTAAGTCTTAAAGATGGCATTAACGTGACAATTGGGTGAAGCGTGAAAAAACTTGGTGTCCGAAGACTGCCATGAAAAATTCACTGACCGCACGCCTGCCAAAGGCCTTGGAAAACTTCAGTTCAACCGCGATGGAATTGGCCCGTAACGAATCTCTGGCGATTCACCATGGCTTACCAGCGGCGATAAGCCGGACCAAAGGCAAACCGGTTCCTCCTGGCGAAACACAAACCCTGCTTCGCGCTGGCACGCGGGAGGATTTCGTTTTTGTCGAACGCTTTAGGTGATAAATGGCCTGTGTTTATTATTAATTGTTACAGGTTCAATCCAATCGTCCGATTAATACAGCAGGGACTGCGTCGGCTTTAAAATATGAAATCGATTTTGATGTTGGTATTTGTTGTAGTTTCGTTGCTCGTTGAATTGATCAGAGGGCGCAAGAAACTGCAAAGATCCATCACGCGTACTGCGCCCGTTCCCAAAAAGGAAGGCACCTCATGAGACTTCAATACCGGGTTGGGTTCCAACTGCTCGCCGGAATGATCGCGTTGCAACTGGTGACCCAGATTGTTCCCCTGATTCAATCCAAACGTTCAAACGCCCGGCTGGCCGCCTCCAGCCAGGCTATCCTCGGCGAGCGGGAACGGCAAAACGTGCAAAGCATCCATGCAGCGGTGGCGATGGATGTGAACGATTCGCTGGGTCGGGGTGACATGGACGTGTTTTCCCGGGTGGCCGATTTGCAAACACGCATGCCGGGCCTCCTGGAATTCTCGCTGTTCAACGAGGACGGCAAGGTCACCGATTCCTCCGCCAAATCAGCCTTGGGTCGCCACCTCGAGCCGGCACTCAAGAACGAGCTGTTTGCCAACGCGAAGCTCCTGATGGAAACCAACGGCTCGGCCATCGGCATCTATCAGCCGCTGGTCGCCACGCATAGCTGTCTGGAGTGCCATGATAAATACAAGACTGGCGCCGTTTGTGGCGTGACTTATTTCCGGTTTTCCAACGATTCGGCCCAGCAACTGGCCGGGCAGTTCAACCAAATCAGCGCTGCAACAAATCGGCAGTCGCAAATCTCATTTCTGGGGATTTTATTGCTGGGAATACTGATATCGGCGGGTTTGACGCTCGCCATCACCGGGCCGATTCTCAAGGCCCTGGCCAAAATGGCCAGCGACATGAGCATCGGCGCCAACCACATAACTGCCGCGGCGTCCGAGTCGGCCGCGAGCAGCCAATTGTTGGCGGAAGGCGCGAGCGAACAGGCCTCCTCGCTGGAGGAAACCAGCGCGTCCCTGGAAGAAATGTCCAGCATGGCCAATCGCAATAGCCAGAATGCCGAGCAAGCTAACCAAATTGCCAAGCAAGCGCGGCTTTCCGCCGACCAAGGCGTGCGTGACATGGAAACCATGGGCTCCGCCATGGGTGCCATCAAGGCCGCCAGTGCGGACATTGCCAAGATCATCAAGACCATCGATGACATTGCCTTTCAGACCAACATATTGGCGCTGAACGCGGCCGTGGAAGCGGCTCGCGCCGGTGAATCCGGCTTGGGCTTTGCCGTGGTGGCTGAGGAAGTGCGCGGTCTGGCCCAGCGGTGCTCGCAGGCCGCCAAGGAAACCTCCGGCAAGATTCAAGGCGCCCTCGACAAGACGGGGCAAGGCGTCGAGATCTCCGACAAAGTGGCCCAGACGTTGAAGGACATTGTGTCCAAGGTGCGCCAAGTGGATGAACTGGTGACCACCGTGGCCAGTGCCTCGCGGGAGCAGACCCAAGGGATCACGCAGATGAACGTGGCGGTCAGCCAGATGGATCAAGTGACCCAGAACAACGCCGCGAATGCCGAGGAAAGTGCCGCCTCTTCCCAGGAGTTGAATGCCCAGGCCGAGGTTTTGCGACAATCCATTGGCGAATTGGTTCAACTCGTGGAGGGAAAGCGTCAGCCGGAATCGAGCGGGCCGAGTGCACCAGTACCGCGCGGACGCCGAAATCAGCCGGCCGCTGTTCATGTCCCGCGCCTCGAGCCTGCCACACAACGTTCCTAACCGGAGAACGTTTGCCGGCCGCGCCCCGATGGTTTGGCCCCAAGCCCGGCAACACGGCAGACACCGTTACCGCATCCTCGGCTTGCCCGCCCGCAACACGCGCAAGGTGAAGCCGCGACCGTTCTCGAACGGCTCAACCCTGGCCTCAATCTCCAACACCGGATAGCGCACGGTCGCCAGCCCGTAGCTCCGGTACGTCTGCGCGAACAACTCCGTTTCCACCATTCCCGTCCAGTCCGCCAGCGTCAGAAACTTCATCGGTTCGCCGGTGATCTGGTGATGCGTCCGCTGCTCCACCACCAGCCCGCACGTCACCACCGTTTCGCCGACGTGTTGGCCCAGCCGCGCCACGGGGCAATAGGTATCCCAGGCGAGGTTATCAAACAGTTCCAGCGGATGCCCGCTGACCGCATAGCCGAACAATTCCGTTTCCGCCTCCAATCGTTCGCGGACGGTCGGCTCGCGCATCGGCACCTCGGGAAAACGCTCCAACGAGGGCGGCGGCAACAACCAATTTTGGCCCTTCGCGCGGCCGGGGCCAAAGGCCTGATGCAGATATTGCGCCTCCCAAAACTGGCGCGTCCGCGTGGCCCCAAACTCATCAAAACCGCCGGCGCGAATCATCGTTTCCAATTCGTCCGGCAGGGGCTTCACGCGGCGAAAAAAGTCCGCCAGCGAGGAGAATGAGCCGCCCTCGCGCTCGGCCAGCAGCCGCTCCCGGGTGCGGTCGGTCACTCCTTTGGCGCGGATCAATGGCACCCGGATCCCCTGCCCATGCACTGCAAACGCCGGTCCCGGCTCATTGACGGACGGCGGCAGGAAGCTCAAACCGAGCCGGTAACTTTCCAAGATGTAAACCAGCGGGTCGTAAAACCCCTTGCCGTTGGTCAGTACGGCGGCCATGAACTCCGCCGGGTAATTCAGTTTCAGCCAGGCCGATTGATACGCCTCGATGCCATAGGCGGTGGAGTGGGCCTTGCAAAAGGCGTAGCCGGCAAAGCCAGCCACCAACCCCCACACCTCGATGATTTTCTCCTCGTCATGTCCACGCGCCCGCGCCGACGCAAAAAACTCCTGCTGAATCTCCGCAATAATAAACCGCTTTTGCTTATTCAAAGCGCGCCGCAGCACGTCCGCCCGGCCCGGCAATAGGCCGGCGAAAGCCTCGCAAATTTGCAGTATGTGCTCTTCGTAGACCACCAGCCCAAACGTATCCTTCAGAGCCGGCTCCAGCGACGGGTGCGGATAGGTGATCGGCTCCAGCCCCTGGTAGCGGCGCGTGAAGGCCAGTTTCTTGCCTTCGTTGGCCGCACCGGGGCGGATGACGCTCACGATGGCAATGAGCGTGTCAATGTCGCGCACGTTGCACTGGCGGCAAAGGCTGGTCATGGCCGGGCTTTCAATATGATGCACCGCCCGGGCGCCGCCGGAGATCATTTCCCATACGAGGGGATCCCGCCACGGCTCCAGCGCGTTCAAGTCCACGGCAATCCCCCGCTCCGCCAATGAGGCTTTCACGTCGCGCATGGCCGCCAGGCCACCTTGCGCCAACACATCGATCTTCACCAAGCCAATGACCTCGACGGCGTCCATGTCGAAGTGGGTCGTGGGGTAGCCCTTGTTAGCCATGAACGTCGGCGTCAGTTCGTGCAGCGGCTGGCGCGAAACCACCACCCCGCACGGGTGCATCTTGGGATAACGGGGGAATCCGTCCAGGAATTCCGCCATGTCCAGCGCGGTCTTGAACGGCTCTTCATCCAACGGCAGGTCGCGGTTCTCCGGCTTGGCGATGAGCAGGTCGCGCAACCGTGCACCGCCGCTGGGCGCGGATTCGTCCGGCACCCAGCCACCCCCAAAGCCCCACGGGAAATGATCGGTAAACCGGCGCACTTCGCGTTCGGCCACGCCCAGCACTTTCGCCACGTCGGCAAACGCGCTCCGGGCCTGAAACGTCGAGAAGCCGCCCACCACCGCGCAATGCTCCCGGCCATATTTGGCAAACAGGATGTTCACCACGTCGTCTTTGCGGTCGTGCGGAAAATCAATGTCGATGTCCGGCAGTTTGTTCAGGGCCATGCGCTCCTCGTTCAGAAACCGCCGGAAATAAAGGCCAAACCGGATGGGGCAGACATCCGAAATGCCCAGGCAATAGCACACGAGCGAGTCGGCTGCGCTGCCGCGAGTGATCCAATCGATACCCTGCGCCCGGCAATCTTGCAGGATGTTCCAGACGACCAGAAAGTATTCCTCGTAGCCCACGGCGCAGATGATCTTCAACTCCTGTTCAACCTGTGGCCGCATGGCGGCCGCGCGCGGGCCGTACCGTCGTTCCAAGCCCTGCCGGACGAGCCGGTGAAGAAACTCGTGCGGGGTTGATCCATCCGGCGGCACAAAGGCGGGGAACTGCGGTTTGCCGAACGGCAGCTCAAAGTTGCAGCGTTCCGCAATCTCCAGCGAATGCATCAGCCATTCCGGATGGTCCTGGCAGGCGGCCACCATCTGGGTTGGCGTGCGGAAGTGCAACCGCCCGTCCAACCGCTTCTCCGGGTGCTCCTGGCGAAGCAGCGTCAGCGTGCGAATGGATTGCACAATGTCGTATTTGATCCGGTCGCCGGGCGCGGCGTAATGAACCGCCGGACAGGCCACGACGGCAAAGCGGCTGCCCGCGGCTTGCTGGGTTGCCATGCGGTAAAAGCGACCGGGGAATAGTTCGGCAGCACCGGCGTCTGGACTCACTGCCACCAAGCCGTCCGTAAATCCATCAAGTCGTTCCAGCGCGATGGGCCGCCGTTCCTGGTCAGCCACCGCGCCCTCGTCCTGGCTGGCAGTGACCGCCTTGGCGGAGAGCAAACGATTCAAATTGTGGTAGCCGCGCGCCGATTCAACGTAAAGCAGCAGCGGATGGCCAGCCACGCTCAACTCAGCGCCGAAAATCGGCTTGAGGCCGTCTTGCTTGGCCGCTTGCGCGAACTCCACTGCCCCGTGCAAATTGCCCAGGTCAGTCAAGGCCACGGCGCTCATTCCGTTTTGTTTGGCCAGCTTCACCAGCGCCGTGGGCGAAAGGGTGGAGTCGAGGAAGGTGTAATAGCTGCGACAGCGCAGTGGAATGTACGTCGTGGCCGGCTTTGGCAGGCTGCCCGACCGCAGCACTTGGACCGCGATCTTGAGCTGGGGCCGCATCCGTTCCTTCACGATGTCCCGGGGTGCCTCGCGCAACCGCAAGTCATGCCCGCGCATCACTACCGACCAGCCCTGGTTCCGCCGCAGTTCATCCAACACCACCGCCAGGCGTTCGCGGGATTCGCGAGTCCGGGCGTTCGTTTCCAGGGCCAATTCACTCCGAAACACATCGTCATAGACGTTGGATAATTTCAAGGAAACCATCCGCAGGCTCACGCGCCGTTGCCAGGCTTCGCGCAGCAAGCCGTGCAAGCGCCCATAAATATCGGTTTCCAAATCCGTGGGCTCCCGCAAGCTTTCGGCCCGCTGGTTTTCATCCCGGTCGTTGTAACGCACCTTCACCGTCAACGTCCGCACGCTCCGGCCTTCCGCCCGCACCCCGGCAAACAGATGATCGGCCATGCGCCGCAGGGTCGCCTCGACATATTCCTCGTCGGTCACGTCCTCGTTGAAGGTCTCCTGCTGGCTGTACGATTTTTGCGGTTCGCTCGCCGGCAGCAAGGGGCGCTCGTCAATCCCGTTGGCGAACTGCCGCATTAGCGGCGCCTGGTTGCCCAGCAGCAGCGCCAGGAGGTCGGTGGGCGTGGCCGCGATCTGACCAATTTCGGCCAAGCCCGCCGCGTCCAGTCGCACCGCGGTTTTCGGCCCCACGCCCGGCAACCATTTGTTTGGCAACGGATGCAAGAACGGCTTTTCCTGCCCGGTCGGCACGATTTGAAAGGCGGCTGGCTTATTGAGCTTGGACGCGATCTGACTCACCAGCTTGTTCGAGGCCAAGCCTTCGCTGACGTTGATCTTCAAGGACTGCCGGATGGCCTGACTGATCGTCCGGGCGATCTCGATGGATGGCTGGCTGCGGTTGGCCGTGATGTCGAAGTATCCCTCATCAATCGAAGTCCGTTCCACGTCCGGCGTGAAATCGTAGGCGTACCCGAACATCCAGTTGGAAAATTGCTCGTAGCGTTCGTAGTCGCCCGGCAGCACGATGAGCTGGGGACAGAGTTTCCGCGCCCGCACCGTGGGCATGGGCGTATAAACGCCGAATTTACGGGCTTCATAGGAAGCCGAGGCAATGATGCCCCGGCTCTCGCCGCCCACGGCTATGGCTTTGCCACGCAGCCGCACATCCGCGGCCTGCTCGACCGAAGCGAAGAACGCATCGGCATCCAGATGGACAATCGTCCGCATGGCACAACTCCTATCAGAACGGGTGGGACAACCGCTGTCCAAGGGCGCTACTCTTTGGCCCGGCGGATTAACGCCTTGAGCACGCCCTGAATCATCAGCTCCTGAGCCGGGATGAGGTCCGGATATTTCGGGTTCTCCGCCTTCAGATACGGCTTGCCACCTTTGACTACGAACGTCTTGAGCGTGCTGGCCCCGTCAATGAGCGCGGCGACCACCTGGCCGTTGCGCGGTTCGGGGCCATGTTCCAAAACGACAAAATCGCCATCCAGAATATACCGGCCGACCATCGAATCACCCGTTACGCGGAGGGCAAAGGCGTTTCTCGTCGGTTTGTAGCCTACCGTCTCGACATCCACGGAGATGCAGCCTTCGGCCTCCTGCTCCCGGGCTTGGGGAATGCCTGCCGGGATGGAGCCATAAAGGGGAATGTCGACGATGGAGCCGCGTAATTTTGCCAGCGGGGACGTGACGCGTAGCGCCCGCGCCTTGCCGGGCTCAGATTGCAGGAAACCCTTGCGCTTCAAGGCATCGAGGTGATCCGCGGCAGCGCGTGAACTCCTAAAACCAAAATGCGCCGCAATTTCACGCAGGGTCGGCGTCGTCTCGGCCGATCGCCGCACTGACTGGATAAAATCCAGCACCTGCCGCTGTCGTTTAGTCAATTCCATCATATACTACTCATATGAGTAGTCCTGCGGTCAGCTATTGTCAATCCCACGCTTCCTGAATGTCCAACCAGCAGAGAGGATCAACGACCCCCATTTCATGGCGCGAACGGACATCCCTTCAATTTCGGCAACTTGGGCCATCGCGCTGCCGCAGCGCTCTTCCAGCTTGTTTGTTTGCCCAGCTCTTGCCAGCCTCGTCGTCATGACACACTACCTTGCCGGCAAACGAGGTCTGGCCTGGCTGGCCCTGCTTCCAGTTGCTTTGGCTTTGCTCCAGTCCCCGGCGCTGGCCCAGAATCTGCAGGATGATTTCTCCACCTACGCCGCCGGCAGCGATGGCAGCCCGGTTTGGGAGCCAGGGAACGAGGATTGGCAAGTCGCCAATGGCGCTTACCTGGGCGACGACGGCAATTCATCCTGGCAGGCGGTGCCCTTCGCATCAGAGCTCACTTTTGCCTGCGATGTCACCGTGCTCGATTTGCGCAAGGGGGATTGGCTGACGGCGGGCATCGGTATCGCGGCTGACGACCGGAATTACTGGGCGCTCAACCTGGTGATCACCCCGGAAGCTCAAGGCCGCCGGCATCGGACCGAGTTGCAGGAAAGCGTGGATGGCTATTGGCCGGCGGCGGGCACCGCCCCCACGCACCTCCAGCCGTTGCCGGGCAAGGGCGAGGACTTCGACTGGCGCACCAACCGGACTTACCGGCTGGAAATCAAGCTCACTGCCGCCACGATTCGCGGACGAATCCTCGATGGCGACCAGGAAGTGGCGGCGATGAGCTACGAACTGACCAAGGAAGTCAGGGCCGTCCGCGCGGGCCGCCCTTTCCTCCGCCTCAAGGGAATCAGTGCGCGCTTTGGCCAGGCTGCGGCGGCCGTCACGCAAACGGCGCCGGAAACCAAGGTCACGCCTCAAATCCCGGCTTGGATCCCCCGCCCCGGCCGCGCGCTGGTGAAGGGCGAGGGCTTCTTCCGCACCGCCGAAGTGGACGGGCGCTGGTGGTTGGTTGATCCCGAAGGCAAGCCCTTCTTCGCCGTGGGCACCGACCACGTGAACTACCACGCTCACTTCTGTGAAAAGCTGGGTTACGCACCCTATAACCGCAATGTGGAGGCCAAGTTTGGCAGCGAGGAAGCCTGGGCCACGAACACCATCGAGCGACTCAAGGCCTGGGGCTTTAACGAGCTTCCCGCCGGACACAGCCCGTCCTTGCGGCATCGGGGGCTGCCGCACATTCTGTTCGCTTCGCTCGGCAGCAGCTTTGCCCCGCGCGAATGGATATGCGAGCCGAAGGACTGGACCGGCTTTCCCGATGTCTTCAGCCCCCGCTGGGCAAGCCATTGTCGCTTGGCCGCGCGCGAAACCCTCCGCGACAGCCAGAACGATCCCTGGTGTATTGGCACATTCATTGACAACGAGCTGGAGTGGTATGGCAAGCACGGCCAGTTGGTGGATGAAGTTTTTCAACGCGGCCCGCAGCAGCCGGCCAAACAGGCGCTTTGGGAATGGCTGTTGCAGAAATACGGCTCGGTGGCCGAGGTGAACAAGCAACTCGCCACGGACTACGCCGATGCAGCCGGCTTCCTCGCCGCCACGAATGTGCCCCAGCCTTCCGCCGCGCTCACGCAAGTGCAAAACAGCTTTCTCGCGCTCATCGCCGAGCGTTATTTCAGCGTTGCGGCCAAGGCGCTGCGTGAGGCGGATCCCAATCATCTGGTGCTGGGCTGTCGTTTCGCCGGGAGAGTGCCGGAGCCGGTCCTGGCGGCAGCCGGCAAATATAACGATGTCTTCACCTTCAACACCTATCCGCGGGTTGATTTTGAGAACGTCTGGTCGCCGGACGGCACGGGTGGCGTCGTCGAACGCGTTCCCCGCGAATTAAGCGGCTATTTCGCGGTGGCGCGCAAACCCATCCTCATCACTGAATGGAGCTTCCCCGCACTCGACAGCGGCTTGCCGTGCATGCATGGAGCGGGCATGCGAGTGGATACGCAGGCGCAAAAAGCCGCCTGCTACCGCATCTTCGTCAATGCCATGGCCGACCTGCCCTGCTTGATCGGCTACCACTACTTCATGTGGGCGGATGAACCGGCGCTGGGAATCAGCACCAGCTTCCCGGAGGACAGCAATTATGGTCTCGTCAATGAAAAGGACGAAACCTACGAAGTTCTCGTCCAAGCCGCGACCGAAGTGAACCGCTCCGCCGCCACCCGCCACGCCCGGAGCGCCGTTTCCGGTGAACTCGCATTAAACCTCGGGGGAAATACCGTCGAAGTCGTCAACACCAATGCCATCCCCGCTCACGGACTGGTGAGAATTTCCGCCGCTGGCCAAAGCCGCATCGAAGAAATCTCCCTCGCGGCCGGAAAAAAGCAGCGTTTGTCGTTGCCGGCCCAAACCATCGCCTGCGTGGAACTGCAAAATTGGGATGGCAGCAAACAACGCGCCGTCAGCGGCCCCCGGCCTGGACCGCTGGAAGTGGCCAATGCTTCCGCCAGCACACTGGCTGATGCGCCGGTCGTGATCGAAGCCGCACAGCCCGTCGCCGCGTGGCTCCATCAACTCGCTCCGGGCGCCACCGAAAAACTCCCGCCGCCCGGCAACGCTTGGACGAAGCCCAACCGCCTGGATCTCACCACCGAAGGCGTCACCTGGTCCGGGAGTCTGCAGGATGGAAGTCTATTCGATCACATCCAGGCTGGTGATCTGGCTCTGGGCCGGCTCACGTTTGGCATCCATCAACAGTTGGCGGGGCGCGAGCAATGGACGGAGTGTGATCGTACGGTATCGCTCCGACTTCAGGAGCAGCCCGACGCGTGGCTGATCGAAGCCGTGGTGGGCTACGGCGAGACCGGTTCGGAGAACAGCTTCCACGCTGCGGTGCGGTTGGCGGTTTTCAAGCATGGCGGCCTGGTGCTGGCCCGGCCCTTGTGGGCGGAGAATACCGGGACGCGAAATTGGAAACTGGCCGAGGTCTATTGGTTCTGCCGTCCGGCCATTCGCGGCGCGGCCGCGGATGAGGTGGCCGGTGGTGCGGGCGTGCCCGACTATTATCGCGCCGCACAATTCTGGACCGATGCCAAGCGGGGCGGCTGCTTTGGCGCAATGGACCCGAGTGGCGGCTGGTTGGTGAATTATTGGAAAGGCGTAGCCGCCGATTTTCATCCCGACGCGCGCTTTCTGGTGGAACAGACCCTGCCGCCGGGTGCTCGCTGGGCCGCAGACGGCACGCCATATCTGTGGATCTTTGCCGCCCATGATGCCGCGCAATGGCGGACGGTGGCGGACCTGGCCCGACAAGCCGGCGCTTCCCTCATACTTGGTGCGCCGTAGATTTGCCAACGTCGTCCACGCCATTCCGCTGTTTGTATTTCCAAAGACGCCGAAACAACTTCACCAGCCAAATTAATTTCGCTTCATCCACTCGCCAATGAAAACAGCGAGCGATGCTGATAGTGCAAGACCTTGAACTCGGCCTCGTCACGCAGGGTCTCTGTCAGGTCAAACTTGTCCTCGAACGCCGGGAAGAAGGCGTCGCCCGCCACCTCGCGTTTGACCACGGTCAGATAGAGATCGGAACAGAACGGCAGGCATTGCTCATAGACTTGCGCGCCACCCGCAATGAAGAATTCCAGCGGCGAACTGGCTGGGTCCAGCTTCAGCACGTCCTTGACGATACGCAGATCCACCGTGGCGGCGCCGCCGAGCTTGGGCAGTTCGAACTGGTGCGGCCGGTCCGGGATATGGGTCTTGCCGCGGGCCACCCAAGCCTCGCCGAAGACCTGTGGAAATTCACGCTGCAAGCGGCCCGGATGGCGGCTCAGGACAATGTTGATGCGGTTGGGCAGCGGCTTGCCCAGGCTCTCGAACGTCTTGCGCCCCATGATGACGACATGGCCGGTGGTGAGCCGCTTGAACCACTTGAAATCCTCCGGCAAATGCCAGGGAATCTGGTTCCCCGCGCCAATCACGCGGTTGAGCGACATGGCGGCAATGGCCTTGAAGTATTTCATGGCTCCGAGTTTGCCGGTATCGTCAGGGCCTGCAACCGTTTTCGGTAGACTTCGGATTCCGGGTTGAGGCGTACCGCCCGTTGATAGGCGGCCCGGGCGTCCTCCAGCCGATGCTGCGCCGAGAGGGCATTGCCCAGGTTGTAATAGGCGTCGCCATAATCGGGCTGGCAGGCAAGGGCGTGCTCGTAGGCGGCCACGGCCTCATCCGGGCGGTGCAGTTTGTTAAGAATCACACCCAGATTGTTGTATGCCTCGGCCTTCGCGGGCGCCAAGGTGAGGACCTGGCGGTATTCCGCCACCGCGGCTTCCAGCCGACCGCTCCGCGCGAGCAGATTGGCGTAGTTGTAATAGATGGATTCGTCGTCGGCGTTAATGGCAATGGCCTCCAAATAATGGGTCTCGGCCGGGCCAAACTCGCCCCGCTGCGCGAGCAGCCGCCCCAAATTGACGTGCGCCATCCAGCTCTGCGGATTCTTGGCCAGCGTATCGGTCCAGAGCGTTTCGAGGTTCCGATAGATCCCGCATTGGCGCCAGGTGAGAACACCCAGGACCGCCAGCAGCGCCACGGCCAGCGGCACCTTGAGTTTGCCAAAGCCGGGCAGCCGGGGCCCGTAAATCGTCACCAATCCCGCCACCAGCGCGATGATCCCGAGGCAGGCCAGGTACTGGTAATGGTCCGCCACGTAGGAATAATAAAACGTGTAGAGCGGGACGAAACCGATCATGGGCGACAGCGCCGCGCCAAAAAAGAACAGCGCCGCGGTCACCTTCCGGTCCCAAGTGCGGCGGAACCACCAAAGCGTGGCGGTGACGCCCAGGCAGCCGAGGAGCCAGACGTACTGCCCGAGGTGGGCAGCGTCAATGGTCCAATGGGGGTAGCTGAAGGTCAGCGGCACCGGCCAGAAGAGCTTGCCCGCATAAAACCATAGGGCGTGGGTGGCAATCAGGAGCCGGTCCAGCGGCCCGCCCAGCAGGTGGAATTTCGGCGCGTAGTTTCCCAGATGGTTCTCCCACCAGACGGATAGCAGGCCCATGCCGAAGCCGAGGCAGAGAAACGGCACCGTTTGCGCCACCCGACGCCAGCCGATGGGTTCTTTGCGGATCCACAACACCAGCAACAGCGTGGCCGGCAGTGTACAGGCGGTGGTCTTGGCGAACAACGCCAGCATGTACAGAGCCAGCGCCAGCAGATAAAACCAGGGCCCCTGCCCGCCGCAAAATCTCAGCCAGGCAAACACGGCCAGCAAATAGAAGAGCGTGGACTCGGTGTTCTTGAGTTCCGTGACCCACGCCACCGTCTCCACCTGCACCGGATGCAGCGCGAAGACTGCGGCGGCCAGCCAGGCGCCCGGCACCGCCAACCGCCGCAGCAGCCCCCACACCAACAAGGCGTTGACGATGTGCAGCGCCACGTTCACCACATGATAACCGAGCGGATTCAGGCCCCATAAGCCGTATTCGCACCTCAGGGTGGTGTACACCAACGGGAAATATTGCGACTGAAAATGCGCCGAAAACCAAATCCGGGAAAAGCCGTCCGGCGCGGAGAGCATCGTGTTCTCCGTCACATAGGCGTCGTCATCCCAAATGAAGCCGGCCGAAAAGACCGGCCAATAGGACGCCACGGTGGCCAGGACGAGGAACAAGGCCAGCCAGGGCCAGGTGGGCGTGGCAATACTGGATTTTGCAGGCTTCAAAGGAACTTGGTGGTGCCCGGCGGCGGGGCCGCCCGGGCTGGATCAGGAATCGGATTTTGATTTCGGTGCTTTGGCCGGCCGCGGCGTTTTCTTGCCGGCGTCCCGCTTCTGGTCCAGGGCGTCAAATTGCTTTTGCAGGGCGTTGAAGTCCTTGCGCAATTGGCGGTTTTCCTTCTGCAAATCCAGAAAGTCCTTGCGCAGGCTGCCCAAACCCTCGACCGGCCGATGGAAGTTCTCGATGGCTTCCAGCGCGCTCGCGGCGGCGGATTGCTCCCGCACACTCCGATCCGCCAGCGCAAATTTTTCCAGGGCCGCCGAGGCGCGCGGATCGCCCAGCACGCCGAGCGCCTCGATGGCGCCGAGCCGGACGGGCTCCTTTTTGCTGTTGGTATAGCCCAGGAGGAACTCCTCCACCCCGCTCCGATCCGACTCGTCGCGCGCGAGGTAGGCCACCGTGTTCAGCCCGCGCGCAAAACCACGGCTGGGATAGTCAGCCTCGCGCTGCCGGAGATTTTGCCGGAGCGGTTCAACCCACGCAGGATCGTCCTGGGCGCGAATGGCCGCCATCGCCGCCTCCGCCAGCTCGTTGTGATACGAGGTGGAATTCAAATACTGCGTCAGCACGGCGTGGTCCATCTGGGGATACGTGCCCAGTTCGCGGATCGCGATGCTTTGGATATCGGGGTTGCGTTCCTGCGCGAGCATCGCCATTTCGGCGGCCTGCGCCTGGGGATCGTAGAAACCCGCGATGGCGGCATAGACCTGCTCGCGCACGCGGGCGTCCGGCTGGTTGGTGGAGGCCAGCAGCGCGGCCAGCGCGGGTTCCGAATGAATCGCGCGCAAGGCCCGGGCGGATTCCAAGCGAACCCCGAAAAAGGCATCGCGGTTCAACGCCTGTTTCAGCTCGGCCACGGCGTCCTCGTTTTGCTGGCCCGCGTACCGCTCAATCGCCAGCAGCCGGCCGATCACGTCGGTGGCATCCGCCAGCTCGGCCTTGACCATGGCCGTGGGCGGCTCAAAATTCACCTTGGCCAGCAGCGTGTAGCCCGGATCCAGCCGCACAATCTCCGGCGCGGACGCCAGCGGGAAATAAAAATCCTCCTCCTTCTGCTTCACCCGGATCGCGCGGTCCGCCGTGCCGAAGGGGCCTTTGAAACGGATCGTCCACGGAAAATTGAACAGCAAAACGCTGTCACTGACCTTCTGTGTTTGCCGGATCGATAGCTTGGCCAGCTTGGTTTTCTCATCCCAACTATAGTGCACGTCCAACTCGGGATGATGCGCGTGATACAACCATTGATCGAAGAACTGGTCATAGGTATTGCCGGAAAGCTCCTCGACCACGGCGCGCAAGTCCTCGGTGGTGACGTTGGCGTGATCATGGCGCTCCAGGTACGTTTTGATGCAGCGGCGGTAGAGATCGTCGCCCAGTTGCGCGCGCAACATGCGCAAGACCCAGCTGCCCTTGGGATACGAGAGATAGCCGAACATCTCCGAGGTATTGTCGTAGTTGCGGCGCACGATGGAATTGACGTCGTCCATGATTCCCGTGATCTGCCGGGTGCGCCCATAAAACTCGTACAGCATGGCGTCCTGGCCGTTCTTGTGGCCGTGGTAAAGCGAGGCGTAGTACGTGGCGAAGCCTTCGTTGAGCCAGATCTGGCTCCAGTCCTCGCAGGTCACCAGATCGCCAAACCATTGGTGCGCCATCTCATGCGCCACCAACTCCTCGCTATCGTGGAGATTCTCGGTGGCGCCGGTGAACAGCGTGCTGTCCGTCAGGGTGGTGGCGCTGGTGTTTTCCATGCCGCCCGCCACAAAATCGTTCACGCACACCTGGTCATATTTCGCCCACGGATAGTGCACGCCGATTTCCTGCTCATAAAACTCCATGATGTCCTTCGTGTCGCGAAAGGAATTCTCCGCCTCCGGGGATTCCGAGGGCAGGGTGTAAAAACCGAGCGGGGTGTCGCCATGCCGGTCCTCCAGCTTCTTGAAATAACCGGCCACCAAAGTGATGAGGTAGCTGCTGTGCGGCGTCTCCTGCGACCAATGCACCGCCTTGAGCCCCGTGGCCGAATCTTCCGTTTCGGACACCAACCGCCCGTTGGAAATCACGGTCATGCCGGTTGGCACATGGCAGGTGACTTCGGAGGTGAATTTGTCATTCGGCGCATCGAAACAAGGAAACCAATGCCGCGCCTCCAGTTCTTCGCCCTGCGAAAACAGATGCGTGTCCCCGTCCTTGTAGCCCATTTCCGGCGTGCGAAAATAGATGCCCTCCGTCGGCTCGGCGCTGTGGGTGACCTTCACCCACGCCTCCCGGTCAGGCGCCATCGGCTGCGCAAAGGTCACCACCAGCTTCTCACCCGTCACCTGGTAGCCCGCAATCGGTTCGCTTGCTTCCACTTTACTCACGCTCAGGTCCACGGCATCGAGACTCAATTCCGCCAGCGGTTTCACCAGCGGCTTGAAGGTGATCGTGGTGGTGCCGGCGATGGTGCGGTTCGTGAAATCCGGCGTCACATCCAGCACCAGGTGCAGCATGTCCGCCTCGCGGTCCGGCGCGTATTTTAAATGGTCCGGCGAATCCGGCGGCGAAAAGAAGCTGCTCGATTTGAGACACTGGATGGCCGCGACTTCGCCGGCGTAGCCGAACAGGGTGGCGCACCGCAGCGCGGCGATCACCCACAGCAGGCGAAGGCAGGTTTTCATGATTGAACCGGGGTAGCTCATTTGGTTTTTTGCCCACGCCCCGCGTGAGACTGACGGGGATTTTCCCCTGCCGCCGCAATTCCGCAAGTTCATTTCGTGGTCTTTTGAAGCGCCGCCAATGGTGGCCGCCAGCCCCAGCCTTGACCATATTCGCCAACCCGCCTCCCACCTCCGTCAACTCGACCTATGCGGATGTCATTGGTGCCAACCAAAGCGCCTACTACCGGATCACCGCAAGCCGGTAAGCCGGGTGGCCGAGGTGATGGTTGCGGTAATTAGCGACGTGAAAGCCTCACTCAAACGGTGGAATCGCATGCACGCTTCGCACGGTGCGCACGCATCCATACGCACCAACCTTCGGCCAGGCAATTATCATTGCCCAAGTGGCCCGGCAATGGGTACTGCCCGGTAGAACCGTACGGGCTGGCTCGCTGAATCGGGATCAACAAAAACCACCTGGCCGTTGACAACTTGGTTGGTACAAACTGGCGTCCAATTGCGCAGATCGATCGAATAATCCACATGGAACCAGGCTCCATTCGGACCGGTGGCGCTGAGCTGGAAAAAATTCCCGGGCGCCAAGCCAGTCGTCGCTCGCGGCCAATGGCTGTCCCAAATGACCGCCGCCGCCGCCGCTGGGCGCCCAACCACATAGTTCGTTCCCGGAGTCAACCGAAGCACTACCGTCTTATTAATATCGGGCGGACCGTCATCGATCGGCGCCACCGAAATCGTAGCGGTCGAGTCCCCTGCCGGCACCAGGACCACCCCGGGCAGTGTCACATAATCCACTCCATTGCTGGCCGTCCCGTCGATGGCGTACGTCACCTCCAAGTCGTCGTTGGTGGCTCCACAGCGAAGGACCGTGAAAGTGGCGTTTTTCGGGCCACAGTTGGTAATCCATCGGAAGACCACCCCGGGCGCGACCCAATCGCCCCAGCCGGGCACGGAATTAGTCAGGCCAGGCCAAGGCCAACAATTCGTGCCCGCGATGGCCACGGGATCGGTCGCCACGATGGCCACCACCGGCGGACGGTTCGTTGGCGGGAGTAATGGCGAAAGGATGTCCACCAATACCGCCTGCGACACGGTGGACGCGCCGCCATTGTCGGTGGCTTTGGCGGTCAAGGCAATGTTCGTTCCGGCCGGAGCGTTGCTCCAAGTCAGTTCCCAATAGTTCGTCGGCTCAAAAATGCTGACGGGCGGCTGACCGGGGTCCGGCAATATTTGCGGCCTCGCCGTTATTCGCTGGCCAAACCCGAGGCTGGCCCCATCAGCGAAAAACTCGACCGACGTCACGCTCCCGTAGAGACAAGCCGCATAGGCAAAAACCGACAGATTGACCGGCTGCCGGAAGACCGCGCCATTGGGTGGGCTCGTGATTCGTACGACGGGCGGAACATTGGTTACTGTCCCAAAAACCGTGATCTTTACCACCGTCGATCTGGCGGAACCACCATGGTTATCCGTCGCCACGGCGGTCAAGGCATAGGTCCCAGGCGCCGCATTTGACCAGTTCAGAGAATAAATCCAAGTAAATGGCGGAACCAGAGCCGATACGGAACCAGGCCCCAAATCATTCGTTCCGGCGAAAAACTCCACGTTGGTCACCGCCTCGTAACCAAAATCGCTCGCCACGGCCGTGAGGTCGATGCTCAGAGGCGCCGTGAAAGTCTCCCCGTTGGTTGGGCTGGTGATGTTCACCGTCGGCGAAATATTGGTTACTGCCCCAAAAACCGTAATATTCACCGCCGTCGATATGGCGGAGCCACCGTGATTATCCGTCGCCACGGCGGTCAAGGCATAGGTCCCAGGCGCCGCATTTGACCAGTTTAAAGAATAAATCAGCGTAAATGGCGGAACCGCAGCCGATACGAAGCCAGGCCCCAAATCATTTGAGCCGGCGAAAAACTCCACGTTGGTCACCGGCACATAACCAAAATTGCTGGTCAAAGCCGTGAGGTCGATGCTAGCTGGCGCCGTGAAGGTCTCCCCATTGGTCGGGTTGACGATGCGCACCGTCGGCGGGAAATTTGTCACGATTCCCAAAACCGTAATATTCACCGGGACTGAGACGGCGGATGCGCCATTATTATCCGTGGCGACGGCCGTCAAGGAATAGGTTCCCGCCGCTACGTTCGGCCAGTTCAGGAAATAAATCGGTCCCACGACCCCGTTGACTCCTGGCGGATCGAGAACCAGGAGTGCGCCCGGCCCCAGGTCATTCGTTCCCGCGAAAAACTCCACATTGGTCACCGTCCCGCCCGGGTCACTTGCCTTGGCCATGAGTTCAACACTTGCCGGTGCCTTAAAGGTCTCCCCATTGGTCGGGTTGAAGATGCGCACCGTTGGCGGCCAATTCGTTGCCGGTCCTTGTAAAACAGTGATATCCACTGGCGGTGTGGTTAGCGGCGCGTAATTGGCGAAGCTGGCCACGGCGGTCAGCGCGTAGTGGCCGGGCGGTGAGTTGCTCCAAACGAAGCTCCAAGTGATGTTCCAGGGGAAAGCGGGCTCGGCAATCGGTTCCAGAACACCCCGGCCCAGATCATTGGTTCCGGCAAAAAACTCAAGATTTGTCGGAAAACCATACGAATACCCCATCGATGCCGTGATGAAAATATTCGTTGGCGTATAAAACACCGCTTCCGACTGCGGGCTGGTAATCGCAAACCAGGGCGGGGAGTTGCTGCTCAGCAAATAGACCACCGCGGCACTTGGCGAACCGATTTCATAACCGACCGGCGGCACAAGCGGCGAGTTCGTGAGGGCCAGAATTACCGTCTTGGTCACCGGCGATACGCTGTTCGTCAGTGGCCAAATGATAACTGTATTTGAAGTTACTCCCGCTGGCATGGCCACCAAGTTCGGGGAAAGCACGACGTAATCCACGCCGTTGGATGCCGAGCCGCCAAGCTCATACCACACATTCAACGCCTCGTTCGTGCTGCCCGCGCGGAAAACGGTGAATACACCTGGATTGGCCGGCCCCGCCGCGAACGGAGCCGTGGCGTCCACGGTCACTATGGGGACCGTGTTGCTGAAGGACGTCTGCGCCAAACTGGCGCCCGCCATGCCCCACACCAAGCACCCCGCCAAGCAAATACTGGCGACACTGCTGCTGAGACGAATCGCTTTCACAAAAGTACCTCTCTTTCGCAAGGATCTTTCCGGAATTAACATCCAATTTAAACCATAAATCGGGGCTAAAGTCAAGACGGTCCATGTGGTTGGATTTGGTTCATTGATCCAGGAATGGTTGCTCGCCGTCGGTATTGTCCGCACCCCGCCAATATAACAGATCCCCGCACCAGGTGAAATGTCGCCGCGACATCTCCCGTCATTTTAGATGTCGCCGCGACATCTAAAATGAGCCCGGGCACTCCTCCCCCAGGCCAAAGGCCCATCCTGAAGCCGCGGAGCGGCCACCGATAATAGCCCGCATTTTTAAATGCGGGTTTGAGCCCAAACCCGCCATCCGTCCCACCGGGACGGCTGAGCCGTTTCCCTCCCAAGACGTCCGAATCGAAGATCTGCCCATCGCTGAAGGGGATATATCTTGCAGGGTTAGTCCGGTGAAATCGGATCTACCCAGGGAAACCGCCCCCCGGGACAGCAACGCTAAAAGCAAGGATCGATGGCCGATATTCGAGGTGTACAATGATGATATGCTCTAAAAACCCGCAACATCCGCTACATCGTTGATGGTCAACGCTCTAAGGTGCAACATCTGCAGCAACCGGGGTGCAACAACCTGCAACATCGCCATCCCAGCGCCGTGGGCGCGATCTATTTGTAGAATTGAAACAAAAATGATTTTACGCTCCGTAGGAGCGGCCTGGAGTATGGGAGTACAGGTCGCCGCTTGGGCCCAGCGCCCCGCTTCGCCCCCCCCAAAATGATCTCCACGAACCTATGAACGCCGCCTCTAAAGTCTTGACAAGACATTTACAACTAATTATCATCATCATAAGAAGTAATCCCCGTCACACCCATGAACGCCTCACTTAAAACTCGTAGTCATTTTATGGGCTGCCCGGCTGCCCTGGCGCTGGCCTGCGGCCTTCTCAATCTCGCATCCGTGAGCCGGGGCGCCGACTTGGTCTACTGTGCCGCCAACGGCTCCGGCGGGGACTACTACACGCGCGGCTTTTATGTTCCGAATTATCCGGGCATCACGGCCGATGCGGCCACACTTTACTTCAGCTCCTCCGTTGCCGGCTTCTACTGGCTCACCCTGGAGGCCACCGCCGGCGCTTACAATGGCGCCTTGCTGGGCGATGACGAGGAACTCGTTTACCTCGACGGCAACGTCAACGACGAGGTAGCACTCACGTTTTACCCTGCGGCCTCCATCGTCAAGGGAAGCACAGTGTGTTTTGCCATCGGGATCGCGTCCGGGCCTTCGACTGACGTTTATTACGACACCGGGAGCGGGTGTTCAGACGTGATTGAGACCGAGGATACTTCGCCGCCCCTGAGCACCTTCCGCCGGAACGGGATGGGCGTGCTGATCTCTGGCCAGGAGGGCACGGTGACGCCCGGTTGGTCCATTCAGGCGGCCATCAATGCGGCTTTGCCGGGTGAAACCGTGAACGTGGGCCCGGGCACCTACTACGAAAACCTCGTGCTCAAGAGCGGCGTGAATGTGGTTGGCTCCGGCTGGACTTCCACCATTCTCCAGGGTTCCGATGATACGAACGTGGTCTCGGCCAACGGCGTCACCAGTGTCCGGTTCGCTGGTTTCACCATCACCGGTTCGGGCAATTCGAACAACGGGAACGATTCGGGTGTGTCCCTGCAATCGAGTCCGATCCTGTTGGAAGACAACCTCATCGCCACCAATGTCACGGGCGTGAGCGTTACCTTTGGCAGCCCCATCATCCGCAACAACATCTTTGAAGGCAATGGCTGTCCCTCTCGCGGCTGCAATTATTATGGCGTTGGGATTTGGGCCTCCTATTCCACGCCCGTTATTGCCAATAACCTCTTCGTCGACAACTACTGTGGTGCCATATATATGTCCGGCAGCACCTCTGCGGGACAGATTATTAATAACACGATTGCCGACAACCAGGGTATCGGCATCGAGTGTGAATACGGCGACGTGTCCGTCATCAAAAACAACATTGTGACCGGCAATGAGTATGG
>CAYTJG010000031.1:0-33746 GCA_964437865.1 uncultured Bifidobacteriaceae bacterium | reverse complement strand
CCGTCTGGCAGTGCCGTCCCAACTTTGCCGATGGCTGCGCGGCCTGGATTTACGCTGGCGGCGCCCACCACACCGGTTTCAGCCAGGCGGTGACCACCGAGATGCTGGAGGATTTCGGCGAAATGGCCGGCTTGGAAGTCGTCGTCATCGATGCTGATACGAAGCTGCGGCAGTTCAAACAAGAACTGGTTTGGAACGATTGCGCCTACGGCCTGAAAAACGGCTGGGTGTCCTGAAATAACGACCGCCACCCCGAAGCTGAGACCATGAGCGCAAAATATACCATTGGTTTGGACTACGGCACGAACTCGGTTCGCGCCCTCATCGTCAACGTCGCCAACGGCGCGGAGATCGCCGCGGCGGTGTGGACTTACGCGCATGGCACGCAGGGCGTGTTGCTGACGCGCGATCCAAATCAGGCGCGGCAACATCCGGGCGATTACGTGACCGGCGCGGAAATCACCATCCAGCAGGCCCTCGCGGCGGCGAAGAAGGCCGTGAAGGGCTTTCGCGCCGACCAAGTGGTGGGCATCGGGGTGGATACAACCGGCAGCACGCCGCTGCCGGTGGATGCCAGCGGCCAGCCGCTCGCGTTCAGCAAAAAATTCGCCAAGAACGACGCGGCCATGGCCTGGCTCTGGAAGGATCATACGGGCGTGGCGGAGGCGGCCGAGATCACGGCGCTCGCGCAACGGATTCGCCCGCAGTACCTGGCCAAATGCGGCGGCACGTATTCCAGCGAGTGGTTCTTTAGCAAAATACTGCACTGCCGGCGCGTGGCGCCGGCGGTGTTTGCCGCCGCGCACTCGTGGATCGAGTTGTCCGATTTCGTGCCCGCGGAACTCACCGGCACGCTGGCGCCCGATAAGTTTACGGCCGGCGTCTGCGCGGCCGGGCACAAGGCAATGTGGAACGCGGGCTGGGACGGCTATCCGGACGCGGAGTTTCTCTCGCAGTTGGATCCCCAACTGGGTGCCTTGCGTTCCCGCCTGCCAGCGCGCGTGCGTTCGGTGGACCAATCGGTCGGCGGGCTCACCGAAGCCTGGGCGCGGAGGACCGGCCTGAAGGCGGGCATTCCGGTGGCGGTGGGCGCGTTTGATGCGCACCTGGGCGCCGTCGGTTCCGGCGTGGGCCCGGGAACGCTGGTGAAGATCATTGGCACGAGCACCTGCGACATTGCCATTTCGCCGAACCACCAGCCGCTGGCGGATGTGCCCGGCTTGTGTGGCATTGTGGACGGCAGCGTGTTGCCGGGCTATTTCGGCCTCGAAGCCGGCCAGTCGGCGGTGGGCGATATTTTCAACTGGTGGGTCAATTACATTCAGCCGCACGGCGAGAAATTATCGCACAAGGTGCTGGATGAGGAAGCCATGAAGCTGCGGCCCGGTGCCAGCGGCCTGCTGGCGTTGGACTGGAACAACGGCAACCGCACCATCCTGGTGGACCAGCGGCTGACCGGCCTGCTCATCGGCCAGACACTGTACACGACCCCGGCGGAAGTGTATCGCGCCTTGATCGAGGCCACGGCGTTTGGCGCGTTGACCATCATCAACCGGTTCGAGGAATACGGCGTGAAGATCTCACAGGTGGTCAATTGCGGCGGCATCGCGGAAAAGAGCGCGATCACCATGCAGATTTACGCGGACGTGACCGGCCGGCCGATGAAGGTGAGCCGCTCGGCGCAGACTTGTGCGCTGGGTTCGGCGGTGGCGGCGGCGGTGGTGGCGGGCGCGCACCCCAGCTTCGCGGTGGCGCAAAAGAAGATGACCGGTTTGAAACCGAAGGTTTACCGGCCCAACGCCAAGGCCCATGCCACCTACCAGGAACTCTACGCGCTCTACAAGCAATTGCACGATGCGTTCGGCACCCGGGATTGGAACGGGAATTTGTACGGCGTCATGAAGCAACTCCTGGAAATTCGCGGGCGCACGCGGAGTTGAGTTGACTCCCGGGGGCGGGCGGCAGAACATGCCGTCAACTCCCGTGGCCATTTCACAAGCAAACTGTTTATGCTCGAATCATTGAAAGCGGAAGTCTGCCAGGCCAACCTGGATCTGGTGGCCGAGGGGCTGGTCATCCAGACCTGGGGGAACGCCAGCGCCGTGGATCGTGAACGCGGCCTGATGGTCATCAAGCCCAGCGGGGTGCCCTACACGGACATGAAGCCCCGACACATGGTGGTCGTGGCGCTGGCCGACGGCAAGGTGGTGGAGGGCAAACTGAAGCCGAGTTCCGACACCCCGACGCATCTGGTGCTGTATCGCGCGTTTGCCGGTTTGGGCGGCGTGGTGCACACGCACAGCCTGTTCGCCACTGCTTGGGCGCAGGCGGGCCAGCCCTTGACGGCCTACGGCACCACGCAGGCCGATTACTGGTACGGCGAGGTCCCCTGCACGCGCAAAATGACCGCCGCGGAAATCAAGCATCAATACGAGGCCAACACCGGCGAGGTGATCGTGGAGACATTCAAGCAATTGAAATTTGATCCGCTCCAGCATCCGGCCGTCTTGGTGGCCAGCCACGGGCCGTTCACGTGGGGCAAGGACGCACACGACGCGGTCCATAATGCCAGCGTGCTCGAATTCATTGCGCGGCTCAACAGCGAGACCCTGCGCATCAATCCCCGGCTCAAGCCCATGCAGCCGGTGCTGCTGGACAAACACTTTTTGCGGAAACATGGCCCAGGCGCCTATTACGGGCAGAAATAGACCGGCAAACCTCAACCTTAGCAACTCTTCGTACAACCCTCTCTCACAACCTCACAAGCAACTATGAACGAAATAACCAACAACGCGGCCGCAGCCGCCGCTGCCGTTACCGCGCCGGTCACGGGATTAAACGGCACCGTCTTCAACGGTTTGGACCTGGCTGTGATCCTCGTTTTCATCTTTGGCATGCTGGCCACGGTGTGGTTTTCCATGCGCAAGAAGAATGAATCCGGCAAGGATTACTTCCTATCCGGGCGCGACGCGAACTGGCTCCAAATCGGCTCCTCGATCTTCTCCTCGAACATCGGCTCCGAGCACCTGGTCGGTCTCGCCGGCGCGGGTTTCGTCACCGGCATGGCAATGGCTCACTGGGAAATGCACGCCTATTGGATACTCATTTTGGGTTGGGCCTTTGTGCCGCTCTACGACCGCATGAAGGTGTTCACCATGCCCGAGTTCCTCGAATTACGCTTCAGCCGCGGCTCGCGAAATGTCTTGAGCCTGCTGACGATGGCGAGCCTGGTGCTGACGAAAATCGCCGCCACTATTTACGCTGGCGATGTCGTCATTCGTACCCTGCTCAACGTGGATCACATCAATGTTTTTGGGCATCAAATTGACGTGTTTTGGGCCATCGCCTTGGGCCTGGCCTTCACCACCGGCCTGTACACGGTATTCGGCGGCATGCGTGTGATCATGTACACCGCCGTATTGCAGGCGCCGGTGCTCATTTTTGGCTCGGTCTGCATCCTGTACATGGGGCTTCGCGTCCTGGGCCATGGCAGTCTCATCGACGGATGGCACACGACCCTGACCACCGTCGGTACAAACATCCACCTGGTCCGCTCGCTCAACGATCCGGACTGGCCTTGGCTGGCGATCCTGCCCGGTTCGGCGATCATCGGTTTCTGGTATTGGTGTACGGACCAGTACATTGTCCAGCGTGTGCTGGCCGGCAAGAACCAGCAGGAATCCCGCCGCGGTACCATTTTGGCCGGTTTTTTCAAACTGACTCCGGTGTTCATTTTCCTCGTGCCCGGCATGATTGCCTTTGCTCTGACCAAGGTGCCGTCCTCTGGCTTCAGCACCGCTTCCAGCGGTGATGCGGCCTATACCTCCCTCGTGGCGCAGATCCTGCCGCACGGTCTCCGGGGCATGGTGGCTTGCGGCATGATCGTGGCGCTGATGGCGTCGCTGGGTTCCAAATTCAACGCCGCGGCGACACTGTTCACGATGGATTTCTACCGCGAATGGCACCCCAATTCCTCCGGCAAAACCGAGGTGATCGTGGGCCGTATTGCCACGGCGGCCATCGTCTTCATCGGCATCTGCTGGGTGGTGGTGATCAAGAGCCTGCACACGAATCTCTATCTTTATCTCCAGAACGTGCAGGGGTATCTCTCCCCCGCCATCGCGGTGTTGTTCGGAGTAGGCGTGTTTTGGAAACGAGCCACCGCCCCGGCCGCCTTGTGGTCGTTCGTGATTGGCATGCTCGGCGGTTTTGCCCGCCTCGCGGCCGACCTTATCATCGCTCGTCCAATCAATACCTTGAAGGACATTACTGATTCGAATCTGGGAATGTTGAGTGATTTGGTGAAAGGGTCGGCGGCTGCGACGGGTGAGAGAATTCAGCAGCTCAAGGATCAAATACAGGATGCCACCAGTCAGATGGCGTCGGCGGTCCCATTGGTTAAGGAACAATTGGCGATAAAAATCCAATGTCTTCAACAAACTCTGGCCGGCACCACTATCACTCCCGATCAGTATAACGAAAAGAAGACCGTGGTGGATGCGGCTTTGCCTGCGCTTAAGAGCCAGCTCCACGAACAATGGGGGGTGATTTATTCATTCCAGCAGAATATTCACTGGCTCTATTATTGTGAAATGTTGTTCGTTGGTACCGCCATATTGATGGTGGTGATCAGCCTGATGACCAAGGCTCCGGACCCGAAGACCATCAAGTTCACTTGGTACGGCGCCACCGCGGCGGAGAAGGCCGCCACCCGCGCCAGTTGGGGTACGATGGATGTGGTGTTGAGCCTGATTGTCGTGGCCTGCGTCATCTTGTTCTACATTAAATTCTGGTGAATTCGAATTCCATGCCAACCCGCTACTCGCCTGCGCCCGGGGCCTATCCGGCCCTGGATACGCAGGCGTTGCGGGCCGCCTTCCTGGTGGACTCGCTGTTCCAGCGGGGCGAGTTGGACCTGGTTTATACCGATACCGACCGGGCCGTGATCGGCTCGGCGGTGCCCACAGGGTCAACCCTCACCCTGACGGCGGGTACCGAGCTGCGCGCGGCGTATTTTTGCGAGCGCCGCGAGCTGGGCATCCTGAACATTGGCGGGGACGGGATCGTAACGGTGGCCGGCAGGGAATATCCGCTGGCGAAACTGGATTGCCTCTATGTGGGGCGCGGCTCCCGGGACGTCTCGTTTGCCAGCCTCTCCGCGGCAGCGCCGGCGGCTTTTTATCTGTTGAGTTATCCGGCGCACGCGCCGTATCCCACGGCCCTGGCGCAATTGAAGGACGCCACGGCGGTGGAGTTGGGGACCGTGGCGGAAGCCAACCGGCGGACCCTGCACAAGTACATCCATGCCGGCGGCCTCAAGAGCTGCCAGTTGGTCATGGGCTTCACACGGCTGCACGAAGGTTCGGTTTGGAACACGATGCCGCCGCACACGCATACCCGGCGTTCGGAAATCTATCTCTATTTTGATCTCGGCGCCCAACGGCGGGTCATGCACTTCATGGGCCAGCCGCAGGAAACCCGCCATCTGGTGGTCGCCGACCGGCAGGTGGTCATTTCCCCGAGCTGGAGCATTCACAGTGGCTGCGGCACGGGAGCGTACACGTTTTGCTGGGGCATGGGCGGTGAAAACCAGGCCTTTGATGACATGGACCTCGCGCCGCTGGCGGAGTTGCGCTGAGACGGCGAGGCCTCCGGCGGGCAAGTTTAGCGATGATTCTCGAAAAATTCAGGTTGGATGGAAAGGTGGCGGTGGTGACCGGCGCCGGGCGCGGCTTGGGCCGGGCGGCAGCCATCGGCCTGGCGGAAGCCGGCGCGGACGTGGCCGTGGTGGGAATCACTTCCACCGATGAAACCGCGGCGGGCATCCGGGCGCTGGGCCGCCGGGTTTGCCAGATCCAGGCCGACCTGAAGGAACGCGCCAGCGCCCAGAAGGTGGTGGACGCCGTGGTGCAAAACCTCGGCGGCATCGATATTCTCGTGAACAACGCGGGCATCATCCGCCGTGCCCCGCTGCTGAAATTCACCGAACAGGACTGGGATGATGTGATCAAGGTCAATCAGGACATGGTGTTTTTTCTGAGCCAGGCCGCCGCCCGGCAGATGGTTCAGCAGGGACGGGGCGGCAAGATTATCAACATCGCCTCGATGCTTTCATTTCAAGGCGGCATCCGGGTGCCGTCGTACACCGCCAGCAAGAGCGCGGTGGTGGGGTTGACGAAGCTGATGGCGAATGAACTCGCGCCGCAGCACATCAATGTCAATGCCCTCGCGCCCGGCTACATGGCCACCGACAACACGGCGCCGTTGCGGTCGGATTCGGCGCGCAGCACGGAGATTGTGAACCGCATTCCGGCGGGGCGCTGGGGCGAACCGGAGGATTTGCAGGGCGCGCTGGTTTTTTTGGCCTCGGCCGCCTCGGATTACGTGACCGGTTACACGATCGCCGTGGACGGCGGCTGGCTGGCCCGCTGACTATGAAAGCCACCACCATCCAGCAGATTCGGTCGGCCCGGCTGGTGCCAGTGGTGGTGATTGAAGATGCGGGCGCGGCGGTGGAGCTGGCGGACGTTTTGCTGGCGGCTGGATTGCCGGTGATGGAGATTACGTTTCGCACGGCGGCGGGGGTGGAAGCGGTTTCAAAAATTGCCACGCAGCGGCCCAACATGCTCGTGGGGGCCGGCACCCTGTTGTCAGCCATCAACGTTCGCCGGGCGGCCGATGCCGGGGCGCA
Organism: uncultured Bifidobacteriaceae bacterium; assembly: GCA_964437865.1. Classification (GTDB taxonomy): domain Bacteria; phylum Verrucomicrobiota; class Verrucomicrobiia; order Limisphaerales; family UBA11358; genus UBA11358. The sequence continues at coordinate 27,055 of CAYTJG010000031.1, read as the reverse complement.
CTTCGGCGTGGCGCCGGGTCTGAACGAACGGACCCTGGAAGCCGCCGCCCAAGCCGGCCTGGATTTTATTCCCGGTATCGCCACGCCCTCGGAAGTGGAAATCGCGTTGGATCTGAAGTGCAGATTTCTAAAGTTTTTCCCCGCGGAACAGGCGGGCGGCGTCAATATGCTCAAAGCGCTGGAAGGCCCTTACAGCCATACGGGCGTGCAGTTCATCCCCACCGGCGGTGTCAACGTCCACAATCTCAAGGATTATCTGGCATTGAAAAGCGTGGTGGCCATTGGCGGCTCGTGGTTCGTGGACAAGAAGCTCATTGCTGCCCGCGATTGGGCAGCGGTCGATCGCCTCACGCGCGAAGCCTTGGCGTTGGCGCAAGCAGCCGGACCCAAGGCCGGCCATTAGATGCCAACGCTCGCCCTCAAACCGGCCGGCTCCTGCGCCTTGGACGAGTTGTCGCTCGGCGAAATCATGCTGCGCCTGGACCCCGGCGAAGGGCGCATCCGCTCGGCGCGGCAGTTTCAAGTGTGGGAGGGCGGCGGCGAATACAATGTGGCGCGCGGCTTGCGGCGGTGCTTCGGACTGCGCACGGCCGTGGCCACGGCGCTGGCGGACAACGAAATCGGCCGGCTGCTGGAAGACTGTATCCTGCAAGGCGGCGTCAGCACGGAGTTCATCCGCTGGCGGCCTTTCGACGGCGTAGGCCGGGTGACGCGCAACGGGCTGAATTTCACCGAGCGGGGCTTCGGCCTGCGCGGCGCGTTGGGCGTTTCGGATCGGGGCGGCACGGCGGCCAGCCAGCTCCAGGCCGGGGATTTCGATTGGGACCGGATCTTTGGGCAACTCGGCGTGCGCTGGTTTCACACGGGCGGCATTTTCGCGGCGTTGAGCGAGACCACGCCCGCGGTGGTGCTGGCCGCGGTGCAAGCCGCCAAAAAACACGGCACCATCGTCAGCTACGATTTGAATTACCGGCCGTCGCTCTGGCAAGCCAGCGGCGGCCTGAAACGCGCGCAGGAAGTGAACCGGCAAATCGCCCGGCACGTGGATGTGATGATCGGCAACGAGGAGGATTTCACGGCGTGCCTGGGACTCCCGGTGGCCGGCGCCGACCGCAATCTGGCCAAGCTTGAGGTGGCCGCCTATAAACAAATGATCCGGCAGGCGGTCAAGACGTTTCCGAATTTTCAAGTGGCGGCCACCACCTTGCGTACGGTCCATTCAGCGTCCCGGAACGATTGGGGCGCCATCGGTTGGGCGGGCGGCCGCTTTTACGAAGCACCGCATCGGCGGGGGGTGGAGATACTCGATCGCGTGGGTGGCGGCGACAGTTTTGCCAGCGGCTTAATCTATGGTTTTCTCCAGTTCAACGATCCGCAACAAGCGGTGGACTACGGGGCAGCGCACGGGGCCCTGGCCATGACCACGCCCGGGGACACGTCCATGGCCAGCCTGCAGGAGGTGGCCGCCCTCGTCCGCGGCGGCAGCGCCCGCGTGCGGCGCTAGGACGTGTCATCAAAATTATGTTTTCGTGCTGTTGTACGGCCCGGCTCCGTGGATAATGGCGCGGTCTTCGTGTATTGACTGACACCATGGCGATACCTTTTGCGCTCAATCCCAACCGAAAGCGGGCGGTCATCTGCCTGGCCTTGGTTCTGGGTACGTTGTTGCTCTACTGGCCGGTGACGCATCACGGCTTTATCAACATCGATGATCCCCGGTTCGTCACGGAGAACGACCACGTGAAAACCGGGTTGACCTGGTCGGGGATCGTCTGGGCTTTTCACAGCGTCGTCACGGAAAACTGGCAGCCGCTCACGTGGTGCTCGCACATGCTCGATTGCCAGTTGTACGGGCTGAATCCCGGCGGCCATCACCTGACCAACCTGCTGTTTCACCTTGCCAACACCGTGCTGTTGTTTCTGTGGCTGGACAATCTCACGCGGGCCACCTGGCGCAGCGCGTTTGTGGCGGCGTTCTTCGCGTGGCATCCGCTCCACGTGGAATCCGTGGCCTGGATATGCGAGCGCAAGGATGTTTTAAGCACTTTTTTTTGGATGCTGGCATTGCTCGCGTACACGCGCTATGCGCGAAAACCGGGCCTGGCCGCCTATCTGTTGGTGCTGGGGTTGTTTGGCCTGGGACTGATGTCCAAACCCATGGTGGTGACCTTGCCCTGCGTCCTCCTTTTGCTGGATTTCTGGCCCTTGAACCGGTTCACGCCCCAGCCCGTGGCGGACGGTAATCCGCCGGGAGAGTTCGCTGCCAAGACCTTGGTCAGACGATCCGTTTCCTTGCTGGTCGAGAAAATTCCGTTCTTCATCCTGGCCTTGGCAATCGGGGTCATCACCATTCTTGCGCAAAAAGCCGGCGGCGTTTTGGCCCCCGTCAATGGCTTGCCGCTCCACGACCGGCTGGCCACCGCCTTGGTCGGCTATCTGGATTATCTGCGCACCACGTTCTGGCCGACGGGGCTGGCTTGTTTTTATCCGTATGCCTTTGACCTGCCGCTGGCCTTGGTCCTGGGCGCGGCGCTGTTGCTGCTGGTCTGGACCGGCTGGTTCCTCCTGCGCACCCGCCAGCAACCGTACCTGCTGATGGGCTGGCTCTGGTTTTTGGGAACCCTCGCGCCCACTATCGGTTTGGTGCAGGTCTGTATCCAGGCCCGGGCCGACCGCTACATGTACATCCCGAGCATCGGCTTATTTATCGTGGTCGTCTGGGGCCTGAGCGATCTTTTTGAGCGCTGGCCGGCGAGGAAAAACCTTCTGCCGGTGCTGGGCGGTCTGGCATTGGGCGGTTGTGTGGCGGTCACTTCCGTGGTGCTCGGCTACTGGCAGGATAGCGTCACGCTCGCGCGGCACGCCATTGACGTCACCAGCGACAACTATGTGGCCTACGAGAGCCTCGGTCGCGCCCTCTATGAACGCGGCCTCAAGCAGGGCGCCATGGAATGCTACGTCGAGTCACTGAGAATTAATCCCGGCTTTCCGCAAGCGCAATTCAACCTCGCCTTGGCCCTCGTGGACGCCGGTCGGAGCGAGGAAGCGGTCGAGCACTTCGCGGCCGCCGCCCAAGCGTTGCCCACCCATTACGAAATCCGCGACCAACTCGGCACCGTCCTGCTTTCCCTGGGCGACAACCGGTTGGCCGAAGCCGCCCGCCAGTTCGCAGAAGTCCTCCGGCAGAAGCCCGACGACGCGGATGCACAAAGCAAACTGGCCTTGGTACTGGTCCGGCAAGGTCAGGTTGCCAATGCCCTGCCTCATTTTGCCGAAGCCGTGCGGCTGGAGCCGGCCAATCCCGAATCCCGATTTAATTTCGGACTTGCCTTGCTCAGTAATCATCAACCCGCCGAAGCCGCCGCGCAGTTTGAGGAGGAAGTCCGGCTCACGCCGCATGAAACCAAGGTCCATTACCGGCTGGCGCAAGCTCTCCAGCAGGATGGAAAACCGGGCGGGGCGGTTCAGGAGTATCGTGCAGCATTGGAGCTTACGCCCGACTTTCCCGAAGCCAAGACCGCCTTGGACCAGCTTCTTGCGGTGCATCCGGATTTGAAATGAATTGCGCCGCCGGGCGGACGCCCCGGTGCGTTTTTCGCCATCCCAATTTGCCGGGGTGGAAGACGCGGTAAAAAATGCCATGTTCGACAAAGTATTTTCCCCGAGCCGCGTTGGCGGTCGGTTCCCGATCTGCCCACACCTCCGCGCGGCCATTCGGCGTGTGTGCATGGGACAGGGGGGTCCAATCCGCCCGCTTTTTATAACAATAATCAAAAATCAGTTTGCCCGCGAAGCTGCCGCGGTTAAGCTGGACGGGACCCTCAATTCTTATGAAGAAAATCATGTTTGTCGCGCTCATCGCCGTGGGCGGATTCATGGTCGGCTGCCAGTTGTTGGGGCGGGCGGCTTCCAAGACCGTTCCGCCGCTGCCCCGGGAGGTGTCCATCGCCCCCGGGAAATTTCAGGCCAACTGGGAATCGCTGGAGACCAACTACGCCTGCCCGGAATGGTTCCGCGACGCCAAGTTCGGCATCTGGGCCCACTGGTCGGCTCAATGCCAGCCGGAGATGGGCGATTGGTATGCGCGGAGCATGTACGAGGAGGACTCCCCTGATTACAAGTTTCAAGTGGAGCATTACGGGCATCCGTCCCAGGTTGGGTTCAAGGACATTGACCATCTGTGGCACGCCGAGAACTGGCATCCGGATGACCTGATGAAATTGTATCAGGCGGCGGGCGCCAAGTATTTCATGGCGCTGGCGAACCATCACGACAACTTCGACTGCTACGACTCGAAATGGCAGCCGTGGAACTCGGTCAACATCGGACCGAAGCAGGACATCGTGGGGATCTGGGCGAAGACCGCGAAGAAATACGGGCTGCGCTTTGGCGTGAGCAACCATTCCTCGCACGCGTGGCACTGGTTTCAGGTGGCCTATGGTTACGACACCTCCGGCCCGCTCAAGAATGTGCCCTATGACGGCTGGCTGACCAAGGCCGACGGCGCCGGCAAATGGTGGGAGGGATTTGACCCGCAGGATTTGTACTGCGGGCCGCGTTACGCGCCGCCGAAGGGGTTGGATCAAGCGGCTTATGCGGCCTGGTACAAGGCGCATGATGGCTGGCATGAGGAAATTCCACCGGCGGACAACGGCTACAGCGAGAAATGGTTCCTGCGCTGCCAGGATTTGGTGGATAAGTATCACCCGGACCTGTTGTATTTCGACGATGTCTCGCTGCCTCTGGAACAATACGGGCTGGACATTGCCGCGCATTTCTACAATGCGAATGCCGTCTGGCACGGTGGCCATTGCGAGGCGGTGGTCACGGCCAAGGAACTCAAGCCGGAACGGCGCGCCGCCTTGGTGGAGGATTACGAGCGGGGCGCCAGCAGCGAAATCCAGCCGCAGCCCTGGCAGACCGACACCTGCATCGGCTCCTGGCACTACGAGCGCGATTTGTTTGAGCACCACCACTACAAGACGGTGGACATGGTGGTCAAAATGCTCGTCAATATCGTGAGCAAGAACGGCAACCTGATGCTGAATATTCCCGTGCGCGGCGACGGCACTCTGGACGACGACGAGGTGGCGTTTCTGAAGGGCATGGCCGGCTGGATGCAGGTGAACGGCGAGGGAATCTTCAGCACCCGGCCCTGGAAAATCTCCGGCGAAGGCGTCCCGGGCGTAGCCGGCGGCATGTTCAACGAAGGCAAACTGCAGTTTGGCGCGGGCGACCTTCGCTTTACCCAAACCAAGGACGGCCGCACGCTCTACGTCTTCTTCCTCGGCTGGCCTGCCGATGGCCAATTGCTGATCCGCTCGTTGCGCGCCGGCAACGAGAGCCAGCCGGCGCTGTTGGACCGGCAGATCCAGTCGCTTTCGTTGCTGGGGGCGCCGGAGCAACTCCAGTGGACGCGCACCGGCGACGGACTGCACGTGACGTTGCCGGGACACCGGCCCGGCCCGGACGCCTACGCCCTGAAGCTGCAATTGAACTGACGAGTGTAACGTTCCATTTTTCGGATATCGCGTCTTTTTGATGAAACTTATGTTTGCAACCGGCGCAGGCTCGGCCGGCCGGAACCTCCGGCTGGTGCTGATCTTGGTCGCTGCCTGGGCCGTCCTCTCAATGGCGTCCGCGGGCGCAGTTCCGGCTGGCACGGAAATCCTGCCAGCAAATCGGATCTGTTCTTCCCGCTTCGGCAATGACGCGCCCTGGTTCGAACGGAACATCCCGCTGTTTGAATGTTCCGACCCGCAGATCACGCAGATTTACTACTATCGCTGGGGCCTCTACAAGGCGCACCTCAAAGACCTGGGCCAGCGTGGTTATATTGTCACGGAGTTTCTCGACGACGTCGGCTGGGCCTGGAATCCCTATCAGAGTCTCAACGATGCCACGGCGTTCCATATCAATGAAGGGCGCTGGCTGCGGGACAACCGGTATTTGGACGATTACATCGACTACATGTATGCCGGCGGCAACGACCGCCATTTTAGCGAGGCCATCACCGCGGCCACGTATGGACGCTATCTGGCCAACGGGGATCGCGCCTTGGCGGTGAAACACCTGGCTGCCATGACCAACCTCTTCGAGCGCTGGTCCGACCATTATGATCCGGCCAAGGGGCTTTACTTCATTGAGCCGATTGCCGACGCCACGGAATACACGATTGCCTCCATCGATGCCAGCGGCGGCAAGGATGGTTTTTTGCACGGCGAGGCCTTCCGCCCGACCATCAACAGTTTCATGTTTGCCAACGCCCGGGCCATCAGCGCGCTGGCTGCGTTGGCGGGGGATACGAAGCTCGCCACCACCTATGCGACCAAAGCGGACACCCTCAAGGCCACGGTTGAGACCTGTCTATGGAACGATGGCCTGGAACACTTTATCGACCGTTACAAGGCCGACAACCAATTCGTGCATTATTGGGATTATATCCGGGGACGCGAACTCGCCGGCTTTGTGCCTTGGAGTTTTGAGCTGCCGGATGATCTGGCGAAATACAATCGATCCTGGCAGCACCTGCTGCGGGCGGATCAATTCGCCGGCCCGCACGGCTTGCGCACCGTGGAACCCTCGTACCAATATTACCTGAAACAGTATCGCTATGCGGAGGTGGAGGGCCAGCAACGGCCGGAATGCGAGTGGAATGGGCCTGCCTGGCCGTTTGATACCACGCTGGTGCTGCAAGGCTTGGCGAATCTGTTGAACGACTACACCCAAGACTTGGTGCACACCGGCGATTATCTCCGGTTGCTCCGGCAATACACCGAACAGCACTTCCTGAATGGTCAGCCGGATTTGCAGGAGGATTACAATCCTGATACGGGCCACGTCATTGTGGGCCTGCCGCGGAGCCACCATTATAATCATTCCGCCTACAATGACTTGATCATCACTGGACTGGCGGGGTTGCGGCCGCGTGCCGATGACGTGTTGGAAATCAACCCGCTGATTCCCGCGGGCACTAACGCCGCCGATAGCCTGGATTATTTTTGCCTGGAAAATGTCCCGTACCACGGCCATCTGGTGACCATCCTTTATGACCGGTCGGGCAGTCATTACGGAAAGGGGACCGGGCTGTCCGTTTATGTGGATGGCGTGCGGGCTTTGGCCCCATCGTCCCTGGGCCGTCAGACCATCACCATTGCTGAACCGGCGGTGACAGTGGCGGCGCATGAGATCGACCTGGCCGTGAATTGTGCGAAGAAGGGCTTCCCGGTTCCCTCGGCCTCCACCAACAACACGTCCGACGAGCTCTACCAGGCGATTGACGGACGCGTCTGGTTTTACCCGAACGTGCGGAACTACTGGTCCAATCTGGGATCGCAATCGCGGGCAGACTGGTACGAGTTGGACTTGGGGACGCCGGCCCAGCTCGCCTCGGTGCGGCTGTACTTCTTCGGCGATGATGCGCAGTTTCGGGCACCCCAAAAGTACACAGTGCAATACTGGTCGGACGGGAATTGGGTGGACGTTGCCGAGGCGCGCAAGGTGCCGGCCAAACCGCTGGCCAATGGCCAAAACACCGTGGCCTTCCGCCCGGTCAACACCGCGAAGTTGCGGATTCTGTTCGCCAATCCCACCGGCGCCGCCGTTGCCTTGGTGGAAGTAAAAGTTTTTGGGAGTTGACGCCCTTCCCCGGGCATCGCTCAATATTGCCATCGATACGCATCAATCAAGATAATGAAGATCCAGCTTGAACAACTTCGGGTCCGTTTTTCGTCTATGCTCCTGCGACCCTGCCGCCGGGTGCCGCTTGATCAAGCCGCGGCAACCAAGTCACGGATCAGCGTCCTTGACCGTTGGGCCGGCGCGGTGCTGGGTTTGCTGGCCGGCGCCGGACTGGCGGTGGCGCAGCCGGTGACGCTCACGGTGCAGACCGACCACCCGGGCGCCGCCTTGAATCGCGCGATGTGGGGCGTGTTTTTTGAGGACATCAACTTCGGCGCCGATGGTGGCCTGTACGCGGAAATGGTCAAAAATCGAGGGTTCGAGTTTCCCGATCCGATGACCGGTTGGATCAAGCTGTGTCCCAGCAAGGCCCGCGGCACGCTGGCCATCCGCGACGACCAGCCGTTCAGCGCAGCGAATCCACATTACCTGCGCCTGGAATCGGCAGGCAAGGACTTGTTTGGTGTGGCCAACGAGGGCTTTCGCGGCATGGGCGTCAAGCAGGGCGAGGCTTACAATTTCTCGGCCGAAATCCGGAACGTGGCCGGCGCGGCGAGCTTGCGCGTGGAGTTGTATGCCAGCGACGGCGCGCTGTTGGATTCGGTCAGGCTGAGCCATCTCCCGGCGGCCTGGGAAAAGCGCGCGACCGTGCTGCACCCCAACGCCACGGATCCCAAAGCAAAACTTTATGTGCTGCTGGATGGATCTGGCACCGTGGACTTGGATTTTGTGTCGTTGTTTCCGGAGAAAACCTGGAAGAACCGGCCGGGTGGATTGCGCGCGGACATGGTCCAGGCGCTGGCCGATATGCATCCGGGGTTTGTCCGGTTCCCGGGCGGCTGCATCGTGGAGGGCAGCGAGCTCGACAAGCGTTACCAGTGGAAGCGGACCCTCGGCCCGGTCGAGGAGCGCAAATTGCTCATTGACCGCTGGAATTACGAATTTCTACATCGGCCCACGCCGGATTATTTCCAGTCCTTTGGCCTGGGCTTCCTGGAGTTCTTTGAAATGTGCGAAGACCTCGGAGCGCAGCCGCTGCCCATTCTGAATTGCGGCATGGCCTGCCAGTTTAATTCCGGCGAACTCTGCTCGTTGGATGATTTGCAGCCATACATCCAGGATGCCCTGGATCTGGTCGAATTTGCCAATGGCGCCACCAACACGGTGTGGGGAGCCAAACGGGCCGCCCTGGGACATCCCGAACCCTTTAACCTGCGGCTGCTGGGCGTGGGCAACGAACAGTGGGGACAGCAATACATCGACCGCTACGCCAAATTCGCCGCTGCCCTCAAGGAAAAATATCCCGAAGTGAAGCTCGTGGCCGCCGCCGGGCCCGAGCCGGCGGACAGCCGTTTTTCCTTTGCCTGGACCAAACTGCGCGAGCTCTCAGCCGACATCATTGATGAACATTGCTACGCCACCCCCGACTGGTTTTTCAACAATACCCATCGCTATGACAACTACGACCGTACCGGTCCCAAGGTTTTCATGGGCGAATATGCCGCCCAGAGCGACAAGACGGTGAGTGTGAAGAACCGGAACGACCTGGGCTGCGCACTGGCCGAGGCGGCCTACATGACGGGGCTGGAGCGCAACGGCGACGAAGTCCGCATGGCCAGCTATGCGCCGCTTTTTGCCAATACCGAGGCCTGGCAATGGACCCCGGACCTGATCTGGGTGAACACACTGGGGATCTGCCGCACGCCCAATTACCATGTGCAGGCCCTGTTTGCCTCCAACCCCGGCGACGTCATTTTGCCGCTGCAGGCCACCGCGCCGGCGGGCGTAAAATTCTTTGCTTCCGCCACGCGCGATAATGCGTCGGGCGAGACCATCCTCAAGGTGGTCAACGCCGAAGGCCAGCCCCTGGCAGCCAAGCTGGAACTGGCCGGGGCCAAATCCGTGGCGTCAGAAGCCGCCGTCACTACGCTGGCCGGCTCCGACCTGAAAGCGGCAAACACCTTTGCGGATCCGGACAAGATCTCGCCGCAGGCTTCGCACCTGGCCGTCGGCGGCACACATTTTACTTATACCTTCCCGGCGAATTCGTTCACCGTGCTGCGAATCAAGGCGGACTGATCTCAAGGCAGGGGCGGCCCGGTCTTGATGCGGTAGAATTGCGCCGGCATTGTGGCTGGGTTGGTATCCGTCCAACTCCAGGGCAGGGCCGGCGAGTTGGTGATCAGCAGCGTTTGCCAGACGGACAGATTCGTCGAAAACTCGACCGCGTAATCCGGGCCAGTCTCCCCGTCGAGCTGGAACGTGACGTGGCCGTTGGCTGCCGCCGCCGCCGATACCTTGGGGGCGGTCAGCGGATTCACGATCACCTGGAAGCTCTGCGTGGCGCTGAGGCTGGGCACGCCGTTATTGGCCACGCGCAGCGAAATGGTGTTGGTGGTGTTGGCTGCCGGCACGTCCGGTCGCCACGTGAACCAGGCATTTGAATTATTGATTTGATCCAGGTTGGCGGCGGCCGGCGCATTCAATAAGTCAAAGGTGAGCGTCAGGGCCGGCGCATTGGTGTCATGCGCGGCGGCCTTTACGGTGACCGTCTGGCCCACATTGACCGTTTGATTGCTGAGGACATCAAGCCGTGGGGCGGTGTCGGTGGCCAGGAAGCTGGCGCTCACGTTTTGCAGCAGAGCGGTGCACAACGCGGCGTTGTCATGGGCGCAAACGGCCAATCCCACGTACGCGCCGGTAGCCATGCTGTTATTCGTGGCCGTGCCGATTTGGCTCCACGCGCTGCCGTCCGCCGACCAGTAGGCGGTGAAGGTATTGTTGGTGCGCGTGAGTCTTATCCAGCCGGGGGGGGCGCCGGTGACCACACTGGAGGCGGCGCTGTTCCCGGTCCCGTCTCGCCAGATGAACTCTATGCCGGCGGAAGGTTCGACATCGACCATGGCGTGGGACGAGTCGGCGGCGAGGGATGCGCGGATCATCAGGGCGGCCTTGGCATTGCCGGAGGTGTCGCCCACACTCAAGACTTGGGCCTGTATATCGCAATTGGTACTGACGGGAATATAGGTGTAAACGAACTGAAACGCGTCGGCTGTCCCCCAGACGTCGCTGCCGGAACCGGCAATGGTAAACTCGCCGTTGCAATAGGAGGCGCTGCCGGACAAGCCCACACTGCCGATGTCGGCGCTGGTGAACTGGGGCGGTAGGATACCCGGCACTTCGGAACTCGCTTCCACCGACGGCAAGCTTTCAAAACCGGCATTGGTGACCGTGACCACATAATAATAGCTTTGGCAGGTGGCGACCTGGGTGTCCGTGTAATTCGGGCTTACGAGGTCGGAGGCGATGACGGAATAGGGCCCGCCCGAGGTGGTGGAGCGTTTGACGTTGTAGCCGGCGCCGGCGGCCGCCGCCGGCCAATTCAGCACGATTTGACTGTTGGTGGCCGTGGCGGTCAGCCCGGTGACGAGCGGAGCCGGGGTGGCTACGGTCGGGATCGAGGCGGTGCTGGTGCCGCTGGCTTGGATGCCGTTGGCGGTCACCACGTAGTAATAAGGCGTCAAATTCGTCACGTTATCATCGAGATAGCCCGCACCGACATCGCCCAACTGGCCGGCCAGCAGCGTGTAAGGGCCGCCGCTGGTGGTGGCGCGCCAGACGTTGTAGGTGGCAGCGCCGGGGACGACGTCCCAACTGACCGCGACCTGGCCATTGCCGCCCACGGCAGCGACGCCGGTCGGTGCCGCGGGCGCGGGCAGGGTGGCGGCTTCCGTAATGCTCACGCTGGCCGGGGTCAATCCGCTGGCCGTGGCGGTGAGCGTGATGGCACCGGCTTGGTTGGCGGATTGCAGGATGACGGCTGCCAAGCCGTTGAAGACGGAGCGCTGCGTGGCCTGATCGGGCTCATGCGAACTGGGATTGCCATTGCCCACGCCGAGCATGCTGCCGCCGGTCACGGCAAAGTTGACCAGGTTCGTGGCGGTGGGCACCACCCGGCCCGCGCTGTCGAGCACTTCCACCGTGACCACGGCCACATCGCTGCCGTCATTCAGGATCGCGTTGCGGTCCGCAATCAGTGCCAGGCTGGCGGGAGCGCCCGTGGTGACCACGGTATTGGTGATCGTGGGCACTCCGTTGTCATAACCCACGGCCTGGAGCGTGCCGGGAGCATAGGGCACATTGTCCCATTCCACGTGACCCTGGACATTGAGCGTTTGCCGGCCCTGGCTGGCGCCATTGACGAAGAGTTCGACCGCCTGGCAATTGCCAAACGCCCAAATGTTGACGGGTTGGCCGGTGGTGGACCAATTCCAATGGGGGTACAAATGGAGCACCGGCTTGAGCGTCCAATTGGCCTGGTAATAATAAAAGTTGTCCTTGGGGAAACCGCAGGTGTCCAGCGTGCCGAAATGGGAATTGATGCAGGGCCAGCCGTAGGGAGTCGGTTCGCCGCGATAGTCGAAGCCCGTCCAGGAGAAACCGCCGGATGACCAGGGGCGCGCGTCGTAATAGGACCACCAAGTCTCGGCGGCTTCGCCCCAACCGACGTTGCTGTTCTCAATGTCGTAGCCCCAGACAAAGCCGTTGGCGGTGTCATTGGTGTAGATGCCGCGGTCGCTGACCAGGCTGGAGGTCTCGGTGCCGATGATGGGCTCGGCCGGGTTGCTGGCGTGGTAGGTATCCTGGGAGCCGAGGGCGTAATTGAAACCGTTGACATCCAGCACGGAGCTGAAGCCGCTGCCCACCGAATTCAGGGCCGCAGTGCAGAGCCGGGTGGAATCCAGCGAATGCGCCAGATTCTGCATGACCTGGATGATGGAGGCCCCGGTGGCCGTGCCTTGGAGCGGTTCTTCATTGGCCAGCGACCAGGCGAAGACCGACGGATGATTGCGGTCTCGCCGGATTTGGCGGGCGAGTTCGCCCAACGGTTCCGTGTTGGTGCCCAGCCGGCGATTTTCGTCCAGTACCAGCAGGCCGAGTTGATCGCATGCCTCGAGCAGTTCGGCCGTCGGCTCGTTATGCGAGGTCCGCAGACTGTTCACGCCCATTTCCAGCTGCCGTTCCACGCGGAAATACTGCAGGCGGTCCGGCAGCGCCACGCCCACGCCAGCATGGTCTTGATGGTTGCACATGCCCTGGATTTCCACGCGCCGTCCGTTGAGGAACACGCCGTTGGTGGCACTGAACTGGACCGTGCGCACGCCGAATGGCGTCTGATAAACGTCGGCCAACGCGTTGGCATTGCTGATCGTGGTGATCAAATGGTAGAGATACGGCGTTTGCGGCGACCATAAATTCGCCGCCAAGCCCACGGTTTGCGTGGTGAGGAGGTTTGTGCCCGCCGGCACCTGGAGCGGGGTGGTGACGCTGGCCACCACATTGCTGTTGGCGTCCAGGATTTTCGAAGTGAGGCTGCCGTCGGTGGTGGTCGCGCTTTGGTTGGTAACATCCGTTTGCACCGTGAGCAGGGCGTTGGAGCCGCTCAGCGACGTGGTGGCGACAAATGTTCCCCATTCCGCCACGTGAACCGGGTTTTCCGACGTGAGCCAGACGTGGCGATAAATACCGGCTCCTTCGTAGAACCAGCCCTCGAACCGGCTGGCATCCACCCGTACCACCAGTACGTTGGTGCCGCCCGGGTTGGCATAGGGCGTCACGTCAAAGTAAAAACTTTCGTAGCCGCTGACGTTGCGCCCCAGGATATGGCCGTTCAGCCAAACCAGGCAATTGCGGTAAACCCCGTCGAATTCCAGCCATAGCGCCTGGCCGGCCTGGTTGGCGGGCAGGAAAAAGGTGTGCCGGTACCAGCCGATGTCGTTGACCGGAAAGGACGAGTTGCCCACGGGTTTGTAGCCATGGCCGCCATCGGCACTCGAGTTGAACGGCAGCTCCACGACCCAATCGTGCGGCAAATTCAGCAGCCGCCAGGAATTGTCTGCAAAATTCGTCTGCACCGTGGACACATTCTCGCCCAGATGGGTGGCCAGCGGGTCAGGCCGCAGGGTTTCCATGTATGCTTCCGAGGTCACCCCGGTCACTTCGGTGCTGTCCAGCTTGGCGAGATTCGCTATTTCTGGGTAATAGGCCACGTTGGTTTCGGTGGAGTTGGTCTGCACATCCGCCGGGTCGCCTAATTGAAATCGCCAGCCGGTGTCCAGCGACCAGCGTTGGCGGGGCGAGACGGTGAAGCTGAACGCCGTGTTGGTGGCCAAGGTGTTGGGCGGGTTGGCTCGGTCGCGGAGGCTATTGATCACCACGGTATAGTTGCTGCCGTAGGTCAGCGGCGCCGTGGTGAGCAGAACCGACTTGTCGCCAGCCATCAGGGTGGCGGCCGTGACGGCCAAACCGTCGGTGAAAGAATAATTGGCCGGCGTGGTGGCGCTGGCGGGGTCGAGGGGTTTGGAGAAATCAATTTCCACCAGCTCGAGGCCGAGGTTGAAACCGTGTCGAACGATCGGCGGATTCGTATCGAGTACCACCGAGAGGGTGATGGGCGTGCTGGTGACCGATCCGTAAATGTTGGTGAGCCGCAGTTCGTACGTGCCGGAATTGGTGACGGCAGCCTCGAACGCCAAGGTATTGGTGTTGGCGTCGGGCAGGCGGACATAGCCGGCACCGTTGTCAAACCACCACTGATAATTGAGCGGTAGCGCGCCGGATACACCGGCGGTGAAAATGATTGGCGTGCCGGAAAACACCGCATTGGTGGGTGCCACGGTCAGTTGGTTGATCGCCGGCAGCTTGGCGGCGCTTAATCCCAGGTCGAAAACGGCATCGAAGGCGTGGCTGCTGCCAGAAGTGATGGCGCCACCAGCCGGCGGTATCAGCGCAATCTCGCCTCCCGCATAGGGATGGCCACTGGCCACGGCCAGCGCCTCCCAACCGGCGGTCGAACTCGCTTTGCCGAAGGACCAGGCATAGGTCGTTTGGGCCTCGAGCGGGAGCGTCAGCCCGCTCCATCGCAGCCAATCGCCGTCATTAAATGCCACGTTGGCCGAAGTATACGTTTGCAGCAGGGTGACGTCGCCATTGGCCACGGCATACAGGTGGAGGTAGTACGGCTGTGCGGTCGCAATATTGTCGTCAGACCCCAGCCCGGCAGTCGCGAAGGCTACTGACGAGAGGACATATCCGCCGGCGTTGGTGCCGGTGGTAAAAGTCTGGCCGGGTTCGCCCGCGCCATGGCCGGTCTGGTCATCCGTATAGTAGTTGAGACCGTCCGGTGCGGTCTGATTGCCCGTGGTGCTGAGTTGGGCGATGTCGCTGGCGCCGGGCACCGGCGCAGTGGTGCCCAAATCCGTAAGTGTTTGCGCCCGACCTGCCTCCGCGAACAAGAGGAGCAGGCCGAGCACGGGCATCCAAGGTCGCTGGCTCATGGCATTCCCTTCGGGACGGATAGGGCGTGCCAATAATAGCCCCACAGGTTGTTGAGCTTGCAAAGTTCCACGTGGCCGTCGCAAGCGGCAACATTGACTGACCCGGGAAGAATGCCCGAAAAGGGAACATTGAAAGTGGAATTTATGGGGCGGGTGCCGTGCCGGTCAATCAAGACGCGTCCCATCATATGGCCGACATCGCCGTCTTCCTCGCCGTTGAACAAATCCACTGTTCCACCGGGGGAGTCGCCATTGCCCGTGGTGGTGCCGCTGTTGGGCCAGGCGTCAGGCCAGACACCGTCACAGAAGACCGGGGTTTGGGCCGGGTGTTGCACATTATCCATTTTCTTGAACATGCCCGCCGCACCCACGGAAGTCTGGCTGCTCAGATAGGAGAGGTCGTTCTTGTTGACGGAGTAGAGCCAGCCGTTGAGCGTATAGCTGGAGGCGTTGGTGTAATAATCGAACCCCCAGGCCCAGGCGGCCGAGCCCACCCAGGACTGAGTGATGTATTTGGCCCGGGGCACATTGTTGGTGCCGGCGGTGGGACAATACCGGATGGTGGCCACCTGGGACTGATAAGTGATCAGGGCGGCAATCCAGAGCGTGTTTGGGTCGTAGTTGATGGGGCCGTAATCGTTGGAATACATGAAGGCCGCCATGGCCATCTGTTTTAAATTGTTTCGATCGGCGGCTTCCTGTGATTTGCGTTTGGCGGAAGCCAGCGCGGGCAGCAATAAGGCGGCCAGAATGGCGATGATGGCGATGACCACCAACAACTCGATCAAAGTGAACGCAGTCGCCAACCGGGGTGAAGTGGCAGGCTGGTTGGATGGTCTATTCATAACCCGAGGCGATGAAGCAGGGGGGCCGGCCAAGGCCGGCCCCCCCGGGGACGGTGAATCACGGCACGAGGACGCGGAAGAACTGCTGCGGTCCGCTGGGCGTCACTGTGTAGGGTGACGTGGCGGTATTGGTCGTCCAAGGTCCGGCCAGGTTGGTGGCCTCAAGCAGTGTCCCTTGGGACCATTGCAACTCGAAGGAACCGGCGGAACCGGCGGTGAAGCCCAAGACCACGTTTGGTCCGAGGTACTCCACCTGAGCGCCGTTGAGGCTGCCGTACGACTTGGTAGCCACCGGGCTGATGGTGCCATCCAGTGCCCCGTCGGTGACCACGATATTCGGGAACACGAGGTAGTTGTTCCCTTGGACGAAGCTCGTGTCCTGGGTGGGTAACGCGGTTTGGGTTATGCCCGCCAGGGTGATTTCGGACCCGCCATCGGCAGTCAGGGATTCGGTGCCGTTGCAGGAGAAGAGCACAATGTTGTAGCGGCCGTTGGGCAGCGAGAACGAGAACGGCAGGGTCGAACGGGCCGTGATCGCGGAATCCAGCAACGCAATGACCGGCGTCGAGGTCCAATCCCAGCTTTCGGGAGTGGTCACCGTCATGGATACCCCAATATCCTGGGTGCCGGCGTCGTTGTAACCGCTGGCGCTGATGTAGGTGGCGGTGCCATTGTTGGTGTCCGGACCGTTGATGACGTTCCAATACTTGCCGGTCCCGTAGCCCGGGATGCCCGCGCCAGTGTAATTTCCAACATTAACTTCGTATTGCGTGGAGATCCACTGGAAGTTGACGGTGAAAGTATTGGTCGGCACCGGATACATGATGAGTGTGCCACCGCTGCTGCTGGCGTTGCCGATGGAGTTGGAAGCCACCAGAAAGTAGGTGCCTGCGTCCGAGTGTTGCGCCGAGGCGATCGTCAACGTCGCGGTATTTTGGCCCACAATGTTGGTGGGGCCGCTGCCTTTATCCACCTGCCATTGATAAGTCATCGGCTCGGTGCCGACAAACGAGGCGGTGAACGTGATGGTGGCGGTGGGGAAGGCCGATACGGTTTCTGGGGTGATGTCGGTTTCCACGACCGGGGCCGAGGCGGACAGGACCGTCAGAATGGAGATTTCGTTGGTGGTGGCGCCGTTGGCGTTGGCGACCACGAGGTCATAGGCCGGGTTGAGCCCGTCCATACCGGTGGTGTTGATCGCCAGTGTGGCCGAGGTGGCCCCGGGGATGTTGGTGAGGGTGCCGCCCGAGCCGCCGTCAGTTTGCCATTGATAGCGGGTAATGCCTGAGCCGGTGACCATTGCCGAAGCGACGACCGGGCTGCCGGCATAGACCGTGTTGCTGGGGCTGAAGGTGGCCGGGGCCACAGCCGGCCGGTTGCCCAGCGCCAGACCGAGATCGAACGTGGCGTCATAGGCGCCGCTGGCACCGTAGAAGACCGTGCCGCCGTTGGCCGGAATCAGCGCCACTTGGCCACCGCTGTAGGGATTCCCGCTCACATTGGCGAGGTTGCACCAACCCGAGCCGTTGGCGGACCGGGCGAGGGAGTAGCCGTATACGGTATTGGCCGCCAACGGCACGGCAAATCCCGACCAGCGCAACCAGTCGGTCGAGCCAAAGGTGTTGGTTTCCGAGGTGTATTGCGCGTAGAGCGTGGAGGAGGTGCCGGAAATGGAGTAAATCCGCAGGGTATAGATCTGTCCGTCGGTGGGCAGGCCGCCACTGTTGCCCGCCAGATCAATGGCCACCGAGGTCAGAAAATAGCCATTGGCATTGTTGCCCGTGGTGAAGGTCTGTCCGGGCGGCGTGGCGTTGTCGAAATAGTAATTCAAGCCGTCCGGGCTATTGGCGCCGGTCGGAGCGGTCAACTGTGAAATGTCGCCCGGTTGCGGTGTCGGCAACGTGGAGCCCATGTCCGCCATGATGGCCGTGCCATTGGCGTAAATCACGGTCACGGAGCTGACGGCGCTGGTGGAAGTGCCGTAGGTGTTTTCCACAATCACTTGGTATTGATAAACGCCCGGCGTCCAGCCCGTGGTGTTGAGCACCAAATTCGTTGCGTTGCTGGAGGGAATATTGGTCAACGTGCCGCTGCCACCGTCGGTGAGCCACTGGTAAGTCAGCGGCGGCGTGCCGTTGGTGGTGGCTTCGGTCAGGGTCACGATGGTGCCGGCTGCCGGGGTGGTAATGGGCGAGACGGCGATGGGTTGCGCAAAGGGAGTGGGGCTGGCCCCCACACCAATGGCCAGCAGGCCGATATCAAACACCGCGTCTTCATTCCCGGAAGAGCCAAAGGCCACCGCGCCGCCTTCCGCCGGTATCGCGCAGATCTGGCCGCCGCTGTAGAGATCAGTATTGGTCGAGCTCGTGTTGAGCCCGGCCCAACCGGTGCCATTGGTCGCGCGGCCGAAGCCGTAGGCGTAAGTGGTGTTGGGCTGGAGCACCAGCGAGAATCCACTCCATTTCAACCAGTCGCCGAAGCTGAAGCTGAAGCTGGCGTTGGTGTAGTGCGCGATAGTCTCGGCCAAATCGCCGTCCACTCGATAAATAAACAAATGATATGGCTGCAGCGTGGTCGTGGAGCCGCTGCCGCCGCCGCCGGTTTGAAGGGCCACGGAATTCAGGTAATAGCCTTCCGAATTGGTGCCGGTGGTGAACGTCTGGCCCATATACGCATCATGATTGGCGCCGTTGTCGTCGTAATAGTTCAGGCCGTCATAACTGCCACCGCTGTTGCCCGTGAGCTGACTGATGTCGTAGACGCCGCTGGAGATGTTCAGGCCTGCGTCGGTGAGCGTGGCGCTGGCGGGAACCACGCTCGGAGCAACCGCCAGCAGGGCGGGCGCACTCGTGACCGCCGAGGTGCCGTTCGTCACTACGAGGGCATAGTCGTAGAAGCCGGCGGCCAAGGAAGTCGTGTCCACTGACAAAGTGCTGCTGGTGGCTCCGGGGATATTGGTCAGCGCCCCGCCGCTGCCACCGTCGGTACGCCACTGATAAACCAAAGTGCCCGGTCCGACCGCGGCGGCACTGACGGTGACCTGGGTGCCGTTGGTTACCGCATCCGCGGGGAGAAAAGTCACCACGCCCACCTGCAGGGCCGTGACGACGGTCAGTCCCACGTCGAAGGCCGCGTCATAATCACCGCTGCTGCCGAAGGTGACCGTGCCGCCCGCCGTCGGAATCAGGCAAACTTGGCCGCCGGCATAGGGATTGCCACTGACATTGGCCATATTTTCCCAGCCAGAGCCGGTGCTGATGCGTCCGAACGAATAGGCGTACTCGGTATCGGCCTGGAGCGGCACGGACAGGTTGGTCCATTGCAACCAGTCGTCATCAGTGAAGGTGAAACCACTCTGCGAGGTATAGGTGTCCAATAATACGGCATTGTTGCTGCTGCTCATTTGGTAGATCCGGAGGACGTAGGCCTGGCCGGCAGTCGGCAATTGCCCGCTGTTGCCGGCGGTGGCGATGGCCAGCGTGTTGAGCGTATAACCACCGGAATTTGTGCCCGTGGTGAAGGTCTGGCCCGGCGGCGTACTGTTGTCGAAATAATAATTCAGGCTGTCCGGACTGCCGCTGCCGGTGGTCAATTGGGATTGGTCCGCCGCCCCGGGGGTCGGCGTGGACGAGCCAATGTCGAGGAGGGTGGTGGTTTGTGCCTGCACCGCGCCTGCGGCGAACAGGCTGAGGGCCAGCAGCCAAGCGGATCGGCGTGGCGCGTGGTCAGCCGGGACCTGCGTTCCGGATGACGGACAGTTGCTTGTAGGGTGGTTATACATGGTAGGTTCGGTATTGGTTTATTGCGTTTTTACTCTGCTTTCTTTCTGCACCGGCCTTGAGGGGGAACTTGCTGCCGCCAAGCGGCGGTCAAGACCGGCAAATTCAGCGGAACTGTTTCCTCTAAAAAAGCATGCATGCATGAAAACAACCATGGCTGATGAAATTAGGGATAGCGTTGCCTGCTATAGTTTTTTTGGATGAGGACTAGCTTACACCGCCGCTGGACGGAGTGCAGCTACACAAACGAGTAGTTTTGCCCCCCCGGCACTGCCCTGGCCTGGGTGCCGGCCGGCTTGTCACACCCGCGAGGGTGTTTTCGTCTGCATTGGTGATGAATGCAATGATCGAGGATGAGTGCCGGCCGGAACCGCGATTGAAGGATCTCCGGGCGGCCCCCGCTATGCGGCCGGCCATGCTGGCTCTGCAAAAAATATTGAACTAGAGCAGCTTGCAGTCTTTGTTGCCGCCGCCGTCTCGGTCCGGATGGCCGACCCCGTTAGGATTTTGGTTCCGGCCGGGGGAAATATCCGTCATTCTCTGCGGGTTGCTCTCTGCTTGATGGACGCTTTTGAAAATGATCTGCAGCGCGCGTTTGCGGCCCACAAACGCGGCGACCAGACTGAGGCCGAGGCGCTGTGCCGCCAATTGCTCCGGGCCGGGCGGGCGGATGCGCGCCTCTTTTATATGCTCGGCATGGTCCTGCAGCGGCGGGAAAAATATGACGAGTCGCTGGATTGCCTGCAGCGGGCCGCCGTGCTGGCCCCGCGGGCCGTCGCCATCATTCGCGCCATGGGCTACGTTTGTCACCACCTCAAGGATTTCCCGCAAGCCGTGGAACATTTCCGGCGGGCGATGGCGCTCCAACCGGACCGCGCGGATTTACACGATGATCTGGGCCATGCGTGCTTTGAGCTGGGCGCCTACGAAGCCGCCGAGACGGCCTTTCGCCGCGCCTTGGAGTTGAATCCGCGCGAGGCGGGCACTTGGAACAACCTGGCCAAGACTTTGAAGCAGGTGAATCGCCTGGACGAAGCAGTGGACGCCTACCGGCGCGCCGTGGCGGTGCAGCCGGACCTGGCGCTGGCGCATTATGGGTTGGCGTTGGCGTTGCTGGCCACGGGCGACCTGCCGGCGGGCTTGCGCGAATACGAATGGCGTCGGCAACGCACGCCGCGCCGGTTCCTTCAGCCGCGTTGGCAGGGCGAGTCCCTTGCCGGTCGCACCGTTTTTCTCTACGCCGAACAGGGGTTTGGCGATGCCATCCAGACCGTGCGGTTTGTGCCGCGCCTGCGCGAAAGCGGCGCGCGGGTGGTTTTGGAGTGTCGCGCGCGGCTCAAGCGCCTGTTCGCCCTTTCCCAATGTGCGGATGTGGTGATCGGCCACGACGAGCCCGCGCCGGCGTTCGATTGCTGCCTGTCGTTGATGAGCGTGCCGCTCTTTTGGGGTGTAACGCTCGACACCATTCCCAACCAGGTGCCTTACCTGACCGCCCCGGCCGGACCGGAACTGCCGGGGCCGCGGCCGCGGATCGGCCTGGTCTGGGCGGGCAATCCGCAGCATAACGAGGATGCCCAGCGCTCCATTCCTCTGGCCGAATTGGCGGCCCTGCTCAAGACGCCCGGAAAAAGCTTTTTCGGCCTGCAAGTGCCCGTGCCCGCCCGGGACCGCGCGGTGCTGGCGGCCACGCCGAACCTGGTGAACCTGGGGGACGGCTTCAGCGATTTCCTGGACACCGCCGCGGCCATCGCGCAGCTGGATCTGGTGATTGCGGTGGATACGGCCGTGGCCCATCTGGCCGGCGCCTTGGGCAAGCCCGTGTGGCTGCTGTTGGCCCATGCCACTGACTGGCGCTGGTTCCCTCAGTATGGCGACCGCAGTCCGTGGTATCCCACCCTGCGGCTCTTCCGGCAGGCACAACGGAACCAATGGGCACCCGTGATTGCGGACGTGGCGGCCGCCCTGGCTCGCTGGGATCCGGACGGCGGGGGAAGATAACCCCCCGCCGCTGGCCAGCCTCGGGATCGAATGGCCCGGCTTACCGTTTTTCAGCGAACCCGGCGTAGGGTTCCACCACGGCCGCCTGGATTTCTGCGTGGCCGTCCACGGGCCGTAGGTCGAGGGTGAGGTTGTTTTCCGCCTGGTCGCCGAAGTTCAGCCAGCATTCCGGCAGGAAGAAATCGTGTTGCGGGCCCGCCTGCCAGTAGCGCCCGATCGCATGGCCGTTGAGGTAAAGAAACCCGTTGCCGGCGGCTTCCAGATGCACATGCCAGGGCACCCAGGCGTCCGGTTGCACGGCGGGCAATTGGAAATTCAGCCGGTACCAGGTCAGGGGCTCGCTGCTTTCAGTGGCCGCGCCCAAGGCGACCGTTGGCCACCGGCGAGCCTTGAATTGCGCCTGCCACCAGCCACGATCCACCCCGCCCGGGTGGCCCACGGCTTGCAGGGGCACCTGCGCCCCTTTCAACGCCAACCCAAACACCGGCAGGCCCAGACCGCCGCTGCCCTCGCTGTTGTGAACCACCACCGCGATCACGTTCCGGCCGGGCTTCAGCTCCCGCGTGACTTCGAAGGAATAGGACCGCGACCAATCCGTCGTGTGGCCGACGCTTTTGCCGTTCACATAGACCCAACCCTCGTCATCGATTCGCTCAAAGCCCAGTTTCCACTGGGCCTGGTTCAGATCGTCGGCCGAGACTTCGATCGTGGCGCGAAAAACCCCGTTCTTGTCCGGTGCCAACTGATCAGCCTCGACCTTGTCCGTGGCCACGGTTGGCCAGGTGCTGTCGTCAAAGTCCGGTTTTACTTCCGGCCGATGGTGGGGGCCATCCACTTCATGCATCCGCCAGCCGGTAATCGGCGTGCCTTCGAGGTTGGTCGTGCTGACGAGTTGGGCGGTGCTGATGCCGGCGAAACGTTCCATATCCAAGCCGCCATTGACGAAGCCGCGATTCTCATACAACAGTTGCAGCTTGGTCTTCCCGGCCGGCACCGCGAAAATGGACCGGGACGTGGTGCCTCCCACGCGGATGGCCGGTTGGCCGCCAAGGTTGGCCAGTACCGCGTCGCCACCGGGATATTCGAGCCAGAGATTTGTCGGCGTGGGACTGGAGAAGGTCGTCCGGTAAAAGAGAAAGTCGCTCCCGTAAAACCCCGCCGCCGGCAGCGTCTCGTCCGGTTCTAAATGGGTCCAATGCGCCGGACCGGGATCGGCGTGCATTTTGGCCGAGGCGATGGTCACCGGGGCAGGGGAAGCCGCCGGCCGGTCAATGGCCGGCGCGGGTTTGGGCAGCCATTCGCCTTGGGCCGCATCGTTGGCGCCCGGCGGCAGATACAGGATCTTCGCGCCAAAGGGTTCCAGTTGGTAGTTGAAGGTAATCGCGTCGCTGGTGCCGGCTTTTTCCTTCACCGTGGCGGTGCCCGCGCGCGATTCCCGGTGTTCCGAGGTGCGCACGAAGAAATAACGGCCGCCATCGGTCGCCCGGCGCTCGACCACGGATACGTCGTGGCAGGTGTTCGTCACGTCGGTTTCCACGGCTTCGGCGCGGGCCAGGCGGGCGCCGTGGGTTTGCAACATATGACCGAGGGCCCAGACGCGCTGATAGCGGTCGCCGATGCCGCCCCATTCGCGGATGGGGGCGTTGTAATCGTAGGTGGTGGTGAGGTCCCGGGCGCCCCAGTCGCCCAGGTTCGAGCCGCCAAACAGCATGTAATAGTTCAGCAGCGTCTCGCCATTCTGAATGGCGAACAGGGTGATGTTGTTGATCTGCGCGGCGGTGACGCCATCCTGCTGTTCACTCAGCTTGCCGCCGACCTGGGCGAACCAGCCGCCTTGCAACTCCGTGGTTCCCAGCGGCGCATCCGGCTGTTCGGTGCGGAGTTTGCCGATGCCGCCGCGTAGCTCGTCTTCCACGTTCCAGCGTGGATAGAAGTTGCAGCAGTCGAAAATCTGCCGCAACACCGGGTCCTGCGAGCCGCGCACCTGATGCGTCCAACAGGTGATCAGGGGCACGTCGATGCCGTTGGCCACCGCCGCCTCTGCCAGCGCCTTGACGTGGTTGATCTTGGTCTCGTCGGAGAAGGCGGCGTAATCATACTCGTTTTCCACCTGCATCAGGATCACGCCCGGCTGCTCCGGGGCTTTGCGCGTGATCTGGTGTTTGGCAATCACCGGGCACACGGCGTTGTACCAATGCCGGCTCCACGCCAGGAAGACCGGATCGTCGCTGCGCAGCCAGCCTCCGCTGCGGAGGGGATGTTCGGGCTTCTGGGTGAGCAGCCACTCCGGAAATCCGCCCGTGGCCCATTCCGCGCAGATGTACGGCCCGGGACGCACAATGATGTAAAGCCCGTGGGCCTCCGCCATCGTCAGCCAGTCGTCCAAGTCCTGCAAATTCACATGCGAGAAATCATTCGTGTCCGACGGCTGCTGTGGTTCGCACTGGTTCCAGGCCACGTAAGTCTCCACACAATTGAAGCCCGCGGCTTTGATTTTTTGGAAACGATCGCCCCACAGTTCCTTCGGCGAGCGAAAGTAATGGAACGCGCCGCTGTAAATGAACAGGTCGTGGCCATCGATGGTCAGGCAGCGATTGTCATAGTGGATCCGTTCCGGGTGGGAAAAGGTCCGGGGCGGCAGATTGGTGGGGGAATCGGCGGCCAGGGCGGGCAGAGCGGTGGCCAAGCCGGCGAGGAGGGTGAGTACGAAGCGCGTGTGCATGGTTTTTTTGTGGCCGAAAGGACGGCGCGATTCAAGATTATTGAAACACTCTTTTGGGGAGGGGGCTGGCAGTTGATCAATGCGGGCGGGTGAGACGCTTTACCAGAAAGTCTTCGTAACCGCCCAGATCTTTCCAGTGCATGGCCACCTTCACCACCCGGGCCTGGGGATCGATGACCGTCATGCCTTCGTCGGTGACACGCAGATGGAGTGGTTCCATCACGCACAAGTCTTGTCGCTGCGCCAGATAGACGGCCACGGTATCAAACAGGGTGGTGCTATGGTCCACGGTGGCCGCCGGTGGCGACGAGGGATCGGCCGCCAGCCAGAGACGATAGTTGGGAATGAGATCAGCCACGCGGGGGGCCGCCGCGTCACAGACTTGGCGAAATCTTTCGCCCCGCAATTGCACCAGCCCGCAGGTGTCGAGCGGCGTGATCGTGATCTCCCACGGCGCGGCGAACACCGCCTGCATCGCCTGGGGATCGGCTTTGACATTCCATTCCGCACAGGGCTGTTTGGCGCCGCCATAGCCCAGCAGCACGCTGCCAGCCATGCCCACAAAACGGGCGTGCTCAGCAATGCGGGGCTCGCGTTTCAGCGCCGCCGCGATGTTCGGCGCCGGGCCAATCCCGATCAACGTCACCGGCCGGGGCGAGTGCATGATGGTGTCAATCAACGCCTGCACGCCGTCGTCGTAGATCCGGCCGGGATACGACTTGAGGTCGTAGTCCTTGATATAAGCGCTTTGGCCGCCTTCGCCTTTGGGTCCCACGTCCAGCCCAACGCCGACTGGCACGTTGGTGCGGCCGGCACTCTGGAGAAACTTGGCCAGCAGCCGCGCGCGATATTGCGCCTTGCCGTAGTCGCCCACGGCCAGTTTCAAGTCAAGCTCGGGCGACTGGAGCAATAAGGACAGCGCCCAGGTGTCGTCAATGTCATCGCCAATGTCGGTATCCAAAATAACCGGCGTGGGTTGGACCGTCGGGGCACCCACCGCGCGGCTGGGGCCCATGGCGAGCAGCGCCAAGAGCAGGGCGGGAACGACCTGATAAAGCAAACGGAGCATGACCGGAAAAAGGAGTATATGCCGGGGGAGTTTCATGGGAGTAGAATTACAGGCGGAACGGAGGGTGTCAATCGGCTTGGCCGGACCAAAAAACACAATCTTCAACACCGGCGGGGCCTTTGCCACTTCGCGTTCTGCGTACAAATCGAGCCTTGTAGGGCACGAGGTGGCGAGTGCTCTGAAAGCTAACCGCGAATGGACGCAAATGGGCCCGATGTTCCCGAGCAGAGCACCGCCCCCGCCGCCCAAGAACCATCCCGATCGCAGGAAACCACTGACTTGCCGGTCTTGCGGCGCCTATTGCGCGCTTTGGCGGAGGATCTTGATCGCCTCGGGCAGTTTGTAATGCCGCTTCAAACCGGCATCGCCGAGCAGACCGGCGGGCACGCGCGCGATGAACTCCGGGAAATTGCGCTCCACCCGGTCCTTCAGCAGCTTCTGCCCCGTCTTCGAGGCCCAAAAGTCGCCTTGCAGCTTCACGAGGGCGATCGCCGCTTCGTCATTGGTGAGATTCTCCCGTTTTGCCAGCGCCCAGATCAATTCCTTGTCGCCCGGCATGGCCACGGGGAACGCCACGAATTTCAAGGTGACTTCCGGTTCATCCGCCGCCGCCGGCGCAATCGGGCGCACGGGAATCCGGCTGTGAAACTCGGTGCCATCGGGCAACGAGACATCCACCGCCACCGCCTTGGTTTCCTCGTCTGGCACGATGTCCAGGTCGGCTTCGCCAAACCCGGCGGTAAAATGCTGCCGCACTTCTTCCAGCGTCTTGGGCTCCAGGTCGGGCAGTTCGATCCGATCACAGAATTTCTCGAACGCGCTCACCTGGTTCTTGGCCCGCAATTCGGCCTCGCAGGCCGAGTAGATTTGCTCCGCCAGCGCAGGGTCGGGGGCGATTTTCGGCAGGACGCTGCGCAGCAGGTCGAGCAGTTGCGCCTGTTCGTCTCGTTTGGATTTGCTTTTTTTGTTTTCAGCCATGGGAAAATAAATCAGTGCTTGGGATTTTTGTTCAAGGCGGCGGTGAACCAGTCCACGGGCGGGGGCGTGCGATGTCCACCCGCCGGCCGCGCCGGCGCCGGCGAGGTGCGCGCGCCCGTGGTGGCGCCGCCGATTTGGGGCGCGCTCTTCATGGAGAGCGCAATCCGTTTGCGGGCCAGATCCACCTCCACCACCGTGACCATCACTCTTTGCGCCACTTTCAGGACTTCGGACGGGTCCTTCACAAACCGGTCGGCCACCTGGCTCACGTGGACCAGGCCGTCCTGATGCACGCCAATATCCACGAAGGCGCCAAAGGCGGTGACATTGGTCACGATGCCCGGCAGCTTCATCCCAGGTTTTAAATCCTCCGGCTTCTCCACGCCAGACTGGAAGGAGAACACCTCGAATTTCTGGCGAGGATCGCGTCCCGGCTTGGCCAGTTCGCCCAGAATGTCGTTCAAGGTGGGCAGACCGACCGTTTCGGTCACGTACTTCGGCAGTTGGATCTTTTGCCGCAAGCCGGCATCGCGCAACAGGTCGTTGACCGAGCAATGCAGATCCTGCGCCATGCGGTCCACCAGGGTGTAGCTTTCCGGGTGCACGGCGCTGGCATCGAGCGGATGCGCGCCGTCGCGGATGCGCAG
>CAYTJG010000030.1:32697-34150 GCA_964437865.1 uncultured Bifidobacteriaceae bacterium | reverse complement strand
AAATTCCCCGTCTGAGTGGTGATTCTTGGCTGCTCTTCGGGTCTTGGCTTTTTATCCGTGTCCATCGGTGTTCATCCGTGGTTTGAATTCTTCCCCGCTTCGTGAAAATTGGTGTTATTCGTGTCTCTGATTTTTCGCTTTTGCGTGTATTCAGCCTCTGCGATTGCCGCCTCAGCCGCGTGGTGCCGGCCGGCCGGGCAATGCCCGGCGCTCCGGCAGACCGGCAGCCTCTGGTGAAACTGGATTTTGGGGTTTCAATCCTCGCACCGCGCACGCACATTGTTCATTGGAATATGGAGATCGCCGAAAAATATCAACGACAGCTCTTGGAGCAAAGCCGTCGCTTGTTCCACCAGACACCGATCAGCCCGGCGACCGAACAAGCCTATCTCGCCAACCCCCGGCATCTCTTTGTCAACCGCTACCGCGAGTGGGGATCCACTCAGTGGCACCAAGTGACCGCCGAGAACCTGACCCAACATCTCCCCACCCTGTATGCCGATAAGCCCCTCGTGCTGTTCGGCGATGATAACAACCTGCTGTCCACCATTTCGCAGCCATCGTTCGTGCTGCGCATGCTCGATCTGCTGCAACTCCAGCCCGGACAGTCCGTCTTCGAACTGGGCGCGGGCAGCGGGTGGAATGCCGCCTTGATGGGGCATTTGGTGGGACCCGCCGGACGAGTGTTCAGCCTGGAGATCATTCCGGATCTGGCGGCGGCGGCGGCGAAAAACATCCAGCGGGCCGGGCTCACGAATGTCAGCCTGGTGGCCGCGGATGGCGGCGATGGCTACGCCCCGGGGGCGCCTTACGATCGCGCGATCTTCACCGCCGGCGCCTATGACTTGCCACGCGCCTTCCACGACCAATTGCGGGACGGCGGCCTCCTGCTGGCCGTCATCAAGCTCGAAGGAGGAGGCGACAGCTTGTTTTTGTTGAGGAAAACCGGCCGCCACTTTGAATCAGTGGAATCCATGCCCTGCGCCTTTGTCCAGTTGATGGGCAAGCATCAATTCGGGGATTTGGAACCGGCGGCTCCGAATACCCTTCCCGGCTGGCCGGAATTGGCGGCCCAGACCGTCTCCACGACCCGCTTCTGGTGGGGCGGCAAGGGACCGGAAACCTTTGCGTGGCGCACCATGGGCATCCGCTTCTTTCTCAGCATTGCCGAGCCGCTGTTCCGCGGGTTCAAAACCGAGGAGACCGCCCAGCGACCGGTGGAGGATCACTATTTTGGTCTCTGGGACCCGGAGCACCGCTCGCTGGTGCTGGCCAAGGCTGACGGGCTCACAGCCTACGGCAATGCCTCGGCCCGGGAGCAGTTGCTGGCCAGGGTCCGGCAATGGTTAGACCTGGGCATGCCGACGGTCGCCAGCTTCAAGTTGCAAGTGTACCCCAGTGATGAGCCCGTGGAGACTCGGGCAAACCAGTGGATCGTGAAACGCCGCGAATC
>CAYTJG010000030.1:0-32597 GCA_964437865.1 uncultured Bifidobacteriaceae bacterium | reverse complement strand
GTGTCCGAACCCCTTTGGAACCTGGCCTTAGCTATGTCTCGCAGGCTTTCTCAGCCATGACCAGCGAGCTTCCCACTTACTTTTACCGCCGGCCGGGCGGAACCGCCTCGGTGGCCGTGGTGGTGGAGGCACATACGGTCTGGCTGACGCAGGCCGGGCTGGCCGAATTATTTGGCGTGGGCGAGCGGGTAATTGCCCGGCAGTTGCAGAACCTCAGCCGTACCGGCGAGCTGGCGGACGCACCCACGGTTACCCTCACGGAATCCGGCGGCCCCGGCGGCCTCCAACATAGCGCCCAGGGGTATGATCTGGACGCGACCTTGGCGGTGGGCTACCGCGTCAATGCCCGGGAGGCGACGCGGTTTCGGCGCTGGGCCATGGACTGCCTGGGGGAAGCGCGCCGGGGTCTGGCGACGTTTTATGAGCAGGGGCCGGCGGGCTGCCAGCGCCTGGATGCGCAGGGGCGCCTGCTTGATGTGAACGCCCGGTGGCTGGCGCGGTTGGGCTATGAACGCGGCGAAGTAATCGGGCGGCCGTTCAGCGATTTCCTGACACCCGCCAGCCGCACGGCACTGGCCACGGCGTTTCCGCGCTTTTTGGAAACCGGGCTGATCGACGCCTGGGAGGGCGAATTGCAGCGGAACGCGGGCGGCCCGCTGAAGGTGGCGGTCGACGGTGCCTTCGTGCGCGATGCCGCCGGCCGGCCGCAGCATGCCTGCTGCGTGCTGCATGAACTCACCCGCCAGCCGACGGACCAAACCTTGCAGATGTTCCAGTTTTCCATCGACCAGGCGTCCGACGGGGTGTTCTGGATGGACCGCGAGGCCCGCTTCACCTACGTCAACGAGCAGGCCTGCGACCAACTGGGTTACTCGCGGGAAGAACTGGTCGGACTGCATCTTTGGGATGTGGATCCCATTTTCCCCAAGGAACTTTGGCGCAGCCAATGGGAAGGTTACCAGAGTCGGCGGATCGGCGGCTCGGAACGGCTGGAATCCATCCACCAGCGCAAGGACGGCACGCGTTTTCCCGTGGAAGTGGTTTCGCGCCACCTCTGGTTTGGCGAGCAGGAGCTGCACGTGGCGGTGGCCTGCGATATCACCGAGCGCAAGCGGGCGGAGGCCCACCTGGCGCGGCAGGCGGCACTGCTGGATGCCGCCAACGACGCCATCTTCGTGCGCACGCTCGATCACACGGTCACCTATTGGAACCGCGCGGCCGAAAAGCTCTTTGGCTGGACCCGGGCGGAGATGCTGGGCCGCAAGCTCACCGAACTGGATGGAAATATGGGCGAGGTATTCGCCGTGGCCGACGTCACCCTCTTGAAAACCGGCAGTTGGTCCGGTGAATTGAAACGGCGCAACCGGGCGGAGCAGGAACGCACCCTTTTTTGCCGCTGGACGCTGTTGCGCGATGAGCAAGGCCGGGCCAAGGAAGTCCTGGCCATCAACACGGACGTGACGAAACAAAAGCAGCTCGAGGCCAGCTTCCTCCGCGCCCAACGCCTGGACAGCATCGGCGCGCTGGCGGGCGGCATCGCGCACGACCTGAACAACATCCTCCAACCGATTCTCCTGACCGTCCCGCTCCTGAGCGAGACCACCACCAGCCCCGAGGCCCGCGAGATGCTGGGCACCATGGGTAGCTGCGCCCAGCGCGGCGCGGATATCATCCGGCAATTGCTCACCTTCGCGCGCGGCAGCCCGGGCACGCGCCGGCCGCTCCCGTTGGGCCATCTGTTGCAGGACACCCAGAAGATCATCCGCGAAACTTTCCCGCGCAACCTCCGAACCACCGTGGGCGCGCCCGCAGACCTCTGGCTGGTCCTGGGCGATCCCACCCAGATTCACCAGGCCATCATGAACCTCTGCGTGAATGCCCGCGACGCGATGCCCGGGGGCGGCACGCTGACCCTGACCGCCCTGAACTGGCAGGTGGACAAAACCATGGCGGCCGCCTCGCCAGGCGCCCAACCCGGTGGCCACGTCCGCATCCGTGTCACCGATACGGGCTGCGGCATGCCGCCAGCCATTTTGGACCGCATCTTTGATCCGTTCTTCACCACCAAGGAAATCGGTCGGGGCACCGGCCTGGGGCTGGCCTCGGTTCTGGGCATCATGCGCGGGCACGGCGGGTTCGTGCAGGTAAAAAGCACCGTGGGCGAGGGCACCACGTTCGACCTATATTTTCCAGCCCCCCCCGAAGCCGCGGCCAGCCCCCCGGCCCCACCCACCCAGTTGCCACCGAAGGCTGCCGGTGACCTGATCCTGGTGGTGGACGATGAACCGAGTGTGCGGCTGGTAGTCCAGCGAGCCTTGGAGCGGCAAGGTTACCAGGTGGTCGTGGCCGCCGATGGCGCCGAAGCCATCGCGCTGCTGGATCGGTACCTGCAGAAAATCCGGGCCATCATCACCGACATGATGATGCCGGGCATGGATGGCCGCACGCTGGCCCGCGCCGTGCGCGGGCGGCATCCGCACCTGCCCATCATCGGCATGACCGGCCTGGCCGATGGCGTCGACGGCTTGGCGCAGCCCGTGCCGGAGTTGACGGTGCTATTGACCAAGCCCTTCAACAACGTCCTGCTGCTGGATACTCTCCACCACCTTCTGCCGGCTCCGACCGCCACAACTTGATCTTGGGCTGACCGTCACCCGGCCCAGACTCCCCAGGAGGATTCGCCCAACCGCCAATCCTGACGCTAAAGACTTGTAAAAGTCCGCCTGATGTTATATATAAAACAGGGTTAAGTGACAGGGAGTGATCCAAGCGAGGCACTCAGAATCAGCAACCGGAGGAAACGTTATGACCAGAACCTTTTTGGCGGTGAGCATGGCGATTTTTTTGACCGGGTTGAACACGTCCGCCATGGTGTTCACCAACCTTTATGAATTCAGCCCGGATTCCTTCAACGGCGGATCGCCCGATGTGGAGACCAACAGCGACGGCATCAGCCCGGCTGGTTTTGTCCTCGCGGGCGATGTCCTCTATGGCACCACCTCGAGCGGCGGTTGGTACGGCGACGGCACCGTCTTCCGGATAAACGCCGACGGCACCGGCTTCACCAACTTGTTCAATTTCAACAATGGCGCTTACGATCCCATCACGAGCACGTATCCCAACAGCACGGGGGCGGATCCAGTGGCCGGGTTACTGCTCCTGAGCAACACCCTGTATGGCACCACCTTTGAGGGCGGGGTGCACTCGGCGGGCACGATTTTCAAGATCGACACCAACGGCGGGAATTTTGCCGTGATTTTCTCCTTTGCCTTCACCAATGGGCAGGGGCCGTCCTCGGGCTTGACGTGGTACAACAACTCGCTCTACGGCACCACGGCGGGCGGCGGCACCAATGGTTACGGCACGGTGTTCGCGGTGAATTTGAGCGACCTGAGTTTCGCCAGCTATTACCAGTTCCAGAGTCCCAGCCAACCCTATGGCAACATAGTCGTGGTAAGCAACAATTTATATGGCTTTGCGTATACCGGCGGCGCAGCCTCGGATGGCTATGTGTTTCGCGTGGGTCCGGCCGGTTATGCGGATCTGTATGACTTCACCGGCGTCAATGGTGCCACGCCCTATTCCGGTCCGGTGGCCGCGGGCAATCTGCTCTACGGCGTTACCTACCAAGGCGGCACCAACGGCGCCGGAACCATCTTCCGCCTCCGCACCGACGGCCAGGACTATGCCAATCTTTACAGCTTTTCACCCGCCAGCGGAGCCAACACGGATGGCGAGCATCCCTATGATTTCACCGGCCTGATTCTCACCGGCAACACTCTGTATGGCACCACCTCCGGCGGCGGCCGTGGCGGGCAGGGCACCGTGTTTACCCTCAACACCAACGGCACCGGCTTTACTGTGCTCCATTCCTTTGCTTACACCGACGGTGCCCAACCCGACCCGCTGATTCTGGCGGGGGACACGCTGTACGGCCTGAGCACCTACGGCATCCGGGGGGACTATCTCGGCAACGGCGGCATTTTTGCGCTGGTCCTGCAACCGGCGCTGACCATCGCGCCGAGCGGCACAAACGTGGTGCTCACCTGGAACGATCCCTCCTACTCGCTTCTGAGCGCCCCCACTCTCGACGGCACCTATACCGGGATCGATGGCGCCACCAGCCCCTATACCAACGCCATCGCCACCAAGGAACAATTCTTCAGGTTGCACTAAACGCGAAACGGGCCGGCCTAGTCCGCCCCGCGATCAAACTCGAGTGAAAACGAGCTTGGCGCAGCCGCGGCAAACGACCATCCGCCCGGGAGCAAACCGGCTGGCGAAGGCTCAGACGCGATCGGCCGCCGATGGTTCACCGGCCAGGGAAGGCGGCACATCCAGCGGGAAGGGCGTGGTCTTTTCCGCCATGACCTGGGTGATCGTGTCGGTGAGTTCCAGGAAGGTGAAGGGCTTCAGCAACAGGGCATCCACGCCGCCCGTGCCGCGGCCAAAGATCCGATATTCCTCGGCAAACGCCGTGACCATGATGATGGGTTGCCCGGGCAACAACCGCCGGATGCGCTCCACCAATTCGTCGCCTTGCATTCCGGCCATGGAAAGATCCGAGATCACCAGATCGAAGGGGCGACGGGCCATCATGGCCAGCGCCGACTCGCCGTTGCCAACCCCGATCACTTCGTGCCCGGCCCGCTTCAGGAGCATCGCCATGGATTGTCTCACGATGACTTCATCATCAACCAATAGAATACTCAATCGGCGGTTCATAACTATTAGCCCCGGAATATTTGCCCAGCTTAGACTCAAATGCCGTCCCCTAACAATCAGCAATTGTTCACCATATTCACACTATTCACACTGTTCACAACCACCTTGCGCCGCCGCCGGGGCCATCACGGCTGGAACAACGCTTCGCCCATGAACCCACTTGGCCGGGATCCCTATTTCTCAATCAAGAACAGGAACTCCCGGTTGGGCAGTTCCGCATCCTTTACCCAGGCGTTGGTCCAACGCATCCCGGCCATGACGTTCCGGCGGTGGTCAATCTCCAACCCTTCGCGCACGACTCCCACGGA
This sequence comes from uncultured Bifidobacteriaceae bacterium, assembly GCA_964437865.1. Lineage (GTDB taxonomy): Bacteria > Verrucomicrobiota > Verrucomicrobiia > Limisphaerales > UBA11358 > UBA11358. The sequence continues at coordinate 27,564 of CAYTJG010000030.1, read as the reverse complement.
ACGGATGACCTCATACAACTCTTCCGCCGTCGCGCGCCCGCCGGAGCTGTAAGAGAGAATGAGGTGCGGCGCACGAATCGTTTGCAACAGCCTTTCGATGGCCGCCACCACGATGAACCGGCCGGCCTCGTTTTTCCTGAATTCTTCAAACACCGAGGCGGCCACCTTATCCGAGGTGTCGGCCCGGCGCTGGGCCTTGCCAAACAGCGCCGGTTGGTCATGGAGACAAATCGTGGTCCAAAGATGGTAATAGGCCGCGTAGCGCACCCGCGAGGGCGGCATCTTCTCATTGTTCGATCCGTACGGCGGATCCAGATAGGCCAGGTCGGCCGTCACCTCGCCGGCCAAATCAAAAATATCCGCCTGGTGGACCGCGTGCTCCCCGGTCACTGGAATCAGCCGCGGTACCTGCAACGCCATCGGATGGTATGACCGCGCCGACCATTGGTTGAGGTACGAGGCAAAATGGCCGAGCGTACTATCCACCTCGTCCATGGCCAATATCAGACTGGTGAGCAGCACGGCCTTTTCCGCGGGTGGCAGCCCGAGCCGTTCGATTTCATCGCGGATGGCGTCCAGCTTGCGCGTATTGTGTTTTTGCCACGGCTTCTTCAACCGGTCGGAACCGATGGACCTGCCGTCGTTGGAATCGCCCCCGTAGTGTTCGGTGAACCAGCCGTCCTTGCCGGACAGAGAATTCAAATGCCGGATGAGGGGCTCATAGTAGCTGGGCGGCTGACGGTTGAGCAGATAACAAGTGCCCAACACCTTCGACCAAGCGGCGACATCGTTGGCGATCACGCGGTACCCCGTCTGCGCCAGCGCCTGGGAAACACGCGTGCTGCCGGCAAAACCGTCCAGCACCGTCCGGGGCTGGACGCGGCGGACGAGTTGCAGGATGTACGGGAGCAGCTTGCGCTTGGACCCGGCGTACTTGATGCTCTCGGTGGCCGGCACTGCCGCTGCCCCGTTCGCAGACCTATTCAGGGTTTGCATCGGCTGGTTCTTCACGGGCTCGTCGCCGATCCGGCGACCCTTCACGCGCCGACCGGCCCCGCGGAGTCCTCGGACGCCTCGCCCTTCGGTTGCACTTGGTCCATGAGCTTGGCCAGCTTGGCGGTGTCCCCAAACCAGGCGATGGCGCCGCAACGCGTGCACATGCGCGCCGTGGTTTCCACGAAGCTGTCCCGGAGCGTCCAGAACCGGGTCTTCTTGGGCACAAAATAAACCAGGCCCGTCCCACGCACCTTGCCCTCCGCCAGTTGATCATGCCGGCAGACCGGGCAGACCTCACGCACTCGGTTCACATCATTCGCGCTCCGGAAAACCTGCATGACGGAGTCGAGGTCCTCCTGCCAAAAGCGCGTCGAGTCGCCCACTTTGCGGTACGTGATCTTGCCCTCGCGCATCCAGCGATACAACGTGGGCTCGCCCACATCCAGATATTCCGCCGCTTCGCGGATTGAAAACCACTTCGTCTTGGTCGGTATGCTGCTGTTCTCCATAGGTATCAATGACGTTTACTGGCGCTCACTATACTCCATTGACTATCATAGGCAATTAAATTCTTGACAATAATATCATATGATAGTATTTGATAGTTCATGAGAACGCGGAAATCGGGATCTTCCGACCTCTTGGGGCCCACCGGTGCCTCCGCGCTACTTTCCAACCCCAGCAACCCGCCCGCCTCGCATATGAAAAACATCCTGTTCGCTCTCGTTCTTGGTGCGCTTCCCTGTCTGGCCGCTTCAACCAATCCAACCGCATCGGCCCCGCCGCCAGCCCGGCTGACGATCCGCGAAATCCATTACGTCGCCCGGCTGGCCGATGACGAGGCGCGGTTTCTGGTGCAGGTGAATGTCGAAGCAACGGGGGCGGGCGAGAGCTCGGCTCCATTTCTCACTGGCGACTTGGCGATCGTCCCGGGCCAGCCAGACGACCCGGTGAAAGTGGTCCGCGATGGCAACCGTTACCTGCTGGTGGCGCCCCGCCCGGGCCAGTTCAAAACCACGGTGGAAGTCATCGCGAAGATCCAACACACCGACCCGTGGAACCAGCTTTCGTTTGCGGGCCCGGCCGCCACCATCGCCTCGATCACCGCCCTGGCCGCCGGCACCAACACCGAAGTACAATTGCTCGCCGGCACGCTTCTGGGGAATTTTCAAACCAACGGTCTCTCCGGTCTGACCGGTTTTCTGGGCGCGGACTCCACCGTTGCCTTGCGCTGGCAAAGCAAAGTGACGGCGGTGACGCGCAAGGCGCTCCTGACGGCGGACGCCAGCATCACGGCCCAGGCGACTCCCACCGTCATCCGCTACACCACCAAGCTCCACTATGCCGCAGTGCAGGGAGCCACCAGGCAACTCACCCTCGCCTTGCCCGCCAATCAGGCGTTGACCCGCCTCGAGGGCGACCAAATCCGTGACTGGCATCTGATCCCGGCGGGCGACTGCCAAACGCTGGCCATTGAATTCATCCGGCCCATGGAAGCCAGCTATGACCTGACGCTGTACTCCGAGCAACCAGCGGAAGGCAACTCTGAGACGGCCGCCCTCAATCCGCCCCAAACATTGGATACCGACCGCGAATCCGGTTCCATCACGGTCTTTGCCGAAGACCTGACCGTCGAAGTTGCTTCGGCGCAGGCGTTGCGCCAGGTCAATGCACCGGACAGCGCCGTGGTGGCCTATCGCTTCAACTCTCGCCCCTTTACCTTGGCGCTGAAACTCAAGCACATTGAGCCGGCCATCTCGGTGGCCGACCGCGTCACGGCGCGGTTGGAAGAAACGCGGCTGGTCATCGCCCACAGCCTGGCCCTGCAGGTGGACAAGGCCGGCATCTACACGCTGGAATTATCGCCGCAACCTGGATTCGCCGTGGCGGACATCCATGGCGACGGCGTGGAAGACTGGAAAATTCACGACCACCAAGTGCGCCTGAGCTTCTCGTCCCGCGTACTCGGTCCTCATCGGATCGAAGTCCAACTGGAACAGGCGTTCAAGAGCTTTCCGGAAGCCATCACCATTGCGCCGCTCCCGGTGACCGGCGCGGCCGGCGAAACCGCGCAAATCGGCGCCGCCGCCCTGCCGGGTATTCGCTTGAAGACCGGCGCGCTGGCCGGCCTGCGGGAGCTGCCCATCAATGCCCTGGCCAACCGCACCGATGAGATCCTGGCCTTCACCGCGGACCAACCCGAGTGGAAGGTCACCATTGCCAGCGAACGCCTGGCCGCGCGAATTGTGGCGGACGTCTTTAACCTGGCCACCGTGGCCGACGGCGTGGTGGGGGGCAGCGCCACCATCCGCTACGGCCTCATGAATCAGGGCGTCCAGGAGTTTCGCCTCCGCGTGCCGGCCAAATACAAGAACGTGGAATTCACCGGTCCGAACATCCGGAGCAAGGAACAGTCGGGCGAGATTTGGACCATTGGACTGCAGGACAAGGTCTGGGGTGGCTACACCCTGGTGGTGACCTATGATTTCCCCTTTGAGACGGCCGCCACGCCCCTGTCCCTGGGCGGCATCCACGCGGTGAACGTCGAACGCGAGACCGGTTCCATCGCGGTGACCACGGCCGCGAGTTTGCAGCTCACCCCGCAGGGCGCGGGCGACACCTTGCATCGTGTGGATGAAGCGGAACTGGCGCCCGCCGATCGCGCGCTCATCACCCGGGCTGTGGCTTTCGCCTGGCAATACACCGGCGACCAGTATGACTTGAAGCTGGCCGTGCAGCGCTTCGCCGAAGTGCCCGTGCTCGAAGCCGTCGCCGACCGCACCCAAATGACCTCCGTGCTCACTGAATCAGGCGAAATGCTCACGCAGGCTTCCTTCATGGTGAAAAACAACGAGAAGCAATTCCAGCGGTTTGAACTCCCGCCGGAGTCGCATCTCTGGAGCTGCTACGTCAATGGCCTGCCTGCCAAGCCGGAACGCGATGGCGGCTGGGTGCTGGTGCCGCTGCCGCGCGATGCGAACCGCGATCAGGCGTTCGCCGTGGATATCGTCTATGCCCAGACCAACAGCCTGCTGGCGGCCCGCTTCGGCAAGCAACTCGCGCTGAACGCGCCCCGCACCGACATCGCCAACACCTACGCCGAATGGCAACTGTTTGTGCCGCCCACCCTGCGCCTTTCCGCTTTCGGAGGCAGCATGGCCGTGACCCAGGGCACCACCTACGAGCTATTGGACGCGTGGCAAAAATTCCTTTCGTTCTACGGACAGGTCCTGCGCGAGACGGGCGGCGGGCTCTTTGTGATCGTGCTCCTCGCACTGCTCGTCTTTGGATTGGTCATTTCCGCGGCCCGCCGGGGTTGGAACGGGGTGCTCACCTTGTTGGGCGTCCTGTTCATTCTGATGATCCTGGGATCCATGTTGCTGCCGGCCCTATCCGCGGCCAAGCGCAAGGCCCAGATCATCAGCTCGGTGAACAACCTGAAGCAAATCGGTCTGGCCATGCGGATTTTCTCCGGCGACAACGGGGACCGGCTGCCCAAATCGTTTGCGGAAATGACCAACGAACTCGGCACCGAGAAAATCACCTACGATCCGGCCACCGGCCTGCGCTACACCTACTTGGGTGGGGGCCTCTCCGCGGACCAGCTTCAGCCGGATTCTGTCGTTTGCTACAGCGCTCTCGATGAACACGGCCGGTGCGCGGTGCTGTACCTGGACGGCAGCGTGCAAACGATCACCGCCCAGAAATTTGCCGAACTCTCCCAACGCGGCCTGATCCAGGTCGCCGGCCCCCATGACGTGGCCGAGAAACAACGGGAGGAAGTAGCCCAGAGCCAATTCGCCGAGGCCGCCCCAGCCGCCGTGCCGAACGCCGCCGCGGTCGCGCCGGTGGCGCTGCCCGCCCCCGCCGCGGCCGGGATTCGTTCCATCCGCATCGAACTGCCGCAGACCGGCACTCCCATCCTGTTCACGAAAGTGCTCAATATTCATGGCGATCCGTTGTCCATCAGCGCCCACGTGACCGCGCTCCGCACTTTCCAGACGGTCCAAATGCTCTGGCAATCGGCCGCGTTTGTGTTGGGCCTGGGAATATGGGGGTTCGAATGGCGGCGCCAGCAACGCCGCAGTTTCATCCTCACCCTCGCACTGGCCTTGCTGATTGGCTCGGTGTGCAGCTTGCTCGTCCAGTGGCGGGCACTGCACGATGCCCTGATTATCGGTTTCCCCATTATAGTGGTGGCCGTCGTGGCCTGGCTGGTCTGGAAATGCTGGCCGCGGGACGGCGAAGCCGCGGCTCCCAGAGGCCCGCTTGCGCCGCCGCCGATTCCCCCCCACCCGTCCGTCCTGGCCTCGATCACGCTCGCCTGCCTGTGTACGTTTGGCGCCACTGGCTCGGCGTCCGCCGCCGGCACCAACGCCGCCCCGTTGTTCTCCGCCAATTACTCGGGCACCGTCAACGACCGGGTGGCCCAGATGGACGCCACCCTCCATTTCTCCGCCGTTCATGCCGGCGACACTGTGTCGCTCTTCGACAACGACGTCGCCGTCCAGCATTTCGCCACCAAAAACGAAGTGGCCACCCTGGTCCGGAACGGCAACGGCCTGGCCGTCCAGTTTCTCCGGCCGGGCGATGTCACGTTGCAGGTGGGATTGCTGGTCAAAGTGACCGGCGAGGTGACCAAGCGGCAATTGGCGTTCGCCATTCCGCCGGCGTTATCCAGCCGTGTCTCTTTGATCCTGGAGGAAGCGGACGCGGACGTGGATTTCCCGGCGGCCGTTTCCTCCAAGCGCACGCAAGATAAGGGCAAAACCCGCATCGAGGCGGTGATTGGATCCGCGGATCACGTGGAGCTGACTTGGACCCCGCGGGTGAAACATGCCGAGGAGGTGGCAGCCACCGTCTTTTGCCAAAATGCGGCACGGGTCACCTTCGGCAGCGGAGTCATGAACATCCGGGCTCGCTTGGATTACCAGATCACCCAGGGCGAATTGCGGCAGGCTCGCATCGCACTGCCGGCCGGGCAAAAACTGCTGCGCGTCGAGGGCCGCGACCTCCGCACCTGGGAAATCAAACCGGAAAATGGCGCGCAGATTCTCGTGGTGGACTTGATCAAAGGCGTTCCGAATAACTGCCGGCTTATGGTGGAGACGGAAGCGCCGCTGGGCGGCCTGCCAGCGAGTATATCCGTGCTGTTGCCGCAGGCCCTGGAGGTAAAACGTGAGCACGGCCTGGTGGCCCTGCAAAGCACGGAGGAGCTGGGCTTGTCCGTGGAAGCCGCCGACGGACTGGATCGTGTGGATGCGGAGGAGTTTGCCCGCGCCAGTGACGACCCCAGCGACCAACCGGCCACCGTGCTCCGTTTTCCGGAGAACAAATTCTCCCTGCGCGTGCGCGTCGAGGCGTTTCAACCGGAGATCGCGGCGGTCGTCAGAAACAACTTCCGCGTGGGCGCGGAGCAGCTTTCGCTCTCGGCCACCGTGGATTACGTCATCAAACGCGCCGGCGTTTTCAAGCTGGAGCTGGCCTTGCCGGCGGATTTCCGGGTGGCCTCCGTCAGCGGGAAAGACATCCAACAATGGATCGAAACGCATGATTCCGCGGCCCGCCAATTGGAGGTGTCATTAAAGGAGCGCATCACCGGCACGAACTCGCTCAGCGTGGTGCTCGAGCGGCCGTTCAAAACCCTGCCCGGCACCATTTCGCTGGCGGGCGTGCAGCCCCTCCACACCGCCAAGCTCACCGGCTACCTCGCGGTTTCGGCGGAACCCGGCGTGGCGGTGCGGACGGATTCGTTCGACGGCCTCACGGAGGTGCCGGTGGTTTCGCTGCCGGATTATCCGGCGCTGGCCGGCGCCGGCAACGTGCTGGCGTATAAATATATCTCTGCCGAGCCTTCGGTCGAGCCGGTCTGGAAGTTGAACCTCGCGACCGAAGCCGTCGCGGCCTGGCTGCGCGCGGAAATCGTCAATGCCTTCACGTTGACGGAGACGCTGGTCAGCGGCCGCGCGCAGATCCTCTACACCATCGCCAATGCACCGGTGAAGGAATTGCGGGTGCGCGTGCCGGCGGAGTTCAAGGACGTGGAGCTCACCGGTGCCAACCTCCGCAGCCAGGAACGGGACGGAGATCTCTGGCGTCTGGAATTGCAAAGTCCGATCCGGGGCACCTACTCGCTCACGGTGACGTGGGACCAGCCGCGCCCGGCCAAAATCGGCGCACTGGAACTGGCCGGCGTCGCCGCCGACGGTGTGGAGCGCGAATCGGGCTTCCTCATCGTGTCCGGACAGCCGCCGTTGCAGGTCACCGAAGCCAGCGCCCGGGATTTGCAGCGCGCGGATATCGGCGATGTTCCCGGCTGGGCACCGGGCAAAGAAACCCCCACGCTCGTCTATCGCTACGTCCGGCCCGGCTACCGGCTCGGACTGGAGGTCCGCCGGTTTGACGAGGCGGATGTATTGCAAACCATCGTGGACAGCGCCAAGTTCACCAGTGTGGTGGCGGCGGATGGCCAGATGATGACCGAGATGTTGCTCTCGGTGCGGAACAATGGCCGGCAGTTTCTGGAAGTCCAATTGCCGGCGAACGCCGCCGTTTGTTCCGCCTTTGTCGGCGCCCAACCGGTACGACCCAGTCTGCGCGAAGGCAAGATTCTGCTGCCCATTGAATCACCGGGCGCGGACGGCGGTTCCATGCCGGTGGAGGTGACCTTTATCGGCACCAACACTTTTCCGAACGCGCGCGGCCCGGTGAGTTTTGCCTCGCCCAGATTTGATGTGCCGCTGAAGAATGCCCATTGGCAGGTGTTCCTGCCCCCGGATTACCACTACCAGGATTTGCACCGGGGCACGATGACGCGCGAAACCGGCGCTCCCGCGGAACCGGCGTCGGCGAACTTTTCGGTGCTGGATTATTCGCTCATGGAACAGGAAAACAAGGAATCCGCCAAGGTGGCGGTGCAGCGCGAGGTCAGCCAGGCCCGGCAGGAATTGGCCGGCGGCAATTTCCGCGAGGCCAACGTGAGCTTCAGCCGCGCCAAATCCCAGGCGTCTGTCAAAGGCGAGGATGTGGATGTAAAGAAACTGGGCGAGGAATTAAAATCGGCGCAGGCCAGCAACCTGATCCAGGCGCAGAACGAATTCTATTATCGCAACGGCGGCCAGCCCGGGGCGGTGGGCCAGGCAGCCAGCCAGCCAACCCAACCGGCCGTTGCGGCCGAGGAAGCCGCCGCCGCCGGCGAACAATGGACGCGGTTGCAACAGGCGCAGGAAATCGCCACCGGCACGGTGCAACCGCTGCACATGAATCTGCCGATGCGCGGTCAGAGCCTGGTTTATCAACAAGTCCTCCAGACCCAAGTGGGCCAGCCGATGACCTTCACGCTCTTTGCCGACAACACCAAGACCACTCATTGGCCGTCGCGGCTGGGTTGGGCCTGCCTGACCTTTGCCGCTCTCTGGGCAGCGGTGGCCGCGTTGTCGCATGTCCTGCCCAACCGCCGCCAGGATCGTCGCTGATGCCGTCGCGGATCAAAACGCCGGCCAGGCACCGTCATACGAATGGCACTTAGATAAGGGGTAAGACTCTCGCATATAACGACCTGCGAACTGGCGATCCCAGCGCCGTAGGCGCGATCTATTTGTAGAAATGAAATGAAAATGATTTCGAGCTCCGTAGGAGCGGCCTAGAGGGGATACTCAAAGCATTGTAAACCACACTCTTGTACTATCTAAGCGCCCTTCCACCATCGCACCACGCAAAGCGGACGGAGGCCGGAGAAAAAATTCTCCGCAACGTACCCGCATTGAAACCCCTTGGTCGGCTGGATGCTTTTATTCCCTGCTCGTGTGAATTCGTGCCATTCGTGTCTCTGTTTCCGCTTTGCCCTCTCACGGCGAAACGAGAGCTTACCAGACAAAACCGCTCAGCTAAGCCTCACCCAGGCCGTTGGTTTCTTCCTCCATTCGAACCTGCTTGTTCCAGCCAATGACTTCCAGCGCCCTCGCTTCCTCCTCTGGATTTACAAATATTTCCACCGTTGGCTCGGTGCCGCCGGAGCCGCCGGTCATGGCGGAGATCGGCACCTCTTCCCGCCGGGCAGAATCGTCCTGACTAAACCGGCACCAGATGTCGGCCTCGGCCAGCCGTGTGGTCACCAGATCCGCCTCGGCCACGCTAAATTTACCCAAACTGCACGGTGGCACACCTTCCACCTCCCTCAGTTCACGTGGCGAAAGCAGTGATTTGTCAAACAACGGCAGAGCCGGGCCGCCGGTGGGATCCGCCTTAACATTCTCCGTAATAAATTCAGCACACCAAAAGCCGGCGCTTCCTCGCGTTGAGAAAGCTGAACGACCCGGCAGAGCTATGCGCATCGGCTGCATGGCCCAGGTGCCTTGCACCCGGTTCGCATCCAAACAGGCTCCCTGATATAAAATCGGCGACGCCGGCAATTCATACGGGCACGGTTTACCCTGTTCTATAAAATGTTCGCGCAAGCTAATCCGGGTGCCATCTTCCTTGATGGTATACCCCACCGGCATCTGTTTGGTAAACTCGAAGGATGGATGACTGAAGTAGCCATCAATGGTTCCTATCCCCGGAATTCCCAAGGGAGCATCCTCGGTCACCGAACCGGTGAAATGCGATGTCCAACCCTGTTTCAACTTTAGCGTGAACGCCACCGGCGTGCGGCCGGGCCGCTTTTCATGTGGCCCATAACCATAAACTCCGCGCCAGACGCCGGTGACCTTTTTCCGCCTCGCGCGCGGGTCGTGCAACGGCTCGCCGTCAGCCGGACAGACCGCAACCGCATCCGGATATTCATTTCCACAAAAGGAACACTTTTTCATAAACGATCAATTCTATTTGGCTTCATTGCTCCCCTCCGCCTTCAACCCTGTCGACACAGGCTGAAATTCCGAGCTTCCCCCGCAACCAAGTAACGAACGCTTCGGCCCGGTCTTGGCTCACATTAGCCAACGGCGCCGTCGAACCATCGCGCAAGAACAGGGTTGGTGCATAAGCAAGGGAAACCGTTCCGAAACGGCCCCGCTGTGGCACCTGTTCCACTGTGATGGCGGTGATTTCAGAAATCGTCCGCACCCGCCGCACACCCTGCCGGCCGGTCCACGGCAAGGTAACGGTCCGCGCTCCCCCATCTATCAGCAGATCCTCAACCCCGGTGGCCAGCCGCTGCCGTTGCCAAAAAAAGGTCGCCGTGCCAATAACCAGAATGACGAGCAGCGCAAACAGCCCATCCGACGCCGGATCCGGGATAACATTGCACCAGAAAACCATGCCAGCGAGAACCGAAAGCCCACCCGCCGTCATCAATCCCAGTCGGCCAGCCGAATAACGTGCGAATCGGACCTGCGTCTTCATCCGGTCGGTCTGGATATTAATGCCTTCGACAACCGGTTTGGTCTTCCCCGGCCAATCCAATTCGCGGCCAGCCTTGAGCATCATGAACCAGAATATCAAGGTCAACGGCGTCATGAAAAACAACCGGGACAGGTCCTGTGCAGCCACACCGGGCGCCAACAGTGCATCAGCGGGATTATGGGGATTGTAGTAGACCGTCACTGTGGATCCGGCCGGATGGGCGGAGACGGCTTGCTTTATCGCCGCACAATCCGAAGGACCGCCATCGTAACGGTAGCGCCGCCCCTCGAAGCCCTGGGAATAATCCCTGACATTATAGCTGTAGCGGAAAGCCGCGTGGTAAAATACCCGGTACCTTTTACCAACCCAGGTGGTGATTTGGGCGGACTCAATCCGACCCTCGGTCTGGAGATAAGATTGCGCCCGGTATTGCCACACGACCAACTGGATGTCACGCACCTCAAAAAACCAAAGGGCGGTCAAGAAAAGCACCCCGAACAGGACCACACGAAATAGGTTTCCCGAGGAGTTCACGGGCGGATTATTGAGTAATCAATGGCGACTTGGGAAGTCCAAATTGGCCCGGTTGCGTCTGCCCGGTCCGAGAAGAACTATTCTGCAAATCATCGAAAATCCTTTAGCAGTTTCAAAAAGTTGACGAGTGGCGAAGCTGGCCTCTTCCCAGGATAGGCAAACGTGTGTTCAATCAACGGTCCCGGGTTTCTACCCGGTTCACCCGACGGATGGTTTCATTTGCCCGTCTATTTGGCTTGAAATGCTGCGCGTATCCTCCAAATAGCAATTCCACCTGATGGAAATTTCGGCCAGAATATGGCTGCCAATTATATGGAAGCATCCTTTGCCAAGAAATCCAGCGTGGAGGAAATCCGCGTCCGGTTTGACCAAGACGTCGAACGATTCAGCAACCTCCAGACGGGCCAGCAGGCGACCATCGATGCGCCGCTTTCATTGGCCTTGATCGCGGAGGCTTCCGCCCGCGTGACTCCCCGGGCGACTTCACTGCTTGATGTCGGTTGCGGTGCGGGAAACTATGCCCTCAAAATACTGGAGCGCTTGCCGAACCTGGATGTCACCCTGGTCGACCTCAGTCAGCCCATGCTGGATCGGGCCGTCGCGCGGGTCAGTCAGGCAACCTCCGGCCACGTGACCGTCCACCAAGGCGACGTCCGGGAAATGCAATTAGGCGTGGGGCAATTCGACCTTATTTGTGCCGCCGCCGTGTTGCATCACCTCCGCGAAGCTGAAGAGTGGCGGAGTGTGTTTGCAAAATTTCACACCGCGTTAAGGGGTGGCGGTTCACTTTGGATTTCGGATTTGATTGAACATTCGGACGCCCGGGTTCAGTCCTTGATGTGGGAGCGCTATGGCAGCTACTTGAAGCAACTCAAGGACGAGGCGTATCGCGACCAGGTATTTGCCTACATCACCCAGGAGGATTCGCCTCGCCCGCTGATGTTTCAGCTGGATTTGTTGCGGGCGGTCGGGTTTGGCGAAGTTGAGGTGCTGCACAAAAACAGTTGTTTCGCCGCCTTTGGCGCCATCAAAGCCGGCTGACACATTTGCCCCGTTCCGACGCAGTTTTACACCTGCCACCGGGAGGGCACGCACCGCGAAAGACCAACCTGCGGCAGTGGCAAAATGCCGCCAGCAGCCTGACTAGGCGATCGATTTAGGCCCTCCACCCCGGCCCGGCCAGCTTGCTTCCGTTGGCCGCATAAAATCAGACTATTTGGCCGGCGGCGCTTTCAGGCGGCAAACGTCGACCATTTCCGGTGCAACGGATCCGAAACCGAACGGCAACGGCCCCACGACGGAAGAATAAAACCCGGCCCCCAAGCCGGCACACCAGGTGGAAAGAAACGTTTCCGCCGGCACGGTCAGCACCTCCCGGCTTTGGAGAATTTCCGGGGCCGGCAGGGAAACGTCAGTATTATGCACCGGCAGCACCAGAAAATCGCCGGGCTTTTGCTGTGAATGTTTAAAATCAACCGCCGTGGCCCCGGATTTCTCCAGGTAATACTGGAACCCCCAATGGCCTTCGAACCACACCGTCGATCCCTCGCCGACGCATTTGGCGAGCGCTTCCTCGGCGCTACGCCGCATCGCCACGGCCATGTGAAAGTCCGATTGCGCCACGAGGAAGGCTAGCAGCGCGCTCAAGGCCAGGCCCAACCCCAAGGCACGCGGCCGCGGCCGGCCCAGCGATTCCCACCGGCGCACCAGCAAAATTCCCACCGCCGGCATCATGGGCAACAGCGATCGGCCGTTGACGGTCCAATTGGTCAGCCCGGCGAAAACAAAGGTCCCGGCCACCCAGCAGGCCAGCAGCCAAGCGCCAGCTTCTTGCCGCCTTGGCCAAAGATCGAGGGCCGCCAAGGCCAGCACCAGCACGCCGCCAACGGCCCATAAGACGAACTGCACGGAAACAGCCATGCGCGCGGGAGCTGTCTCCAAGCCGGCATATTTGTGCAGCAAAAAGCCGCTGGCACACAGCGCGCCGGCCAACCCCGCGGCGCTGCCGGCCAGGACCAGCAGACTGCGTGGGCGCCATAACGCCGGCGCCGTGAACAACACGCAAGCGGCACCACCGCCCGTGAATACCAGCGCCGTCACCGCACCGCTGAGTTTCGAAAAACCCAATTCCGTCTGCACCGAAGTGGCAAACCCGGCGGCGGCGGAGAACAACGGATGGCGATAGAGCGCCCAAGTCGCCCATTCATAGGCGCCCAGCGCAACGAGCGGAATCAACAGGCCCACCAGCCAACGCCCCGGCTTGCGTTGGTGGATCAAGCCATGCACCGCGAACAGCGGCAACAGCGCCACGCCAAAGTACTTTGTCAGCAGCGCCAGCGCCGCCAGTAGTCCGGCCGCAATGATTTTGCCAAACTGGTCTCCCTCCAGCCCTTCGAGCCAAAACACGATGGCCCAAATCCAAAACGCGAGCATCAGCGGGTCGCACATGACCGTGTTGGCGGAGACGAGAAAAATGGGCATGCACAACACCGCGCCGGCGGCCAGCAGCGGCGAGCCGCAAAACCGCGCGGCCAGACGGAACGTGCCCCACAAAATCGCGCACGTGGCCAGCAACCCGCCCAAGTGCAAACCGATTTCCGACCAGCTAAATGCGCTCCCAAACAGCGCAAAATAATATCCCGCCAGCGGCGGATTCTCGGTCACCGTCCACATCGGCCAGACTTCCCCGTACCAATTCACCGAGAAACCAAACGGGTCGGCCGGATGCACCCACACCTGCTGCGCGAGCCGGATAAACAAAGGGTCGTCGATGTTGAACGGCTTCGCCAAGAACGGACCGGTCGCGACGCAGACCAGCAGGAACAGGGTCCCATGTGGATGTGCCGCCAGCCAGCGACGAATTTGGTTCAACATGACCCCGGTTATATAGCGGACTTTGGTGGAAATAAAAGTCTTTCGATTGCATGGCGAAATGCCTTGCAAATTCATGGGTCGGGGAGAGAATTGCGCAAATCATCAGGATCCTTCCATTGAACTCCGTGAACCACCCGTCAAACAAGAAATCCCGGATGGGGCGAAAGCATTGCCTGGGCTTGCTCCTCTTCGTTGCCACCGTGCTGCCACTTTGGGCGCCCAACGGTCAGGCACAAACGTCGGTTTCGTTTTTCAACAACGGCACGAACTGGACGATCAATCAGTCCGGACTCAGTTCCGCAAACATCACGGCCAACGTCTTCCACGGCACCGACGGCAACGGCAACGAGGCTGTTTCCGCTTGGTATGATGATCCGGTCTACATTGATGGTTTCACGGCCCACTTTACCTACCAGGACGTCGGCGGTTCGCCGGGCAATAACGCCGACGGCTTGAGTTTCGATCTGCAGGAGTATGGGCCGACATTTCTCGGCTCGGCCGGCGGTAGCCTGTCGGTCGACGGTCTTTCTCCCAGCGCGAATTGGGAATTCAATCTCTACAGTCCAAATGGCATCGGAGCCATCTTCCACACCGATGGCCAGGCTTATGGCTACTACGGCACCGGCTCGGTGGATGTCTCAAGCGGTGATCCCATCCAAGTCACAATCGTTTACACCCCTGGCGGCCTAGTCCAGGAAACGCTCGTCGACACCGAGACCAGTGACTCCTTCGTCACCAATTATAATATTGGGGACCTGGTACTGCTGTTGGGCAACAGCCTTGCCACCATCGGCTTCACTGCCGCGGATGGCGGCGCGAGTTCGGTCCAGACGGTCAGCAACTTCAGTTTTATCAGCGCCACCAACCTGCAAAATCAGGGCGGCGCGGTGGCGTCCTCGTATCCACCCGAGGGCGCGGCCTTGCCCGGCCTGCGCCGCATACAGGTGAATTTCAACCAGCCGGTGACCGGGGTGACGGCGCCAGACTTGTTGATCAACCACGTGCCCGCAACCAATGTGACGGCCTACTTGCCATGGCTTTACGTCTTTGATTTCCCGGAACCGGCGATGGGAAACGTCAGCGTGGACTGGGCCACCAACGCGAGCATCGTGAGCCTCGCGGGAAAGACGAATGTGGCGCTGGGCGGCGGTTGGGGCTACACGCTGGATCGTTTGCTGCCTCCGCCGGACCTGGAGATTTCCGAGTTCATGGCCGCGAACAAATCCACCCTCCTCGACTCCTTTGGCGACAGTTCGGACTGGATCGAGATTTTCAATGGATCGAGCAGGTCCGTAAATCTGGCCGGCTGGTCTCTGACGGTGGATCCCACCAATTTGACGCAATGGACGCTGCCGGATTTTGTCCTAGCCTCGGGCGATTACCTCGTCGTGTTTGCGTCCGGGAGAAATCTGACGGCGGTGACAAATGAATTGCACACCAATTTTAAACTCCACTCCGCCGGTGATTTTCTGGCGCTCGTGGATCCGCAGACCAACCTGGTTTCCTGCTTCGCGCCCCAATACCCGCCACAAACCACGGATATTTCCTACGGCGTGGATCCGGTTCTGACGGGCGACGTCGGCTTTTATACGATTCCGACTCCGGGAGACCCGAACGTGCCGGCGGGACCGGGCTTCACTGCGGAGCCGGCGTTTTCGCAGCCGGGCGGGACATTCGTCGCCCCGTTCAATTTGACGATCACGGACGCGACCGCCAACGCCGTCATCCGCTTTACGACCGATGGAACGATGCCGACGGATCAGTCCCCCATCCTGACCGGGCCGTTGTCGATCAACGGCAGCGTGCAGGTGCGGACGCGCGCGTTTGCCGCCGGCTGGTTGCCCGGGCCGATTCACAGCGAGAGTTATATTCAACTCGGATCGGACGTGGCCCAGCAAACGTCGGACCTGCCGGCCGTTATCATTTACAACTTTGGCGCCGGCGTGCCGAATCCGACCGAAGGCGTGCCGGATCAATTCGCCAATTTTTCCTTCTATGAACCCACGAACGGGGTCACCTGGCTGACGAATGCCCCGACGTTGAGCGCGCGGGCGGGCTTCCATGTGCACGGCTCTTCAACCCGCGGTTTCGCCAAGCAGGCTTGGTCCGTTCAATTCTGGGACGAGCTGGGTAACTCGACCAACTGCGGGCCGCTGGAATTGCCCGCGGGCAAGGATTGGGTGTTTTATGCGCCGGATGTCTTCGAACCGGTGCTGATTCACAACCCACTGGCCTATCAATTGAGCCGCGACATCGGCCGCTACGCCTCCCGCACCCGGATGATCGAGGTGTATATCAATACGAGCGGCGGACCCGTGACGGCCAGTGACTATAACGGCATCTACGTGCTCGAGGAAAAGATCAAACGCGCGGCCGACCGGGTGAATATCAGCAAGCTGAACGCGGATGACAACACGCTGCCGACCGTCACCGGCGGTTACCTGCTCGGCATCGACCGGTTGGCTCCGGGGGATTATGGGCTGAATGCGGCCGGTCAGACGATCGTCTACGAGGATCCCGAGGAAGCGGACATTCTCACGCCCGAGCGCGCGCCGCAGCAGGCCTACATTCAAGACTACATGAATCAATTCGGCGCCGCCCTGGCTTCGAGTTCCTACACCAATCAGTCCACCGGTTACCCGGCTTATATCGATACGGATTCATGGATTGATCATCACATTCTCAATGTGGTGGCCTTCAACGACGACGCACTCCGACTCAGCGCGTTTTTCAACAAACCGCGCCAAGGAAAAATTGTTTTCGGGCCCGTCTGGGACTTTGACCGCTCGCAAGGCTCAACCGACGGGCGGGATTTCAATCCGTATGTGTGGCGGGCGATGACCCAGGACGGGGGAACGGATTACTTCAACTATACCTGGTGGGGGCAGATGTTCACCGACCCCGACTTCTGGCAGAAGTGGATCGATCGCTATGAGAGTTTGCGCACCGGCATGTTGTCCACCAATCACATTTATGCCGACATCGACGCGCTGGCGGCGCAGGTCCGCAACGAGGAGCCGCGAGAGATTGCGCGTTGGCCGGGCTGGACGACTCCGCGCTCCGGGACCTTTTCTTATGGCAGCGGTTTCTCCTACACGTTTCCGGGAACTTACGACGGAGAAGTGACGTTTCTCAAGCTATGGTATGCCGACCGGCTCCAGTTCATCGATACCAACCTGCTCGCCGAACCCATCCTCGTTTCCAACGCCGTGGCCGGTTCCTCGGGAGCCACGGTCACGATCAACGGCCCGGCGGGTGCCACCCTCTATTATACCGCGGACGGCTCGGACCCGCGTCTTTCCGGCGGAGCCATCTCGCCCACCGCGCGGGCATACCAGTCGCCGCTAGCCATCACCAGCAACACGGTGATTACCGCGCGGGCGCTCAATCTGAAGCATTCCAACCTCACCGGGGCCAACAATCCGCCGATCTCGAGTCCGTGGTCCGGTCCGACAGTCTCGACTTTTGGGCTGGTTTCTTCGCCCTCGGCGCTGGCTTATGGCACGGCCGGCTCGGTGTATTCGCAGAACTTCGATTCTTTGCCGAATCCGGGAGCCAGCTCGGTGAACAGCGACAACCCCGTGACCATCAACGGCGTGACTTATTTTCTGGGCGATCCGTTCGGATTCGCGCTGCCGGTGGATTCGAGCGGCACCTCGCTCGGGGCGGACGGCCTCGGCCTCACAGATTCGATGGCGGGTTGGTACGGCCTGGCGGATCCAGCGGCGAACGTCGGCACGCGTTTTGGCGCCACGGACGGCGACCAGACGACCGGCGGGCAAATCAGCTTCGGCCTGCCCAACAGCACCAATCGCGCGCTGGGATTGCTGGCCACCAGCAGCACCGGCTACACCGCGTTCGGCCTGAAGCTGCTCAACGGCACCGCGCAAACCCTGAACCGAATCACCCTGCAATATACCGGCGAGCTCTGGCGGCAATCCAATCTGCCCAAGACACTGGAGTTCTTTTATCTGGTGGACCCTACGGCCACGAACAGCTTTTCAACCAACGCGACGGCCTTCCTTCCGGCGTTGAACGTAAGTTTCCCAACCCTGGCAACCGCAGTCGGCGGCACGGCGGTGGATGGCACGGCGGCAACCAACCAAGCGACCCTGGGCGTCACGGACCAAGCCATCACCAACTGGGCGCCGGGAGCCGCGTTATGGCTGGTTTGGGAAATGGCGAGCCCGGCCGGCAAATCCCAGGGCTTGGCCATCGACAATTTGACATTCTCCGCCTTCAACTCTTCCTCGTTGACCAACCAACCGGTACTCAACCTCCAGGGAGCCGGCGGCGCCAGCGGGTCTGGAAACCCGTTTGTTATTTCGTGGCCGGATGTGGGCGTCTCGTATCGATTGCTGTCCGCGACGAATTTGGCGCTGCCGGTGATGTGGACCGCCGCCTCCGGCACGCCAACCGAAACCAACGGCGTATTTTATTTCAATGTGTCCTTTACCAATACGGCGCAGTTCTTCCGCTTGGTGACACCTTGAACTGGAGTGAAAAGGGGTTCAGATGATGATGGACCGCGAAACTGCCGTCGGAAAGATTGGTGCCGAACATGGCCTCACTTCACGTTCGCGGCAGCCGCAGGCAGCCATGGCAGGTGTTCGCCAATCGCCAGCGTGAATCCCGGTTTGAGCTTGTCGACTACTGACAGATAGCGCGGTTCCTGATAGCGGCGGAAAACGTACTGGTACGCTTCGATCCCTGGGAGCGTGAGCAGCTTCGAGGCTTCACCATCCCCGACCGACTCCAGCGCAGCATCAAACGATTTCTTCATGGCCATATTCTGATAGCCGTACAGATCCACGCCGCGGTGCCACATTATCTCTGCAACCGTCGTCAGCACACAAACGGCGGCCATCTGCTCCTCGAGCTTCGTATCCGCCCCCCAAATCGTGCCATCACGCAGGCAAGCGGGTTTGAAGCAATCCATGAACCCGCCGGTTACGTGATCCTTGGTTCCATCCGGACCGTAGAGCGCCAAGTCCACCAGCGCCTGATCGTTGAGGGTAACCCCGGTGACAAAAAGGCCATAAAGGCAGACCATACCCCAGCGCCCATGGCTGGTGTACATGAACGTGAACTTCTTGAGATGCTCGGCCAATGGCCGGATCAGATCGCGCTCGATGTGGGTGCGATCCGCGGCGGAGATCGACGGCAGGCAATAAATCAGGTCGTAGCCGTGGCACGCCTTGGCCAGGAACATGCCAACGTCGCCACCGTCAAAGCCGTAGGCCTCGAAGTGGTCGTAGCCATGCGAATCGGGAGTCGTGCTGCCTTTCCCCTGGCCATACGCATCGGCCAGCGCCAAGAGGATCTGTCTGGCAAAAGCAGCGGCCTTCTCGTCACCGGTGAGCGCGTAGAGCATTCCCAGCTTCGAGACGTCTTCCGCGCGCTGCTGAAGCGTTTTGTTGAAGTCCCATTCCCAGTTCCACTTGCCGGAGGCGTCTTGGTATCCCCGCTTGAAGGCGGGAAACGTCCAAGAGCCATCCGCTTCAAGCTTATACCCGGGCACATTGAGCGGCTCCGCGATGCGCTGGTGGCCCCAAGCCTGAAGTTCCTCGAAGGCAGCCTTCAGACCCGGGTTAGTCGTGAGGGCAGCCCGGTAGGCCGCCACGTCCTGCTCGTCCCAGAGGGCACTGGGGTGCCCCGACGCCAGTCGCAGCGTGCTTTTTACGGCAGTTGTAGTCGACTCGGGGGCAGCGTTTTGTGCGGGCAACGCACTTGCAGCACAGCAGGCGCAGAGGATGGATAGGAATCGTAGCGCGTGTGTCCGTAGCGTGGTGCCGGCCTTGGAACCACTTATGTCGGCGCTTTCTTGAAAATACATGCTATGTGGAGTTCGGAGTTATTTGGAGATGCTTTGCAAACCGGTTGGGGAACTTCTTGAATGGCACCGTCCAACCAGACACATTTTCGTTGTCCAGTTGGACGGCAACCAGCGAGCTCTCTTTGCGAAAATCAGGCCAGGTCGAACCGGTCGAGATTCATCACCTTGTTCCAAGCCGCCATAAAGTCGTGGATGAATTTCTCCGGTGCATCCGCGCTGCCATAGACCTCGGCCAAGGCCCGGAGTTGGGCGTTTGAACCAAATACGAGATCAACCCTCGTGCCGGTCCACTTGACTTTGCCGGTTTTGCGATCCCGGCCTTCAAAAACCTCGGCCTCTTCGGAGAGCGGCTTCCACTCCGTTCCCATGTCCAACAGGTTCACGAAGAAGTCATTGGTCAGTGCCTCCGGCCGCTTGGTAAACACCCCATGTTTGACTCCGCCGACGTTGGTATTCAGCACACGCAGACCGCCAATGAGGACCGTCATTTCCGGTGCGGTCAGGGTCAGCAACTGCGCTTTGTCCACCAACAGCGTTTCGGCCGGGATGGCGTACTTGCCTTTGAGATAGTTGCGAAAACCATCCGCGAGGGGTTCCAGCACTTTGAAAGACTCCACCTCGGTCTGTGCCGCTGAGGCATCCATGCGTCCGGGCGTGAAGGGCACCTTGACCTTGCGCCCGGCATTGGCCGCGGCTTGCTCTATGCCTGCGCAACCAGCCAGCACGATCAGATCGGCGAGCGAGACCTGCTTGCCACCTTTGGCGGTCTGGTTGAAACTGCTTTGGATGCTCGTCAGCGTCTTCAACACCTTGGCCAGTTGCCTCGGTTGATTCACCTCCCAGTCCTTTTGCGGCGCCAGGCGAATGCGCGCGCCATTGGCGCCACCCCGCTTGTCGGAACCCCGGAACGTGGAGGCCGAGGCCCACGCGGTCGAGACCAATTGCGAAACCGACAACCCGGAAGCGAGGATCGCCGCCTTGAGGCTGGCCATGTCCTGCTGGCCGATCAACTTGTGATTCACGGCCGGAATCGGGTCCTGCCAGATGAGCTCCTCGGCGGGAACGTCCGGTCCGAGATAGCGCGCACGCGGCCCCATGTCGCGATGCGTCAGCTTGAACCAGGCACGGGCGAAGGCATCGGCCAATTGCTCCGGGTGCTCATGGAAACGCCGGGCGATTTTCTCGTAAGCCGGATCGAAACGCAGGGAAAGGTCCGTGGTCAACATGGTCGGCCGGTGCTTTTTTGAGGGATCATGCGCATCGGGAACATCCTCGGGTGCCCCTTTGGCCACCCATTGCTGCGCCCCGGCCGGGCTCCTGGTCAATTCCCATTCATACTTGAAGAGGTTATCCAGAAAGTAGCGGCTCCATTTCGTCGGTGTCTGGCTCCAGGTGACTTCCAATCCGCTGGTGATCGTGTCGGCCCCTTTGCCGGACCCAAAGCTGTTCTTCCAGCCCAAGCCCTGCAGTTCGAGGCCGGCGGCTTCCGGTTCCGGCCCCACATGGGTCGCCGGACCGGCGCCGTGGGTCTTGCCGAAGGTGTGACCGCCCGCAATGAGCGCCACCGTCTCCTCATCGTTCATCGCCATGCGGGCGAAGGTCTCGCGAATGTCCCGAGCCGCCGCCACCGGGTCGGGTTTCCCGTCCGGCCCTTCCGGGTTCACGTAGATCAGGCCCATCTGCACGGCGGCCAGGGGATTTTCCAGATTGCGATCACCGGAATAGCGGCTATTTGGCTTGTCGCTCGTGGCCAGCCAGGTCTTCTCCGCGCCCCAATAAGTGTCCTGGTCCGGTTCCCAGACGTCCTCGCGCCCGCCCCCGAAACCGAACGTCTTGAAACCCATGGTTTCGAGCGCGACATTTCCCGTGAGGATGATCAGATCGGCCCACGAAATCTTCCGGCCATACTTCTGTTTGATCGGCCAAAGCAAGCGACGGGCCTTGTCCAGGCTGACATTGTCCGGCCAACTGTTGAGGGGCGCAAAACGTTGCTGCCCGCGGCCCGCACCGCCACGGCCGTCAGCGATGCGGTACGTGCCGGCGCTGTGCCAGGCCATGCGGATGAACAGTCCGCCGTAGTGACCGAAGTCCGCCGGCCACCAGTCCTGGGAATCGGTCATCAGTTTCGCGAGGTCCTGCTTCACCGCCGCCAAATCAAGGCTTTTGAATTCCTTCGCGTAGTTGAAATCCTTGCCCATCGGGTTGGACTTACAGGAATGCTGGCTCAACAGGTCGAGTTTCAACTGGTGCGGCCACCAGTCAACATTGGTGGTGCCGGCGGCGGAAGCGCCGTGATGGAAAGGGCATTGGGCATTTTCACTCATAAATATATTGCTGGTTGGGGACGTGAAGGATTGAAGCCCACTGGCAGTCTCCCACCGGGTTCGGTCGTCCGGCTTCAGCTCGTGCGCCGTGGCAACGGAGCACAGGTTGTGACCTTGGGCTCATCAGACTTGATCCTACGCCTGCCCAAACCCGCGGTCAATATTCGGGTCTGCTTCCCAGCGCGCGGCGGTAAAGGTATTACGCCAGGATTTCTTGCCATCCGCGGGACTCAATCCCAAAGGCGTTCTTACCCGGTCAATAAACCAACCGGTAGAAGACACTTCCTGGCAGGGCATCCACCGGCACGTTCACATTGTTGGTCACGCTGGATCCGGGCACATTCACCCAGTTGGTGCCCAGCCCAGTGCCCGGTGCATCGGCCTGAACCTGAAGCTGCCACCCAACATAGCCCGCCGGCCACGACAAGTTCAAGTTCATGCCAGTCACACTCCACGTCAGATTGATCGGGGTGGTTTGAACCACGCTCAAGGTGCCGCTGCTCAGATTGTTTGGGTTCCAAGCCAGTCCCGCACTCAGGGTTGGAAGGGAATTAGAATTGAATGAACCGCTGATTGACCCGGCTTGGAACAGCTTGAAGCTGTCACCCGCGGCCGGCGGACCGGAGAGATTCGTCACGACCAATGTGCCCCCAAAGGCCAGGGTGCCGGCCACCAGCAACTGGTCGTTGGTCTGCGCTGTCTTGCTGATTTCCAACACCGTCGTGCTGCCGGATTGCAAGGTGACATTGTGGTTCACGGTCAACGCCACCAGGCCGCCGCCGGGGGCCAGCGTGCCGCCGGACTCATTGGTCACGCCGCCGCCAATTGTGCCACTACCACCAAGCGTGCCGCCGTTTTCAATCATGACCTGACTGGCGCCGGTTGAACCACTGACGAGCAAGGTGCCCGCGCTCACGATGGTCGGACCGGTGTAGGTGTTCGCGCCGGAAAGCGTGAGCGTGCCGGCGCCGTTCTTGACCAGGGAACCGTTGCCGCTCAACGTGCCGCCGAAAGTGGTGCTGCTGGCATCTCCCACCGTCAGCGTGTCGGCATTGGTCGACGGCGCGAGCAGGACGCTGGAGCCTTTGCTGCCGGAAAGCGAGCCGATGGTCTGGTTAAAACCGCCGGTATCCAAGGTGGCCCCCGCGGTCGCCAGCGTCACCGCGGTCGTTGGCGGCAGCACCTGGTGATTCAGCGGGACGGCGTTGTTGGTCAAAGATTGCACCTCGGACACGGTCAGCGCGCGATTGTAAATATAAACCTCGTCAATCAAACCGTTGGTCATGGCGTTGTCTCCGTCGCCCGTATCGGCCGAGCCGCCGATCCAGATTTGTCCGCCGGTACCTGTGGCCGTGCCCCATTGATTCGCGGCGAGTGGGTCGGTGTGGCCGTCCACGTAAAGCGATTTTGTCCCAGCGTTGTCCACGAGCGCGACGAAATGCCAGTTGCCATCGTTTAACGCCGTCGAGCCTTCCTCCCAACCGGCACCCCACCGGACGCCGCCGGCTTTGGTGCCGGTGGTCGTGCCGTTGTTCAAATAAAACGTCGTGTTGTCGCTGGCCCAACTGCCGTCGCCCTGGTAAAGCAAAGTGGAGCCGGGCACCGTCGTCTTGATCCACATCGCCACGGTCCATTTGCCACTGCCATTGAGCGGAACCACTGAGTTGTTTACGGCAACATAATTTGCGTTCACCGGGCCCGCGCCGATTTGCAGCGCTTTGCCATAGCGTCCGCCGCTCACGATGCTGGCTTTGCCAACGAGGGTTCCGTTCAACGCCACGCCGCCCGCGCCGTCATTGATGACGGTGCTGCCGCTGACGTTGTCGAAGGAGAGATGCAAAAGGGGATCCCCGATCCGCAAGGTGCCGGAGTTGACGGTGGTTGGACCAGTGTAGGAGTTGGCAGCCGAAAGAAACAACGTGCCCTTGCCGTTCTTGGTCAACCCGCCGGCGCCGGGGCCGG
Organism: uncultured Bifidobacteriaceae bacterium; assembly: GCA_964437865.1. GTDB lineage: Bacteria > Verrucomicrobiota > Verrucomicrobiia > Limisphaerales > UBA11358 > UBA11358. The sequence goes on along the minus strand of CAYTJG010000030.1, from coordinate 3,696 downwards.
CCGTCAGTGGTGGCACAATGCCGATGGTATGGCCACCGTCATCAATCACCGCGCCACCGGATTGCACGACCGCCGAATTCGCGGAAATGAAATCCGGCTGGTTGGCCGTGGCCTGGAGTGTGCCACCATTGAAATTGACGACGGCGGTGCCGCCGGCGCTGCTCGGCGAAGGCAAGACCTCGCTGGCCTGCACGAGTCCGCCATTCAAATTCAGCGTCCCTTTGCCGCTGGAACTTTCGCCCAGCCAGAGCGCTGCGGCGTTGGAAACCGTGCCGCCGTTCACCGTTAGCGTGCCGGTGGCGCCGAGCGAGCCGACCACGATGTTGCCGCCGCCCAATTCCTGGACCAGGCCAGAATTGACCGTGAGCGTGCCGACCGCAGCAGAGCTGTTCCGGCCCACCACCAACCAGCTGTTGGCGATGAGCGTGCCGCCATTCACGATGCACGAGGCAGTCGAGGTGTTTTCCGCAATCCAGACTTCCCCGTCGGATTCCGCGGAACCGGCCTGCATCCATCCCGGTGAGTTGATTTGCAGGGTGCCGCCGTTCACTTGAATGCAGCCGGAGGACGCCAGGAAGGTGTTCGTGGAAGTCACAGTCATCGTGTCCGCATTGATTTTCAATAATGAGCCGGCATTGCCAGGATCGCTGACGGGCGTGGACCACGTAAAATTGTCGCTGCGATCAAATTCCAACACGGAGTCGTTGACCACCGGGCCGGTTCCGGGCGAACCACCGACGCCGCCATTGCCCAGTTGCAGCGTGCCGGAACTATTTGTGGTGCCGCCGGAGTAAGTGTTGTTTGCCGACAAAATCGTGGTGCCGGCGCCGGTGAACCTCACGCCGTTGACACCGCTCAGCGCGCCGCCCATCGTCAGCGTTTGGCCGCTGGCGGTGGCGACATTGGGCGAAAGTCCCAGCGCGACCGGGGCGCTGATGGTCGCGGACGCATTCGCATTGATTGGCCCGTTCAAGGTCAAAGTGTTGCCGCCACCGGCAATAGTATAGTTTCCGCTGCCGGCGGAATTGAAGTTGATTCCCGCCGCAGTGACGCCGCCGGACAGCGTGACGGTTCCGGCGGCTCCGTTCGCGGCACCAAACGTGGCGACATAGGGTCCGCTGTTATTCCAAAAAACATTGGTGGCACCGTTCCACCAATTTGGGATGGCGCCGCCGGTGCCCTGGTCGGCCCAGGTGCCGCTGCCGTCTTGTGCCCCGGTGGTGGAGGTGCCGTTCTTGTTCCAAGTCAAGGTGGGATTTTGAGCCGTAGCGCTCGCTTCCGCAGAATCAAAGCTCTCGTTTCCGCTGTTCAGTGCCGAGACGACATAATAATAAGTCACCCCGCCGGTTAGACCGGTGTCCGTGAAATTGGTCGCGCTCGTGTTAATGAGGGTGGTGAACGGGCCCTTGAGCAAGGTGGAGCGCTTTACGTCATAGCTCGTGGCGCCGGAAACGGAATTCCAAGTCAACGCGTTCTGAAGGACGCCCGCGCTGGCCTGCAAATTCACCGGCGCATACAGACCGCCCTGCAAAATTTCAATGCCGCTGACGCAGGCATTATCCACCACGTTTGAAAAAGAAATGACGATTTGCCCGCCGACATCAGCCGTGGCTGTGACCTCCTCGATTACGGCCCGATTCTGCGCCCCGGCCGTGGCGAAAATGTCGAAGTTCGTCAGTACCTTCTGACTGTTAATGAAGACGTTGAACTTTCGCTGGCCGGCAGCCGTCCAAACGGGCTCCATGAAATGCAAGCGAACGAGGTAGTTGGTGCCCGGCAGATAATTGTTGAACGTGTAACTCAGGTCGCCGTAACGCTGGTCCTGATACAGTGTCGGGGGAGCAGGATTTGTCACTCCGCTGACGTCCACGGCATAGGCATAGCCATTGGCGTCCCACGCTGTGCCGCCGCTGAAATTCTGGTCGGCGGCGAAGGTCCGCTCATCAGCGTTGGTCGTCGCCACCGCCGCGCCGCCGCAATGCACGGCCGTGAGCAGCGGATTGTAGAGGTTCAAAGAACTCACGGAAACCGGTTTGGAACCCAGATAATTGCGGCCATTCAACGCAAATTGGCGCGCATTGTTGCCTTCATTGGCGAGCGGCCCCTCACCGCAATCGTTGGTCGTGCTTCCCAAGAGTTGAACCCCTTCATAATAGACGCTCGGATTGCTGAAATAGGCTATGTTTCCGCCGCCGCAATAGCCTTGCAGCATCATGCAAATGAAAGATGGACTGGAACTGCTCACATCGTCGCCCTGCTCGAGACAGGTGTTGCGGCCCAATTCGTGGGCAAAAACGACATACCACGCCCCATAGACCGAACTGACGGTGCCGAGATTGCCGCATTCGCCGGAAAGGCCCGCGTCGTCGGTGCCATCCACCACACATTGCAGAATGCCGGCGCCGTTGGTTGTGAATGCGAAATTGCGGGCATCCGCCCAAGTGCCGTATAAATCATTCAAAACGGTGTGAAGGCTGTAAGGATCGGCTTCGGTGACCTGGTAGTAACCAACGATCTCAATGTAAATGCCGGTCCCGCTATTAAACATGCCCATATTCGCGCCAGCGCAGGCGTTGTTCATGTCCACCTCCAGGTTCGCCGCCCCGCCCAAATTTGCCGCCGCCGCCGCCGTATAGGCTTCGGCCACCGTCATCACGGCGCCAATCCGGTTGAACTGGGCGTGTCCGCAATTGGCCCAAGACAGAATCAACAATAATGGAATCGCGCGCCTGGCCCAGCGGACATTGTTAAGTAGACAAATCATATTCTTCAGGCTGAGGAAGGTTTCAATTTTGTGGCAGGCCGTAGGTTTGTGGATCGATACTCTTCACCACCACTTCCCCCGGTTCGTGGGCTTCAGCCTGCAGGTAAACCTGATCTTGCGGGGAGATGATTGTGAACGCCTCCCGGTCGTTAATGAAAGCAACCGTCACCATGGAATCGGGCTGACCAGGCAGCTGGCCGTAAATTTGCCCGCGAATGCCGCCGTCTCGGAGGTCCGCATTCTTTACGTCTACTGAAAACACCTGGCCATCCAAACCCGGCAGCGCGATCTGTTGGAGACTGCCTCCATTTTGCAGTGCTTGCTGCGCCAGGGCGTCGAATCCCTGCGAAAAATAGACCAGTTGCCGCCGGTAAATGGTCCGGTTTTCCGTCACCATCCGCTGATATTCCAGCTCGTTGTGGGCCAGTTGCCGGATGATGTTTGTCTCCTTGCCATCCGCCAGCGCCCATTGAAAATTGGGACCTTCATAACCGACCGGGAAGGCATGCCTCTGGAAAACAGGTCTGCTTGGCAACACCGCCGCGGTTGCAACTGGCGATTTTATTCCGTTGGTCAAGGGAGCTTGCGAAAGTGGTTTTGCCGTCGGCACCGGCTGCGTCTGCACCACCGGGTGCGACACCGGTGATGAAGCCAGCCGGCGGGACGCCAAAGCCAAGACAACGAGCACCACCAAACCCAGCAACAGGATAAACGTTAAGCTCACCGGAAGCCGATGAGATGAAGAGGTCAAACGAGACTTCATGCTGTTATCTGGTCAGCAAAATAAATGTAAAACCCCACCATCCAACACCTTAAAGCGCAGCAGAAGACTCGCTGAAAGGGCAATCTGCTCTGCCAGTAGTGTTGAAAGCAATATATTCGGAGTTCAATGAATACTGCGTCTTTAACCCCAAATTTCCGCCAAATAAATT
>CAYTJG010000029.1:0-34164 GCA_964437865.1 uncultured Bifidobacteriaceae bacterium | reverse complement strand
AGATGCCCCAATCCGACAGCATTTTGCTGAGGCGGTTCACGCTGTACGTCAGGCGCGGATGGCTTTGCTCGAGGTTTTCCACGGAGGAGCGCAGGCCGCGCAACGAGATTTCGCGCAGTTGCGGATTTTGCTGGGTGCGCAGGGCCTCATGCGCCGATAGTTGGGCGAAACCCGCAATGCTGTCCGCCTGCTCCTGGTTCGTCTTGGACAGCGTGGCCACTTCCGTCTTCAACGTGGCCAGCAGTTGGAGCAGTTCCTCTTGGCGCTTCGGGTCCACGGTTTCCGCGCCGCCGATCTTGGCTTCAATTTCGCTGATGGTCTGTTCGATCATGCTGATAACCCAAACTACCGCATGATTTGATCGCCGCCAACAAATTTGCCGGATTAAATCCAAATTCCGCCCGTCACGTAAGCCCCTACCACCGGCCGATCTTCGGCAGGGCCGGACGCACCAGATCCCAGACCCGGTCCCCCACGCTTTCGATGGTTCCAGAAGCGTCCACCACCCGAAACCGATCCGGCTCGGCGGCGGCAATGGCGGCGAACCCCAGCTCCACCCGCCGGAAAAACTCCTGGTCCGCCTCCTCGATGCGGTCCCGCATGAACGGCAGCGTGGATTGCCGCATGACCCGGCGCAATTCGCTGATTTCCGGCGTCACGGTCAACAGCACGGTCAAGGTCGGCCGCGTGTCCTCCACGGCCACTTCCACAATCGTCTGCACCATTTTCAAATCCAGTCCGCGACCGTAACCCTGATAGGCGGTGGTGGAGTCGTAGAAGCGGTCGCAAACCACAACTTCCCCCGCGGCCAGCGCCGGCCGGATCACTTCGCGAACCAGTTGCGCGCGGCTGGCATTCATCAGCAACAGCTCCGCCTCCGGTGTCATGGCGGCGTTGCTCTGGCTGTGCTTGAGCGTGTGGCGGATTTCCTCGCCGATGGGTGTGCCCCCGGGTTCGCGGACGGAGCGCACGCGATACCCCAGCGCGCGGAGACGCCGGACGAGCAATTCGAGCTGGGTTGACTTGCCGCAGCCTTCCGATCCCTCAAGTGTGATGAATGTGCCTTTGGCCATTGCGTTAGGTTCCTGACTTGCCGATTACCGGCTACAAATTAAACGGCGAACGCCGCCGGATACACAAAAATCTCAGCGGCTAAAGCTCAGCGAATTGATCAGGCCTTTTTCAGTTTGGGCCCCTTGGGCGTGTCTTCGATCACCCAGCCTTTGGCTTTCAACTCATCCCGCAGGGCATCGGAGCGTTTAAAATCGCGGGCCTGCCGGGCAGCCTGTCGCGCTGCGAGCAGGGCGGTGAGTTCCGCCGGAATTTCGGCGGCCTCCACCTTGGCGCCCACCGCCAGCACGGAATCCGCCCGGGTCCAGGCGGCCAGGGCGGCGGCGGCTTCGGCGGCGGTCACGGAGCCGGCCGCCAGGCGCTTGTTCATTTCCGAAACCCAATTGAACACCGCGGCCCAGGCGGCCGAAATGTTCAAATCATCGGCCAGGGCCGCGGCAAAGGCGGCCAGCCAGGGCGCCTCGGTCTCGCCGGCGGCCGGCGCACCGGCGGCCAACTCCCGCAGCTTGCCCACGCATTCATCAATCCGCGCCAGCGCCGCCTGCGCGCTGCGCAAACCATCGAGGGTGAAATTGAACGTCTCCCGGTAGTGCGCTGTGAGCAACAGATAACGCACTTCCCGGCCGGTGAACCCCTTGGCCTGCAGATCGCGCAGCGTGAAAAAATTGCCCAGGCTCTTGCTCATCTTCTTGCCCTCGACCAGCAGATGCGCCCCATGCAGCCAGTGCCGCACAAACGGCCGGCCGGTGGCGCCCTCGCTCTGCGCAATCTCGTCCTCGTGGTGCGGAAACTTCAAATCCTCGCCGCCCAGGTGCAGGTCAAAGGTCTCGCCCAGGGCTTTCATGCTCATGGCGGAACATTCGATGTGCCAGCCGGGCCGGCCTTCCCCCCACGGACTCGGCCAGAACACGTTCCCATCCGCCGGCACCCGCGCCTTCCACAGCGCGAAGTCGGCCACCGCTTCCTTGTCGTATTCGTCCGCCGCCACCCGCTCGCCCACGCGCAACTCATCCACCTTCAGCTTTTGGAGCTGGCCATAGACGCAGCCGCAGCCGCGATACTTTTCAATGGAAAAATACACCGAGCCGTCGCCGGCCTGATACGCCACGCCGCGCGCCGTGAGCTTTGCGATCAGGGCGATGATCTCGGGAATATGCTCCGTGGCGTGCGGCGTCACGTGCGGCCGCCGGCAGTTGAGCGCCTGCAAATCGTCAAAAAACGCTGTCTCGAACCGGCCGGTGAACTCGCGCAGCGTCGTCTGCTGCTCCTGGATGCGCTTGATGATCTTGTCCTCGACGTCCGTGACGTTCATCACGTGCTTCACGTCGTAGCCGGAAAACTCCAGCGTGCGGCGGACGAGATCGGCAAAGACAAACGTGCGCCAGTTGCCGATGTGGGCAAAATCGTAAACGGTCGGCCCGCAGCAATACATGCCGACTTTTTTGGGGTCCGGGCCGGCCGGGGCGAATTCCTGCACGGAGCGGGTCAGGGTGTTGAATAGTTTCAGAGCCATTGGCAGCCAGCAAATTAAGGCGCGCCGCCCAAAAGAAAAGACGAAATTTAGGCGCGCCCCCCCGCCGGCGCCGCCGGCCGCCCGGGTTTATACCCACCACAACGTTTACTTATTTATAACGTCAAAGTATTGAGCCGGCTTGCTTTAAATGGTAATCTACGCCGAAATGAATCCCGGCGATGCCCCTGAGTTCTTCAATTTTACTGGTGATATCTTCGATGGTTGGGCGCGCTCCCAGCCCCAAAATCTGGCCCTCTGGTGCGTGGACGGCCTCACGGGGACGGAGCGTAAATTCACCTTCCAGGAGCTGTCGCGCCTGAGTGCGCAGGCGGCGAACGCCTTCCAGGCGCAGGGCGTGCGGCCGGGCGACCGGGTGCTGGTGATGCTGCCGCGCGTCTGGCAATGGTGGGCCGCCATGCTCGGCTTGGTGCGCCTGGGCGCCATCCCCATCCCGGCCACCTTGCAACTCACGCCGCGCGACACCACCTACCGCCTGCAAGCCGCCAACGTCCGGGCCGTGCTGACCTCGTCCGAGGGCTTGTCGAAAATCGAGAACTTCGACGGCCTCTGCTTTGCCACCTGCCCGCCGCCCACCGGTTGGATCGATTTCAATGCGGCCCTGGCCTCCGCCCGCCCGGAATTTTCCGGCCCGCCCACCCGGGCCGACGATCCGGGCATCATCTATTTCACCAGTGCCACCACGGGCGAGCCCAAGATGGTGTTGCACACCCAGGCCAGCTTTGGACTGGGCCACCGCGCCACCGGCGAATTATGGCTGGATTGCCGCCCCGGCGACGTGCATTGGAACGTCTCGGATCTTGGCTGGGCCAAGGCGGCCTGGTCCAGTTTCTATGGTCCCTGGCACCGGGGCGCCTGCGTTTTTGCGTTGGATATCCACGGCAAATTCGACCCGGGCCATACGCTGGACACGCTGGCGCATTTTCCCATCACCACCTGGTGTGCGCCTCCCACCGCCCTGCGGCTGATCGTGCGCCAGCAGCTCGGCAAATGGAAATTCCCGCACCTGCGCCATTGCGTGACCGCCGGCGAACCGTTGAACCCGGAAGTCCTGAAACTCTGGCGCGCCGGCACCGGGCTGGATATTTACGAAGCCTACGGCCAAACGGAGAGCGTCGTGCTCGTGGGCAATTTCCGATCGCACGGCCTGCCCTTGCAGCCCGGCTCCATGGGCCGCGCCACGCCGGGTTTTGATTTGGCCCTGCTGGACGAAGAACTGCGCGAGGTGCGCGCGGGCGGCGAGGGGGAAATCGCCATCCGGGTGAAGCCGCATCGGCCCCTCGGCCTCTTCCGCGAATACTGGCGCAATCCCGGCGAAAATGCCGCGCAGTTCAAGGGCGACTGGTATCTCACCGGCGACCGCGCCCGGCGCGATGCCGACGGCTATTTCTGGTTCCTCAGCCGCACCGACGACGTCATCAAGAGCTCCGGCTACCGCATCGGGCCCTTCGAGGTGGAAAGCGTGCTGCTGGAACATCCGGCCGTGCTCGAAGCCGCCGTGGTGGGCAAAGCGGATGCCGTGCGCGGACAAATCGTCAAGGCCTACGTGGTGCTCCAGCGCGGCCTGGCCGGCAGCGACGATCTCAAGCACGAAATGCAGCAGCATTGCAAACACATTGCCGCCCCCTACAAACATCCGCGCGAGATTGAATTCGTGGAGGAACTGCCCAAGACCGTCAGCGGCAAGACCCGGCATGTGGTGTTGCGCCAGATCAACGGCCACAGCCACGACCACGCGCCGACGCTCAGCCGCGCGACCCTCTGAAAGCGTCTCCCAAAGCGTGATGCGGTTTTGCAGGTCATCCCAAGAGGATGGCCGAACGGAACGGCTTCGAGTACCCTGCCCTAAAAGGCACCGCAGCATGCATTCAAAGACTGTTCAACGGTGGTTGTGGCTGGTCATTTTATCGGCGGCCAACCTGGCGGGGGCGCAGGAACACCCCGGCGTGCCCTGGCCGGCCACGGATGGCTTGGGCCGCCGATTGCCGCTGGCCAGCGAGGTGGGTCTGCCGCGCACCAATCGCTTCGTGGGCATCTTTTACTTCATTGATCACGTGGACTGGCCACGCAGCCCGCAACTGGAGGGTCCGTACGACGTGGCCAAAATTCTCGAGCGCGAACCGGGAGCGGCGACGAATCCGGCCAGCGCGCTCTGGGGCGGCAACGGCGTGGCCCATTACTGGGGCGAGCCGCTGTTCGGCTATTATCGCGGCGACGACCCGTGGGTGCTGCGCCGCCACGCGGAACTGCTGGCCGACGCAGGCATTGACGTCTTGATTTTCGACACCACCAACGCGCGCGCCTATCCGGAGATTTACACAAACCTCTGCGAGGCCTTTTGCGCCGTCCGCCGGGCGGGCGGGCGCACGCCGCAAATCGCCTTCATGGTGAACACCAGCGCCGGCGCCACTGCGACGGAGATTTATCACGAGCTTTATCAGCCCGGGCGCTATCGCGAATTATGGTTTAATTGGCAGGGCAAACCCCTGCTGATCTGCGATCCGGCCGAAGCCACCGGGGAGTGGAAGTCGTTTTTCACGCTGCGGGCGGCGCACTGGCCGTTTACGCTCACCAACACCCCCTACGCCTGGCACTGGGAAGCCACGTATCCGCAGCCCTACGGGTACACCGACGATCCGCAAAAGCCCGAACAACTGAATGTCTCGGTGGCGCAGAATCTAAGCGCCACGGACGGCACCGTGGCCAACATGAACTCCGGCGTCGCGCGCGGCCGGAGCTTTCATCAGGGCCGGCAAAACATCGCGCCCGGCTCCGTGAACGCGGGCCATAATTTCGCCGAGCAATGGCAGCGCGCCCTGGCCTTGGACCCGCCCTTCGTGATGGTGACCGGCTGGAACGAGTGGGTGGCCGGCCGCTGGGTCCGCCCGGAAAACCCGCTGGTGTTTGTAGACCAATACGATGAGGAATTCAGCCGCGACATCGAGCCGATGCGCGGCGGGCATGGCGACAATTATTACTGGCAACTGGTGGCCAACGTCCGGCATTACAAGGGTGCGCCCGCCCTGCCGGCAAGTTCCGGCCCGGCGACCCTGGCCGTGACCGGGGACTTCGCCCAGTGGCGGGACGTGCGGCCGGAATTCGCGGGTCCGTTCGTGGGCGTGCAGCCGCGCGACTTTGCCGGCACGGGCGGACGGCACTACGCAGACCACAGCGGCCGGAACGAATTCGTGCTGCTCAAGGCGGCGCGGGACCAGGACCAACTATACTTTTACGCGCGCACGGCCGCGCCGATCACACCGGCCACCACGAATTGGATGTGGCTGCTGATCGATGCGGACCAAAACGCCGCGACCGGCTGGGCAGGTTATGATTTCCTGGTGGCTCGGCGGCCGGGCCCGGACGGGCAATGCTGGCTGGAAAAGAACACCGGCGGCTGGAACTGGCAACCGGTGATGCCGGTGCCGTCGCGCGTGGCCGGCCACGAACTGCAATTGGCGATTCCCCGGGCCGCGCTGGGCTGGCGGACCGGCGAGACGCGCATGGCGATTGATTTCAAATGGGCGGACAACTTGCAGGCGCCCGGCGACGTCATGGATTTTTATCTGAGCGGCAACGTGGCGCCGCCCGGCCGGTTTAATTTCCGATTCAATGCCCCCTGAAGAGACCGCGGATCAATTGTAATAATTCTTCGCCCACAGATTGTCGCTGTCCGTGCGCGGCAAATCATAGCGCAGGGAGCTGTTCTTGATCCGGGCCGAATGGCCGTCGAAAAAAGTGACGTTCACCTGGCCGCCGTGGCGCGGCACGGAGCGCGAATCGCCGACCGGATAACCGGCGGTATCGCTGGGCACGCGAAAATAGACGCAGGCGCGGCCGGGCAGTTCCAACCACAGATCGGCGTTGGCCTGGGCAGGATTGGCAATGGCGCCGCCATCGGCAAACACCACGGACTGGCTGGGCGCGGTGACTTGATTTTCACTGCAGGGCGGATAGACGGGCGCGGCCCAGGTACCGGCGGGGATGATGGCGCCGTACTCGGGATAATTCATGGCGATGCCCAGAGTGTAATTCGTGCTCACCGACCCGCCGCCGGAGGACGCCGCCGGCTGGGTCAAGCCCGGGCAACTGAACAGCTTCACCGCCGGGGCGTAGCCGCCCAGCCGCAAACTATCCGGCCACCACAGAAAATCGGCGGCCTGAACGAGAAAGGTCGATGAATCATAATTCCAGGTGGACCAGCCAGCCGCGCCCTGTTGCACCCACAAGGGAATCATCTTCCCGCGGTTGTCATCGAGATACAATTTGGCCGCCAACTCGATTTGCCGCCCGGCACTGAGACATTGGATGGTTTTGGCGCGATTCTTGGCCGCCGCCAAGGCTGGCAACAGCAAGGCCGCCAGAAGGGCGATGATGGCAATGACCACCAGCAGCTCAATCAGCGTAAACGCACCGGAACGCTTGGAAATCCTCGGACTCATGCGATCAATCTTTTTCAAACCGACGGGTTTGTCAAAATCTGTTTTTTGCGGGAACCCGGCCGAGGGGGGATCAAATCCCGAGCACTTGGGCGGGTGAATCGCCGGCGCCGAGGCACTTCCCCCCGGCATAGGCGGGTTCAATGCGGCCATTCCGCCAGTGGCTCACGCGGTAAAGCGTGGCAAACACATAATCGGGCGCCGCTCCCCCCTGCCCGCCCACCAACTCGGCCCCGCGCCGCACGTTGTCCACCATCCAGCCGGGCAACCGCAGGTGATACGGGTTGCGCTGCACTTCGCCGACGTGAAACGACAAGGCGCCCAGCAACGTGGCCAAGTCATCGGCGCTGGATTCCACCATCAGATTCGGCGTGGCCATCTGGCCCCAGAATTCCGACTCCACCAGGACGCACTCAAAATCCGCCGGCAGCGTTTTTAACGCGTCCACCACCAGAAAATGGGTGCCGATATGGGTGCTGTTCCAATCCAGTTCGTGCGGGCAGCAAACGACCCGCGGCCGGAAGTGGGCCAGCTTGGCGGCGATGATTTTCACCGCCGCGGCCCAGTGCGCGGGATCGGCCTGGCGCGTCTTGGGGTTGATTTTTTCGAGGCCGTTGGGGGCGGTTGCTTCCAGGCCAAAGCCCATCCAGTCGCACGCGTGCTTCAATTCCTGCCAGCGGGCGGCCTGCCGTTCCCGGTTGCTGCCCTGGGTGACCGCCACGTTGATCACCCGCAGTTTCGCTTCGCGCAACAGGCGCAAGGCCAGGCCGCCGATAATGCATTCATCGTCGGGATGCGGCGAAAACACCAGCGCCACGGCAGCGTCGGCCGCCAGCGGCGTCGGCGGCAACGCCGCCAGGCCCCCCAAGGGGAGCGACCGTCCCTCCCGGATCAGCCGGGCGTGAGCATCAACAAACTGCCGATATGGATTCATAAGTTTGGTATAAAACGACTCAAGCATAGCTTGTCAAGCGAACTGCGTCCGGGCAACACCCCAATTTGGGGGATTTGAAACCGGCGATTCATAGCCTAGATTGCCGGATAGAACCAAGGCGGCCCCGATACGGTCCGCCGGTTTCACCCAAATCATGCAAGTACTTGTTCAACCGGATGCCGATTCCGCCGTGGAGTTGGTGGCCCGGATCATGGCCGGCGCGTTGCGCGATCGGCCGCGGCTCGTCCTGGGCCTGGCCACGGGCAGCACGATGGAAGCCGTGTATGCCCGTCTGTGTGCCCTTCACCGCTATGAAGGCCTCGATTTTTCCGCCTGTCGCACGTTCAATCTGGATGAATACGTGGGCTTGGCGGCCGATCATCCCAATTCGTACCGGTATTACATGAACCGGCATCTGTTCCGCGAGGTGAACATTGCGCTGAAGAACACGCACCTGCCCGATGGCACGGCGGCCGATCTCGAAGCCGAATGCCGAAAATATGAGGGGCTGATTGACGCCGCCGGCGGCATTGATCTGCAACTGCTGGGCATTGGGCGCTCGGGGCACATCGGGTTCAACGAACCGCTCTCGGCCATCCACTCGCGCACGCGGGTGGAATGGCTCGCCGCCGCCACCGTGGAACAAAACGCCCCCCATTTCAAGAACGGCACGTCCATGCCCCGCCAAGCCATGACCATGGGGGTGGGCACCATCCTGGATTGCCGGCGCTGCCTGCTGCTGGCCACCGGGCCGGACAAGGCCGAGATTCTGGCCCGGGCCGTGGAAGGGCCGATCACGGCCATGGTGCCCGCCAGCGCCTTGCAGTTGCATGCCGACTGCCTGGTGGTGGCCGATGAAGCGGCCGCCAGCCGCCTCAAAGGCAAGCAGGACTACGAATTGGCGTTCCACAACGACCCCAAGTGGCAGCGCATCCTGCGGCCCGCGCCCACGACTTCCCCCGCCCGCCGCTAAGGCGGAGCGCTGGGCCACCCGGGAGACGGATCGAATCCAGCGCCGACACTATTTGCTCGACGCCTCATTTATCAGGTGATAAGCATACCGGCAGGTATTGCTTATATGTTTGCGCCGATGCGGGAATCCCATGAGGCAACGATCTCCCAGAAGACCGTTCCGCTGGCGCCTGCCCCCCTGCCCGAGCCGGCCGGGCCACCGCCCGCCCCATCCGCAGCCAAAAATCCCGACCGCTGGAAGGACCGACTGCTGATCCGCCGCTATCATTTCCCGCCCACCGGCGATGGTGAAAAAGATCTCGCGGTGCGGATCGATCACGAAGGGACCGGCTATTGGTTTCCCCTCAAGACGGCGGATCCCGACGCGGCGGCACGCAAGGCGGAGCGGATTTACGAGACGGTGGAGCAACGGGGCTGGCCGGCCGCCAGTCACCGTTTTTCGCGCGAGCTGATCGTCAGCTTCGAATGGTGCGCCAATCCGATTCTCTGGACCTACACGACCCTGCATACCCTCGTGGCATCCGCCGGTGCCCGCAGCTCGTCCGCCGCGCGGCAGGCGGACGCCCGCCGGGTGATTATTTTGGAGCAGGACGCCGGCATTCGCCGCGCCTTGCAATGGTGTGTGAGCCAGCAGCCCTCGTTCGAGGTGCTCACCTGCCAATCCCCGGAACGGTTTCTCCAGCTCTTCGCCAACCGGCAACCGTCGCTGGTGTTGCTCAACCGGAGCCTGGCGGAACGGGTGGGGTTTGATTTATCCGAGGGCTTGACCTTGCTCAAGCCGGGCGTGCTGGCCTTGGGCTACTCCGTCTCGGTGGATGGCGACCAGATGTTTGTCTCCACGCCGGGCGGCGCCGCCGGCTATTTGCTCAAACGCGTGCCGCCCGCCGGCATCCTCGATGGCTTCCTGTCGCTCGGGCGCACGGTGGCCTCGAACCGGGAGGAACTGCTGGAGGCGGTCAAGGCGTCCTTCAAGGATCTGTTGCGGCCACGGGCCGAAAACGCCGCCCGGCCGCTCCCGCGGTTGACCCCGCGTGAAACCGAGGTGCTCGCCCACCTGAGCAAAGGCTGTGTGGATAAGGAAATCGCGCTGGCGCTCGGGCTCAGCGTCTGGACCGTCCACGGCCACATCAAGAAGATCTTCGAGCGGCTGCGCGTGCGCACCCGCACCGAGGCCGTGGTGCGGTATTTGGAAAAATAGGGCGCGGGCGCGGCCCGGGAGAATCTGCTCGCCGAAGAGGCGACCGTGCACGGGAACACGCTGCGTTATGAGTCTGGCAGTGCGCGCGATTACCTGGCCGACTGATTCGTCTTTTCTGATTCGCCTTTTCAGTTGCAATGCGGCGGGTGCTCGCTGAAAATTACGGCTGGCAATGGAGTTTGCCTGCTTGCATGAAAAAACGCCTGACTGTTTCAGCGCTGATAACTCCTACGAATAAAACCAAATTCGCAGGCATACTATGAGTTTAGCCTATCTTTGGGTGGCCATTGGCGGCGCCCTCGGCAGTGTCAGCCGTTTCTGGGTCAACGGTCTGGTATCGGACAAGATCGGGGCCACCTTTCCGTGGGGTACCCTGACCATCAACGTGGGGGGCTCGTTCATCATCGGCCTCATTGGCGCCGTGGCCAGCCCGGAAGGACGCCTGGATTCGCCCAGCCGCCAGTTCGTCACCCAGTTTCTGATGATCGGCGTCTGCGGCGGTTACACCACCTTTTCCTCGTTCAGCCTGCAGACGCTGAACCTGCTGCGTGACCGCGAGTGGCTTTACGCCGGCGGCAACGTTGTTTTGTCCGTAATCCTTTGCCTGGTGGCGGTCTGGCTGGGCTGGCTGCTGGGGTCCACGTTCAACTCGATGAAAGGCACCTGAACAACCTGAACTTGCGGCGCGGAGGCGGGACGGAAATGCTTCCGCGCGGCGCTCGCTCCACAATCCTATGCAAATCCCCACCGAAGCCGTTCAACTCCGCATTTACATTGGTGAAAGCGACCGCTGGGAGCACAAGCCGCTGTATGAGGCGATCGTGATGGCGGCGCGCGCCGCGCATCTGGCCGGGGCCACCGTGTTGCGCGGCCCCATGGGCTTCGGCAAGGCCAGCCGGCTGCACACCGCCAAGATCCTGCGGCTGTCCATGGATCTGCCCCTGGTCATTGAAATCGTGGACAGCGAGGAAATGATCAACCAATTCCTCCCCGTGCTCGATAAAATGATCGGCGGCGGACTGGTCACCCTGGAAAAAGTGCGCGTGCTGCATTATCGGTCCGCCCCCGGCAGCGAAGCAGCCAAAGGCGCCCCCGCCACCCCGGCGCCGGGGCCCACCGATTTTGAAAAAATTCTGCGCGAGACGCTGCTGCAGTTTAACTCGGAAACCGGCACTCTTCACCGGCTCGATGAGCCGGCGCAATTACTGCAACTGGTGGCCCACGCCGGCTTGCCCCCGCAGTTGATCGAGGTGGTCAAATTCATTCCCGTGGGCAAAGGCATTGCCGGCGAGACCGCGGCCAAGAACCGGCCGGTGACCCTTTGCAACCTGCAAACCGACACCAGCGGCGTGGCCCTGCCCGGCGCCAAACAAACCGGGGTGGGCGGCGCCCTTTGCGTGCCGGTGCGGCTCGGTGGCAACAGCGGCAAAGTGGTGGGCACCTTCGGCATCGGCACCGTGCGCGAATACGAATATTCCGCGGCGGAGATCAACGCGCTGCAGGACCTGGCCAATTCGCTGGCGGCCGCGCTCCACTCCTGAGCCCGGCAACATGGCCGATCCCGCCGCCAAACCGCCCGCCGGCAAAATCCCCTGGCTGAATCGCACCGTCGTGGGCGTGGGGCTGGCCTCGCTGTTCAGCGACTGGGCGCATGAAGCCGCCACCACGGTCCTGCCCGTTTTCCTGGCCAGCTTCGGCGCGGCCGCGGCCTGGCTCGGGCTCATTGAGGGGCTGGCCGACGGCTTGGCCAGCTTCGCCAAAATGGGTTCCGGCTTTTACACCGATGGTTTGCAACGGCGCCAGCCGATCGCCGTGATCGGCTACATGGTCACGGCAGTGGGGACCGCCTCCATCGGTCTGGCCACGGCGGCCTGGCACGTGTTGCTCGCCCGGTCGCTGGCGTGGCTGGGCCGCGGGGTGCGCACGCCGGTGCGCAAGGCGCTGCTGGCCGCCGCCGTGACCAAGGACACCTACGGTCGCGCCTTCGGCTTTGAACGCATGATGGATACGCTGGGGGCCATTGCCGGCCCGGCCACCGCCCTGGTGTTGTTGACCTGGCTGGGGCACGATTACCGCCGACTCTTCTTTCTCACCCTGATTCCCGGGTTGCTGGCCGCCGCCGTCATCGCGTTCCTGGTGAAAGAACAGGAACGCAAAAAGGTGGCGCACATTTCCTTTACGGACCGCTTGCATGCCTTGCCGCCGCCCTATCGCCGTTTTCTCCTGGGCGTGGGGTTTTTCGGCGCCGGCGACTTTGCGCCCACCTTGCTGATTCTGCTGGCCACGCGCCAACTGACGCCCGAGTTTGGCGCCGCGCGGGCGGCTAGTCTGGCTGTGGGATTTTACCTGCTGCGCAATGCCAGTAACGCCGCCGGCGCGCCGCTGGCCGGCTGGCTGGCCGATCACTTCGAAAAGCGGCGCGTGCTCGCGGCGGGCTACGCCCTGGCGGCCGTCATGGCCCTGCTCATCATCCTGGGTTCGGCCAGCCTCTGGATCCTGGCGCTCATCTTCGTGCTCAGCGGCCTCTGCGCCGCCCTCACGGAGACCCTGGAGGACTCGTTCTGCGCCGAACTGGTGGGCGAGGAACAACACGGCACGGCTTTTGGCGTATTGGCCACGGTTAACGGCATCGGCGATTTTCTCTCGAGCACGCTCGTGGGCATTTTGTGGACGGTCTGCGGCGCCGCGACGGCCTTCAGTTACTGCGCCGGGCTGTTTGTCCTGGGCGCAGCCTTCGTGTTGCGCGCCGGCCGTGGCCGCGTGGCCTGACGCACCCGCCTTTATGGCCCGGCGGGGAGATTGAGTGCAGAATGCGGAGCGCGGAGGGTGATTTAAGGGCGATGCGTTGGACTGGCTTGAGCACGACGGTTGGCAGGTGCGGCACGTGCCAGGCTGCGGTCGTAGCGCTGGCATTCGTGCCTGCGGGTTCACGGGACTTTCGAGTCCCGTGTTTCTTGGCGGGTTGTTGCGGGATTGCTTTTCCGCTGACGATTCCACAATAATGCTTCGCAACATGCGGACCCATTCCAATTTATTTATTCCCGGCAGAATTTTATGAGCACCAAAGCCAAAACGAATCATCAGGACCGGTTTGTGGTCATCATGGCCGGCGGGCGCGGCGAGCGGTTTTGGCCGCTGAGCCGCGAAAAGACGCCCAAACAATTGTTGGCGCTGCTGGGCAAAAAATCATTTCTCCAGGAAGCGGTGGAGCGCGTGCTGCCCCTCGTGCCGGCCCGGAACATTTTCGTGATCACCAACGCGGCCCAGTTGCCCATGGTGCGCAAGCAACTGCCGAAGCTCCCCCAGGACAATCTCGTGGCCGAACCCATGGGCCGCGACACCTGCGCGGCCGTCGCGCTCGGCGCCGCGCTGGTGGGCGCGCGTTCCATCACCGGCGTCATGGCCGTGCTGCCGGCCGACCATGTGATTCCGAACGCCAAAAAATTTCAGCAGATTCTGGACGACGCTTTCAAGGTGGCCGCCCAGGGCCAGGTCATCGTGACCATCGGCATCAAGCCCACTGAGCCGGCCACCGGCTACGGGTACATCCAAACGGGGCCTGAGCTGCCCACCCCGCCCGGCCTCCGCAAAACCAAGACCGCTTTTTTCAAGGCGGAGCGATTTGTGGAAAAGCCGGACTTCGAGACGGCCCAGGGCTACGTCAACAGCGGCCAATACCGCTGGAACGCCGGCATGTTTGTCTGGAGCTTCGTCACGGTGACCAACGGCCTGGAAAAGCATCAGCCGGAGATGTTTGCCGCCTGCCAGCGCTGGTTCAAAGTAGCCGCCCAACCGGCCAAGCTGGCCAGGGTGTTGGCCCGGGAATATCCCGAAGTGAAACGCATCTCGATCGATTACGCGCTGCTGGAAAAGGCGCAGAACGTCGTGGTGGCCGACGGCGCGTTTGAGTGGGACGATCTCGGGGCCTGGCCGGCGCTGGCCCGCCATCTCAAGCAGGACGCCGAGGGCAACGCGGCCGTGGCGGACTTCATCCAGGTGGACGCCGCCCGCAATATCATTTACGACGCGCGCACCCGGAATCGCACGCCCATTGCCGTCGTGGGCCTGCGCGATTCCATCCTGGTGCAGACCGATGATGCCGTGCTGCTGGCCCACAAGTCCCAAGCGCAAAAGATCAAAGAACTGGTCAAACGCCTGGCCGCAGATCCCAGGTTAAAAAAACTCACCTGAGACCGAGACGCGGGTCCACCCAGTGTACGCCCGCCTCAGGCGCCGGCGAATTGCGCTTCAGGCCGGTTGACGAAAGGCTTGGATGCTGCGCACGAAGTCGTCGGGGATGCCGAAATCGAAGCGTTCGGCGGTGGTCATTTCGAGGGCCAGATAACCTTCACGCTGGCGCTGGATTTCCTGGGCACGGGTGAGCTGGAATTCGCCGTGATCGCGCACGTTGTCGCGGATCATCTCCTCCAAAATCTCGTAAATGCCCGGGGCCAGCAGGTGCGCGCCGAACCAGCCCAGCCAGGTTTCCGCCGGCAAGCCATCCACCTGCAGTTTCTCCCGCGCCTCGTCCAGCCCCGGCTTCTCAATAATGAGTGAGACCTCGATCAACCGCGGATGATCGGCCCGGCGCCGGCCGGCGATGGTGCCATAGCCCTTCAATTGATTGGCCGCAATCCGGTTGACGGCCGACACGCTCCGGTTGCCCGCGAGCGGCGCCAGCTCCGCCAATTCCCGGAAAGGCGATACCGGCGAGCCGCGGAACAAATGGTCGCCCAAGGCCAGCAACACCCTCTGGCCGGCCGCGAAGCTCTTGGTCTGGTAAACCGCGTGGCCGTAGCCTTCCTGCACCCGTTGCACGGCAAAACAGACGCGCTCGGAAAACTTCTTCATCTGCTCGGCTTCCCGCAGCAGCGCCGGATATTTCTCGAGCCGGCGCAGATATCCCGCATCCGGTCCGCGCAGGTAGTTTTTCACCAACTCATCCTCCCCCGGCTGGACAATGATGCAGATGTCCTCGATGCCAGCGGCTTCGAGTTCCAGCAGATGATAGTGAAACAAGGCCCGGGCGATACCGTCGGACCCGACGACCGGGAACAACTCCTTTTTCACGGCATGCGACGCCGGAAAATGCCGTGTGCCAAGACCGGCGATGGGAATGACCGCTTTGCGGACCGCTGAGTGATTCATAGAGGGCGTATTACGTCGTCGACGGCAATTTTCATCGCCAAATCAGACGTCAAACCGGTTCCAGCCGCTGGCGCCGAAGGCGTAGCGTTTGGCGCCGAACTCGATGGCGCCGGAGGAACTGCCGGTAAAGATGTCGGGCATGCTGCCCACGCGGCGGGAGTATTCGATGGCAATTTGGGGAATGTGCTCCTTGAGCGCCTCGAGTTTGCCAAAGACCGCCACGGTGCCGCCGGTGCCGCCGCCGGTGATTTTGGCTCCGTATAGGCCGTGCTCCGGCCCGCGTTTGCGCACGGCTTCCACCAGGAAATCCACCTCGGGAACACACAGCCGGCAGTTGTCCCGGTAACTTTCGTGGGCGAGGCACATCAATTCCCCCGCCTCCACCAACCCGCGCTCGTCGCCCGCTTGGGCGGCAGCCAGGGCATCGATGAATTTCAACACGCGTTCGTTTTCAGCGACCGGATGCCGAGTCGGCCCGGCTACGCGGTAGCTGGCATCCGGCTGCACCGTGGTCACCGGATCGTCATGATTCTTGTATTTGGTCAGAAACTCGGAGCCGAGCACGGTCTCCGGAATCTCCGGCAGGTAAACCTCGAACTCCTGGGAGGTCAGTTCAGTGAGATAATTCAGCGGGGCGCGGCCGGTGCGGGCGCGGATGTCATTGATGATCTTTTTGCCCATGAAGGCCCCCACGCGCACATTGCCGTAGGCGTTGCCCGCCACGGAATGGCGCACCATGGAATTGATGCCAACAAAACCGGTGCCCGGCGGCACATCCACCTCGCCCACCACGGAACCCGGCCGGCAAAGGATATGGGTCAGCTTGCCCTGGCGCCCGCTGGCCACCGCGATTTGGTCCATGATGCCGCACGGCGCGCCGACCACGTGGTTTTCGGCCATCTGGCCCAGCCGCGCGATGCGCGCGCCATCCAACCGCAGATTCAGGTAGGCATTCAGGCACGAGAGCGTGCCGATCTCCACCGCGGCCGAACTGCCGATGCCCACGTTCATGGGCACGGCGCTCAACAGCAGAAAACTGAAGCCGTAAGGCAGTTCAATGGATTCCTCCTTGAGCAGCGTAAAAATGCTGCCGCCAATGTAGCCGGTCCACGCCGAAATGGGATTGGCGTGGCACAGTTCGCGCACCGCGGCGTAGCTGCCCAAGCCGTCGCCCGACCGGAAATAATCCAGGGCAATACGCGTTTCCACCGGCAGGCTGCGCGGGCCGGTCTGGGCCGACCGGATGCGCAGGGTGCGATCCGTGCGCGCCTGCAGCGCCATGAGCATGCCGTCGCCCAGCACGGCCTCGCAGACGTTGGCACCGGAATAATCCGCGATGCCGCCCATGACATCCAGCCGGGCGGGCACGCGAGCCACCCAGATTTCGCCGCTGTTGAAAAAGCCGGCGAACCCGGTGGGATCCCCGGTGGGTTTGCGCAGGAGGTTTTCGAATTCCAATATTTCGGTGGGCAACGAGGATTTCATTACTTGATTTGGTTAAAATTCCAGATTTAATGCCGGTACCGGTCTTCGGATTTCATTCCCACCGGTACATTCGTGCTGATCGGATTGAAGAAGGGATCGTATTTGACGACCTCGCGAAAATTCCCGTTACTGTCACCGTCGAGCCAACTTTCTGTCATAATTCCGTTCGTGTAAAGCTCTCTTTGCGTGGCGTACTTTGAACCATTCGGCCGAACTTCGACTTGCTGGAGAATGTGATATTTGTAGGTAAAGAATATATCGGGCACGCCATTAAAGTCGGAGTCTTTTTCCAGTGTGTCCACGCCGTCCGGCCGCAAGGTCCAAAACTCATCGGGCTTGCCGTCGAAATTGTTATCATATTCGGTGCGCACCGCCCGGCCATGCTCGTAGTACGTCCAGCTATCCCACTGGCCATCCAAATTCCTGTCCTCCATGTGCTCCACCAAGTGTCCGCCTTTGTAAATCCAGGCGTCGGCGCGCTTGCCATCCGCCGTGTAGTCATAGTGCGTGACCGGCGTCTGTTCTTGCCGCCACTGGTAAAGCAATGAAACCAAAACGCCCAGAAGAAAGGCGGTCAGGAGTTTTCCCCAAGCCAATTTTGCTTGCGGTGCCGGCCGTGGTGGGGTGGCCAGAACGGCTTCAATTTCGATTTTTCCACTTTCCTCCGCCGACGGTTTGGCATCCAGCACGGCGGTGGCGATAGCTTGGTCCTCCGCCCACACGTTCAAGCGCACTCCCTCCGCCACGGTGAGGTTGGGATACATGCCCGCGCAATCGTCGGTTTCCACCCACGCTTCCACCCCATGAGCTTTCAATTTTGCAACCGCGAGTTCCGCTAGTTGACGGTCGGAAAAAATCCGGAGCACCAGGCTTTTCTTTTCCGGCGGCAGATCGCCCTCCGCCCCTGTGCCGGGTGCCGCTTTTGCTGCGTGGCTCCCAAACGCCGTCCCGCATTCACAACAGTTCAGCGCCTCATCGGCGTTGTCGCGACCGCAGTAAGCACATGGTTTCATGGTAAGGAGACCTCAAGCGCGCCCCGTCAACCTACCGAATTTCGAACCGCGGAGTCAATGTATTGCCGAGCCTTGCCGCGAAATGTCAGGCAGTCAAGAAACGCGAATCACCGCACATTGAGCCTCAATGCCCAGATCCACGAACCAACAAAAGGACGCCGACCATGGCCGCACCACTCAAAACACCAATCAGGTTCATCACCTTTCGGCGAGTTGCGGTCCCATGGCCGGATAATCGGTATAGCCCTTTTCCGCGCCGCCATACAAGGTGGCTTCGTCCAGGGCGTTTAGCGGCGCGTCCAAACGGAAGCGCTCGGGCAAATCCGGGTTGGCAATAAACAATCGCCCGAAGGTCACCGCATCGGCCATGTCTTCAGCGAGGGCTTGCGTGGCCGTCGTGTAAGTGAAGCCATTGGCGATGATCAATGGTCCATGAAACTCTTTGCGGAGAGCGGCCAGCGGCACGGGCACCGCACCATGACGCAAGTCGTCTGCGGTGGACACGATCAAATGTGCGTAGGCCAGCGGGTAGCGATTCAATTCGTGCAGTACATGACTGAACGTCTCCAATGGATTGTAGGACGATGCCCGGCAATTCCTCTTTCTTCAACGCCCGCGGCGTGACCAAGGGTTGCAGCCCGCTTTCCGTGAGCGCCTGGCCCGTGTGCGGAGCGATGGCGCTCGGGGCCACCGGCAACCCGCCGTCGGGCTGGAAACTCGGATGCGAAATGCGGCCCATGTGCCAGAGCTGAAGAAAAATGTGGCCACCGGCCCGGTGCACCGCCTCGGTGACGTTGTGCCAGCCGGCGATTTGTTCGTCCGTGTAGATGCCGGGCGAGTTCGGGCAGCCCGTGCCCGGTTGCGAAATCGCGGTCGCTTCGCTGACGACCAACCCCGCCGCCGCCCGTTGGGCATAATACTCCGCCATCAGGGGTGTTGGCACCGGCCGGGCCCCGCGCGCAGGCGCGTGAGCGGTGACATGACGATGCGATTGGGCGCTTCAAGCGCACCCAGTCGAACGGGAGTAAATAGGTCAGGAGCATTCATAATTCTTTAATATGAAGAGACTGGTTTCATTTGCGGCCGCCAACAATGGGGTGATCACCCCATCGCAAAATCCTGGCACCCGCTTAAGATGTTGCTTGACGTGATACCTAAGAAAAACGAGCACCTATTTTATGACCAACAACAATTCCGTGGTGGCGATTTTAAAATCGCATCTCGAAGCTGAAGCCGCCGTCAAGGAACTCCAGCGGGCGGGTTTTGACCTGAGGAAACTCTCCATCGTGGGGCGTGACTACCACACGGAGGAAGACGTGAAAAACGGCAAATATCTCTTGATCGCCCACGGTGCGGAGGTGGAAACGGTTCATGCCCGGGAAATCCTGAAAAACACCAATCCCGAAGTTCTGGCGGAACATCAACCTAAACGCCTCGGCTATGAGCCCGCGTTGATTCCCGCATAACCTGCCCACGAGATTCGGATACATTCGCCGGGAGTGCGGCTCCGCTGCCTCCTGATATGATTTATGAAACTGAACACAATTGTCTTGCCGCTCGTCCTCGCACTGGCGGCAACGATCACCACCACCGGTTGCCAGCATAAGTATAATGGCAAACCCACCGATTTGCATTCGTCGGCCATGACGCGCAATCAAACTCCTCCGCCGGATCTGAATACCAGGCCATTCCGCCAACCGGAAAGCACCACCACGGCCACTCCAATCGCCTCTCCCACGCCTCCGCCGACCTTAACGGGGCGCATTAGCACGTCCACGAACTGGGGGCACCTCGCCGACATGAATATTGACCGCGAGAAACTGGCGGCTTACACGGTGCATTTCAAATTTGACAGCGCGGTGGTTCAGGACCGGGAACAGGCGAATATTGCCAGTGTGGCCGAGTCGCTCAAGGGCGATGCCGCGGCCGAACTGCTCATTGAAGGCCACTGCGACGAGCGCGGCACCGGGGAATACAACCGCTCGCTCGGCGAACGCCGCGCACTGGCCTTGCGCGAGGCGTTGGCCAAGGTTGGGGTTGATGCGGCGCGAATTCGGACCATTAGCTATGGCAAGGATCGGCCGGTGGACCCGGGCCATGATGAAGCTGCGTGGGCAAAAAACCGGCGTGGCCAATTCGACTGGTGTACGCCGAAGTCGCCTGCCCCGTGACCGTTTTCAAGTCGCCAATCGCGGGTACAATCTTGCGCCCACCAAAACCAGAACCGTCGTGGCCGCCAGTATCACCGCATAGTCGAGCCTCAAGCCAAAGGTGCTCGGGCCGCCGGCCAACATGCACGTGCGTAGCGCATCCACGACGTAGGTCAGGGGGTTGAGGTGCGAAACCACCTGCAGCCAACCCGGCATGATGTCAGTGGGATAAATTGCGTTGCTGGCGAAGAACAGCGGCATGGTGAGCACCTGGCCGACGCCCATGAAGCGTTCGCGCGTTTTCACAATGCATGCGATGACCAGCGAGAAGGTGGAGAACAGCGTCGAGGCCAGGATGACGATGACCAGCACATTGAGCAGCGCGAGCGGATGCCAATTGAGCTTCACCCCAAGCAACAGCGAAAGGAGGTAAACGATGACTCCTTGCGAGAGCGTGCGGAAGCCGGCGGAGAAACCCTTGCCGAGCACCAGGGCCGCGCGCGGCGTCGGGCTGGCGAGAAATTTCTGCACAATGCCCAGATCGCGCTCCCAGATGACATTGATGCCGTAAAAAATGGCCACGAAGAGAACGCTTTGCGCCAGGATGCCGGGCGCGATAAAGTCGAGATAAGGAATATTGCCGGTATGCATCGCACCGCCACGGGCGAACACCTGCCCGAAGATCAGCAACCACAGCGCCGGTTGCAGGGCGCGGGTGATTAGCTCCGTGAAGTCGTGACGCAGCTTGCGCAACTCGAATTCGGTGATGACAAAGGTCTTGTTGACGAAGGAGGTCAGCGGATAAATTAAAGTGTCGTTCATATCTTAGCCAAGTCGCTCGGCGGTGGCGCGCTCGGCGGAAACGGCGCGGAAGTTATTGCCGGCCTCCAAAGCACTGCCGGCATAGTGAACAAAGACATCGTTCAGCGTATGCCCCGGCCCCAGCGAGCCTTCCAGCTCCTTGCAGGTGCCCAGGGCATCCAACTTGCCCAGATGCATGATGGCCATGCGGTCGCAGTGACTCTCCGCCTCTTCCAGATAATGCGTGGTAAAGAATAGCGTCGTGCCGTAGTTGGCGCGCATATCAATCAAATGTTTCCAGACGGCGTCACGCGCAATCGGGTCCAGCCCGACCGTGGGCTCGTCGAGAAACAGCACCTTGGGTCGGTGCAGCGTGGACTGCGCGATTTCCAGGCGCCGCACCATGCCGCCGGAATATTCGCCCACCAGCCGTTTCGCGTCGGCCGTGAGATTCATGAATTCCAACGCTTCCGCAATGCGCGACTGCTGCTCGGCGCGCGGCAGGTCGTAAAGTTTGGCGAAGATGAGCAGGTTCTCGTAGCCGGTGAGCGAACCATCCACGGAAACGGCCTGCGGCACATAACCGATGGCGCGGCGCACCCCCATGGCCTGGGTGGTGATGGAAAAGCCGGCCACGCGCGCCTCACCTGCAGTGGGCGGCAGCAGCGTGGTGAGCATCTTGATCGTGGTTGTCTTGCCCGCCCCATTGGAGCCGAGCAAGCCGAAAACCTCGCCGGCGTTGACGGACAGTGTCAATCCATCCACCGCCGTGGATGCGCCGAAGCGGCGGGTCAGGTTTTTGATTTCGAGAACAACGTCGGCCATAATCCAAAGGTGTCCTTTTTAGCCGGCGCGAACAATAGGGTGAACACCCCTTCCGAATTCAACCTCAACAAAAAGATGAACCACGCAATAAATTATGCCGCGAGCGCTCGCACTGAGGCTGGCTCCACCAGCCTCAACGAAAGGGACCCAAACACCCTGCTCGCGGAGCATATTCTCCACCACCACCAGATCGGGGGCGGAGTAACAGACGGACAGCAGGGCAGATAATTGCTTTTCATGATCTACAAGCATGATGTGGATACCCGGCAGTGTCCATGGGGTATAACCCGCTCGCCGATCATTCGGCCGGCCCGATACTGCCGCCAATGGCACGGTGGGCTCCGAACTGGTGCCAGTCAGTTTCCTTGATCTGAATATCAAAATGGCTCGCCGCCTTTTGCATCATGCTTTTTCAGGAGTATGCTTATCGATGTATTGCATCAAGCGCCGCTGGGTGGCGCGGAGCGACTGGGTGGCCACCTCGGCAATCCGCTTCATGAGTTGGTAGCCCAGCTCATGGTCTTGTTCGCACTGTTCGCGCAGTCGGGTGCCATAGAAAAATATCGCGGTGGTCGGCTCCAGGGCGTGCGCACTAAAATGCAAGGAATAGGGGGGAAACAGCCAGGACCACCCCAGATCATCACCTGGCCCCAGCGTTTGAATGGGAATCACGTTTCTATCTTCCATTTCCGCGGAAAGCACCACCCGGCCTGCCAAAATCAAATAGAACCGGTTGGCCGGACTTCCTTCGTCAAAGATCGTCGCCCCCGCTTCAAACTTCATCTCCAAAGCCGAAACCGCGAGCAGGTGAAGCTGCTGGGAATTCAGCCCCTTAAAGAAGGGCTGTTGGGCAATGAGCTCATGAAGGGATGGTGTCAGGGCCTCGGTTGAATCAGGCACCTGAGAAGGTGATGCGACCCGGCCTGCCGGCCGGGCGCTAACCACCGGTGCAGTCATAAATCGTCCTTTGCCGCAGCTCTCGTGGCTTGGAGACTTTGCTCAATCTCGGCTTCGGCGATGCCGCCTTCCACCAGCCTTTCATTATCGCTTCGGCCTTCTTCGTCTTCATCTTCGCTGGGAGCAACTCGCACTTTGCCTCCCGTCGAGCCGGGCAAGGGATCCCAGCGTTCCGCTTCGGGCGCAGCGTCCATGATGGCATCCTTCGGATCCGTATCCGGCACGCCGGTCAATTCACGCTTGGCCTGCGCGAAATGTGAGGCGGTCGCATCATGCGACAAGTGTCCGTCAATAATCGCCAGCTCGGCCGCCCGCGCCTGCACCATTTTGCGCGTTACCGTGCCAACGCCAGCGGAATTCTCCGAAACGAAGCCATCCTTCAGTGGGTTTGTTTTCATAAGTGGAAGATTAACGCGCGTGAAATGTTTGGTCGTTACTCGATGTCTTCATCTCGCGCGTCCCGCGATCCTCATGCAAGTCACGCGATTGGGAAAAAATGTCGTCGCGCTTCGTGGCTTTTGGATGGGGCAATAATTTGTCGTGATTGGGCCGCAACGTGTGGAGTGTCTTCGGAAACACCGGAGTTTGTGCGGTGGCCGGGATTTCAGAGGCGGAGTCGTTCATAAGTTTTTTAAGTCTGATTATGGAAACCGTGGACGCGCGTAAGATTGCGTTCGGCGATCAAATCGGCCTCCGCCTTGAGCCAATGCTGCACATCGTGACCTGGCTGGGAACCTCCGTTTTCGTAGCTGAAGTAGGCCTTGCGGGCCACTTCATCCGGTGAGGGCGTAAAATTAATCTCATTTTGGTTCAGGCCAGCGGTTGCGGTTGGCCGGGGGGCAATGACCGCTTGTTGGGTCTTGGATAATTTATGGTGTCTCATGGCGCGATGGTGGTTTAATGTTCGGTTGTGAAAAGTGATGAGCCCGGATGCATTTGTGTTTCGCGTTCGAGGCCTCCGACCAATTGTGCTTCCGCTTCCAGCCAATGTTTCACCTCATGGCCGGGCTGCGAACCTTGCTGCTTGTAAAACGTATAGGCCAGGCGAGCCACTGCCTCTGGCGATGGTGCAATCGCCGTTTTGCTTTGGTTCACGTCCACAACCGCAATCGGTTTTTGTGGGCCGGATGACTGGGAGTTTAGGCTGGGGGAATACTGACTCGCTTTCATGCCGTGAACATGGACCGAGAACCTGACGCCGGCCATGGGGTATTTCCCCCATAACAAACCAGGAATGGGGCCAGCCGGTTGGGAGTCAGCGGCAATCAGGCGCGGGCGAAATCGATAAAACCACGCTGGACATCGGTGTGGATCAGCTTAACCCGAACGGCGTCACCGACCCTGAGACCCTGGGGGCCTTGCGTGAGCCGGCCTTCGGTGGGTGGCTGGAGCAGCCGCACCCAGGTGCCTTTGTCCGCGGCACCGGTGACGATGGCGTCGAATTGCTGTCCGATTTTTCCGGCGAGCAGCAGGGCGGCGGCAGACTTGATGACCCGGCGCTCAACCTTGGTGGCCGCATCCTCCTGATCCGTGCAGTGTTTGGCCAGGTCGGTCAGTTCCGCGATGGTGTAAGGCAGCGGCGCACTGGCCAGCGCGGCCTTCAAGAGCCGTTGTGTGAGGAGATCGGGAAAGCGACGGTTGGGCGCGGTGGAATGGGTATAGTCTTTGACCGCCAGGGCAAAATGTCCGGGGGCTTCGCCGCCGGGGAGATCCAGCGCATATTCGCCGCGCCCGACGAGTTTGATGATGGACAAGGAAAGGTCGGCGAACTTTTCCGGTGCGGCGGCACGGCGGCGCTTCAGGAAGCCTTCGAGCGCGACGGCATCGGGTGCGTCGGGAAGTTGTTCCTTGAGTTCCGCCGCCAGTTCGACAATGCGCGCCCAGCGTTCGGGATCGCGCAACACGCGGCGGAGGGATGGAAAGTTTTTGTGGGCGAGGAAAATGGCCGTGACGGCATTCGCTGCCACCATGAATTCCTCGATTAACCGTGTGGCCCGGTTCGTTTGATCCAGTTCGAGTTTGGCCAGGGCATCGCCCGCAAAACGCGCCTGGGCTTCCAGCGATTCCAAACTGAGGGCGCCGTGATGGTGACGCAGTTCCGTGAGCCGTTGTGCGATGCGGTCTTGGAGCCGCAGATTCTCATCCAGGCCAGGAACCGTCGCGACTCGTTGGGGAGCCGGACCGGTGCCGGTCAGCCAGGCAGCGACGCTGTTGTAGGCCAGTTTTGCGCGATTGTGAACCTGTGCGCGGTAAAGCTCCGACGTGGCGAGGGAACCGTCTTCCTTGAACACCATGTCCGCCACGATGGCGATGCGGTCCTGATCTTCATTCAACGACGTCAGGTTGGTAGAGAGTGCCTCCGGCAGCATGGGAAAGATCGCTGCGGGCGTATAGACGGACGTGGTATTGCGCGCGGCATGGCCATCGAGCGCGGAGCCTTTGCAAACCAACGCATCCACATCCGCAACCGCCACGAGAATTCGGGTCTGCCCGCCGGCCAGCGACTCGGCCACGGTGAGTTGGTCCAGGTCACGGGAGTCGTCGTTGTCGATGGACGCCCAAAGCCGGTCACGCAGGTCGCGCAAATTGCCGGTTGCCTTGGCGGGTCCAAGGATGGCGGCCAATTCCTTTTGCGCCGCCAGCGGAAAGTCCGGTTCCAAGCCGCGCTCAATCATGGCCTGACGCGCAATGGTGGCAAGGGTGGCCCGGTCGGTGGCCTGGCCGCTGGGAACCGGTTTCGGTTCACTGGGCTTCACGGCGGCCGCGGTAAGGATTCGCTTCATCAGCTTCAAATCACAAAAAGCGCCCAGGTTGTCCAGTCGAAACCATCAGCGTGGTGGAAAATGTTCAGCCAGCAGTTCGCCCGCTTTTCTGACGCCGTGAGCAATGCCTTCGGTAAACTCGGATTTAAGGAAGTAGTCCGTCATGGTCTCGGCCAGCTTCTGCCAAAAAACATCCCCGCATTTTGCATGCACGCCGGCGTCACCGATCACGGCGAATTTGCGGCTGCGCGGGGTTACAAAAATCAGCACGCCGTTCCGTTCCGGCAACTTGGCCATGCCCAGACGTACAAACTCTTTTTGCGCGGCGGCCACCGGATCCACCACGACCTTATGACTGATGAGAACGCGGATTTGACCGGAGGTGTTTTTCTCCGCGTCACGAATCGCAGCGACCAGCGTGTCGTGCGGCAATTGGTTTATGAATTTTTTCATGTCCGAGTTTACCAAGATCCGCCCGCCCCGCCGCCGCCGCCACTGCCGCCGCCGCCGGCGAATCCGCCGCCGCCCGAACCTCCGCCACCGCCCCAACCGCGGCTCGAACCAGTGCCCGCGAGCAAGAGCCACGGCAGAAACAGGCCTGACCCACGGCTGAAAATTATAAAAACGATGAGCAGTACCATCATCGCAATGCCAATGAAAGAGGTGCCTGATCGAGAGCCCTTTTGCTTATCGACCACGGTGGCGCCGGTCCCTTTATATTCCCCCTGGGCCCCGGCAATGATGGCCTGGACCCCCGCAGTCAGTCCGCCGTCAAAATCGCCCGCTTTGAATCGCGGCGTAATCTGTTCATCAATGATCCGCTTGCAGAGCGCATCGGGCAGCACACCTTCCAATCCATAACCGACCTGTAGAAACAGCTTGTGGTCTTGCACGAAGACGAAGAGCGCGGCCCCGTTGTTCTTTGCCTTTTGGCCCACCGCCCATGACCGGAAGGTCCGGATCGTGTAGTCTTCAATGGAAGAATCGGATTCCATCTTGGGGTAGACCACCACGACAATCTGATCCGAGCTTTGGCGCTCAAACGCCTCGAGCTGCTGGTTCAGTTGCAACCCCGTGGCGGAGGATGCGACCTTGGCGTAGTCGTTAAAATATTGTGCCGGCGACGCCGGAATGACCTCGGCGGCAGACCCGCGCAGGCATCCGGCCAGAAGCAGGGCGATCCAATAGCGTTTCACAATCAGGGTTTGTTGGTGGCGGCGTTGCCAAGGTCAAACTGGACTTTGGGCGGCGCTTCCGCACCGGGCGTGGCGCTGAAATAGGGCTTATACTGAAAGCCCATGGCCGCCGCGTAAAAGACGGCGGGAAAAGATTTGGTCGCCGTATCGTAGCTCTGAACGGCGCTGTTAAAATCCCTGCGCTCGACGCTAATGCGGTTTTCCGTGCCTTCCAATTGCGCCTGCAACTCGCGATAATTCTCGGTCGCCGTCAGGGTGGGATAACGCTCGACCACCACCAATAAGCGCGACAAGGCGGAAGACAGTTGCCCCTGTGCTTGATCAAAAGCGGCGAGTTTGGCCGGATCGGCCGGCGCCGTGATGGGATCCATTTTTACCTGGCCAACGGAGGCGCGCGCCTGGGTGATTTCCGTCAGGGTGGATTTCTCAAAGTTCGCCGCGCCAGCGACCGTGGCCACCAGGTTCGGAATCAAATCCGCACGGCGTTGATATACATTTTGCACTTGCCCCCATTGGCCATCCACCCCTTGGGACAGTTTGACCAAATGGTTGTAACTCCCGACCGCGGCGGCGAAAGCAGCGATCACGAGAGCGACCACCACCAGCCCGGCGATAATAAGGCCGTTTTTCTTCATGTTTTTTGGGCGTGACCGCCAATTATTTCCATATCGTGTTTTTTTTGTTCCAGTGGGCAAGAATCGACTACATTATCGGGATGCCGAGTTTTTTGCCGGCAGCCTGGATGATCCGATTCTTCGGATTGTCCCGCAAGCTGGCAGCCCGTTTGGTTGACACACCTTCGCTGGCCACAAACGATTCTGACTCAGTCAAAAGATCCTCGATCAAACTCGCCAAGCCCTGGGATTTGACGGAATCAATCGG
Source organism: uncultured Bifidobacteriaceae bacterium (assembly GCA_964437865.1). Lineage (GTDB taxonomy): Bacteria > Verrucomicrobiota > Verrucomicrobiia > Limisphaerales > UBA11358 > UBA11358. Next base: position 6,803 of record CAYTJG010000029.1, on the reverse strand, counting down.
TGCCCCCGTATGCATCAGGAGGTCCGAGTTCTCAGGCCGTGAAAAAGCGATGCCTTTCAATCTTGGGTTTCTCGCCGCATGCAGTTGAAAATGATCAAAAACAGCTTGCTCCAACTTGGGCTTTAGATTGAGCTCCAAATTGAACTCATTTGATTCTTTGCCATTGATTGAGGTGATTTTCATAATTGATTCCCGTTTCCCAATGGGGGGAGTCCTAAACAACTATGGCAGTAAACTATGTTCCCACCGCCCCGCGTTGGTGACAGCGTTTTCGGGCGGATGTTTGGCCAAAGACTCCGGGTTGGTGCGAATGATAATATCCCGCATATGTGCCGCTTCGTCGAAAGAGCTTTGCGCGATCACAATGTATTTACCGCTCTTCAGCGCTGCCTCATATTTCAAGAGGCTGTCCTGTGGGATGCCTATGCTATAAAGCCCCGCACCCAGTGCGCTCGCGCCTCCCACGACCAAAGCCCCTTCCAACGCACCCACAATGCAACTCACCAACGGCCCCGCCACCAGCAATGGCCCGATGCCCGGCACCAAAAAGAATGCCGAACCAATTAATAGCCCCCAGATGCCACCCCAGACCGCTCCGATCTCCCCCCAATACTTCATGCGATCACCCGTGTCATAACATCCAACCAGTTCTTGATCGCCGGGATGGTGATGCCCGACAATTGAAAGCTGCTTCATGTCAAAGCCGGACTGCTGCACCGTCTTAAGAGCTGCGGCAGCTTCGTCGTGAGACATGTAGGTCGCCACGACGATGCTATGGTTTTTCATAAGGAGCTGGTTTGCGATTGTTCGGTCACCACGCTCTGCGCGGCGACTGCAGTGCAAGTTTTGCGCTCTGAAAATGTCGGGCTACTTGCAGCCGCAGCCGCATTCCTTGATGGCAGCTTCGACCACTTCGCGGGTTTCACCGGTGAGCTTTTGAATCCGGCCGACGAGTTCTTCCTGCTGGCCTTCGGTGTAACGAAGATCGTTATCCGTGAGCTTGGCCCATTTCTGTTTCAGCTTGCCCTTGGTGATGTTCCAGTCGCCTTTAATTTCGAGTGTGTTCATTTTAGTTTGCGTTGCTTTTGTTTTCCGCCAGATGGAGGGATAGTCTTTGCTTTAATTTGCCGGCCATAACCATCCGCTGGGCATTCTCGGCGATCAAGGCAAACGCGACGATCGTTTGCGCGTCCTCCACGTCTGTAAACCATCTGTCCTGGTCCACGACCAAGAGCATCACTCAGATGGATTGTGGATGCCATGGGGTATAACCCGCCCCTGAGTCAACGAGCAAACGGCCCGGTACCGCCGGACTTTAAGGCACGAGCACAGCCGCCCCGGTGAACCGGCCGGCGCGCAGATCGGCGAGGGCTTGGTTGGCCTCTTTGAGCGGATACGTTGTAGTCTTCGTGATAATACCCATCTGTGGTGCCAAACGCAGAAAATCAATCCCGTCCTGCCGCGTGAGATTCGCCACCGACACACTTTTTCGTTCTTCCCACAGCAGCCGGTATGGAAAGGTCGGAAGGTCGCTCATGTGAATGCCGGCACAAACGACGCGGCCTCCCTTGCGAACCGCCATTAATGCCAGAGGTACGAGATTGCCGGAGGTGGCAAAAATTATCGCCGCATCCAACGGCTCCGGCGGCATTTCATCCGAGCCGCCCGCCCAAGCCACGCCGAGTTGCCGTGCGAATTCTTGGGTGGCGAGGTCTCCTGGTTTCGTGTCCCGGGATGATTGGCACTTCTGAATCTGGCAATTCGCCATCCACGACATGCAGGTCGGTCCGACAGATGCCGCAGGCAGAGACTCTTATTCGAATCTCATCCGGCCCAGGCTGCGGATCGGGGAGTTCTGTCCATTCCAGCGCCGCCCCAATTTTATTCAGTATCATCGCCTGCATGATGTCCCCCTGTCCCGCGGGCAAATCGCCTTCGATTTTAGGCGAAAGTGAGTTTGACGGATGATAGTGGTCACAGCGGCACGCAACCAACCAGCGCGCCCCCTCCGCTGCATTTCCGCTGGCAAAAGAAAAGGGTGCGCCTCGTTTTCATTTTCCAATCGGCCTGTTCGCGCGCTTCCCCGGTATCCAGGGATGTCGGTTCAACTCTTCGAAGTGAAGAACCACGCGTGACGCCACAGGGCTATGTTCAAGACGCTGCAGAACCTGATGGGGATGTCGTTTACAGTTTCGCTGGCGCGGGATTTTGCAGGTCAGCTTCAACCTCGATAAGGACGTCCACGTTGTTGCCGACCGCGCCTTGATCGGCGGTGATATCAAAATCGCGCCGGTCGAGTGTCAACGAGGCCTCCCAGCCGGAAATCGCCGCCCCGCTCATGCCCGGGCCAAAGCCGAGCGACTTGACCTTGAGCACAACCTCTTTCGCCACGTTCTTCATGGTGAGAAGGCCGGTCACGTCGTACGTATTGCCGCCGGTGCTTTTCCAGGACTTGCTGGTGAAAGTCATCGCCGGGAACGTGGCGGCCGCGAAGAAATTGGTGGATCGCAAATCATCGTCGCGCATTTTCGTATTGGTCGTGATGCTGGCCACTTCAATGACGGCTTCGACCGTGCTGTTTTCGAGGTGGTCACGATCCACCACAATGGTTCCTTTCACCTTGCTGAAATAACCAGGCACCTTGGTGAAAAAGTGGGCGATGGAGAAGCCCACCCAAGTATGCACCGGGTCAACGTTATAGGTCTCGACGGCTGCCTTGGCCGGCGTCAGTGAGCTGAGCGCAAGCGTGGCGATGACGGGTATGAGTATAATGTGCTTCATATATTTGAATTTATCTTTTGCAGCAACCTGACAGGGTTTTCGGTGTTTGGGGTTTCGATATTATTTGAAGTCCTGTGAGCTGTTTATTCGTAATTCCCCTGATCTTCTCGGGAATCTTCCTGGTTGCGGGATTGACACTTTGGCAACTCATCAACGCCAGTGTATTGTGTGGCGCAGGCGAGCGGCATGGGGTGTTCTCCCTATAACGTATTTTACCGTTTGGCCAGGTCGCGGTTTGATTCCCAGGCGGACGCAGCAACCATTGGCAAGACTGCCTCTATCCCCGTCAGTGGACCTAACTATGGCTTGCGCTTTAGGAAAAAATGAAAAGTGGGCCTGAAACGTTTTTCGAGACCTTTCCTTTCAAATATGTCTCGATTGGTTTCGGGTAGTTTTTTCCCATTTTGCGCGTTTTTGCGACTAAATTAGTTTGGACTCCGGCGGGCCGAGCAATGCTCGGCGCTCCGTCACTCCGCGTTCCGCATTCGGTTGGCTGTGGGCACACGGGCCGAGCAATGCTCGGCGCTCCGTCATTCCGCGTTCCGCATTCGGTTGGCTGTGGGCACACGGGCCGAGCAAGGCTCGGCGCTCCGGGCGGGCCAATCTCGCGATCCTTCGAGAGCTCAGGGGTGCGGCTGGCCAGCTTTTCCACTTCCAAGTGCCGGGCGCCGCGAATCATGGTGGGATCCGACTTAGATAAACGCCAGCAGGTCGGCGTTAACCTGATCCTTCAGCGTGGTGCACATCCCGTGCGGCGCGCCCGGATAAATCTTCAGCGTGGCCTTCTTCACCAGCTTGGCGGACAGCAGCGCGGAGTCGGCGATGGGCACAATCTGATCGTCATCGCCATGCAGAATCAGCGTGGGCACGTCGATTTTCTTCAGGTCCTCGGTCAAGTCCGTCTCGGAAAAGGCCTTGACGCAAAAGTAGCACGCCGGCAAACCCGCTTGCATTCCTTGCCGCCAGAATGACTCGCGCACGCCTTCCGAGATCTTGGCGCCCGGGCGGTTGTACCCGTAAAAAGGCAGCGTGAGGTCCTTGAAAAACTGGGAGCGATCGGCGGCCACCCCGCCGCGGATGCCATCAAATACTTCAATCGGCAAGCCGCCCGGATTGGCCGGCGTCTTGAGCATCAGCGGCGGAATGGCGCCGATCAACACGGCTTTGGCCACGCGTGCCGAACCATGCCGGCCGAGGTAGCGGACCACTTCGCCACCGCCGGTGGAGTGGCCGACATGAATCGCGTTTTTCAGGTCGAGGTGCTTGACGAGCGCCGCCAGATCATCGGCGTAGGTGTCCAGGTCATTGCCCTGCCACGGCTGGCTCGAGCGACCATGGCCGCGGCGGTCATGCGCGATGCAGCGGTAGCCGTGCGAAGCCAGGAAGAACATCTGGTCTTCAAACGCATCCGCGCTCAATGGCCAGCCGTGGCTGAAAACCACGGGCTGTCCCGTACCCCAGTCGTTGTAATAGATTTGTGTGCCGTCTTGAGTGGTAATAGTGCTCATTGGATTTGTTGTTTTTGTTTTGCCGCGTCCTTACCGTCACTAAGACAAAGCGAAATTTCGAGGCCAATCGGCCAATCCGCTTTCGACTTTTTCAGTCTCGCTGGAACAGTCTTCCCCGGTTCGCCTCCGCGCGGCGGCCCGGACGCCGGTCGCGACTGAACCGCGCCCGTCCCGGGCGCTGAGGCGTTCGAATGTGGCGGCCGCCGGCGCGCCGAGCGCGGCGTGGTGGGGCGGCCATGCGTTGCGGGGCGTGTTTGTCAGGTAACGCCCGGTCCAAAATCGCGCCTCAGCGCCCGGGACGGGCGCGGTCCGCGGAACCGCCGCGCGGAGGCCTTTTAGTGGGCGGCCTGGGTATGAGCTTCCACAAACCACAGCCACTTATCAATGCCCCGCGATACTTCGGTGAAAATGTCCGCCGTATCGGCGTCCCCCAACTCATCCGCCTGGTCGATGGTTTGGCGCACCTCGTGTCCAAACGAGGACAGCGCCTTGGCCACCGCTTCCACGTGCGCGCGGCCATCGGCGATCGTCAGCGGGTATTCCTCCAACCGGGAGCGGGCGGCGGCCACACGGACCGTGCCCTCCGCAATGCCCCCGAGTTGCACAATGCGTTCAGCGATCAAATCGACGTAAGCTTCCACCGCCTCATCAATTTGGTCAAATAGTTCATGCAGGCCGATGAAATGGGGGCCTTTCACATTCCAATGGGCCTGCTTCATTTGCAGTTGCAGGTCCACCGCATCCGCCAGGCGCAGGTTCAGCAGGACGTTCAGTTCCGCCCGGCGATTCTCGGCGATGTCGTTTTCGGTTTCGTACATTTTCGGCTGTTCAGCCGCGGTGCTCTTTACTGGTTTCATGGTTTGGATTGGTCGTTTGTTCCCGGTCATTTTGTTTGGTTGCGGACTCAAATTGTGGCCGTCAAAAGTGTCGGTGGTTCAAAAAGCGAAGCAGTCACAGCCGCTGCCAAAAAAGTCGGCATAGGGATTGCGGGCCTGCGCCGCGGCAGTAAATGATCCGTGGGACGTGTGCTGACAGCCGTGGGCATGGCAGGCGGCGCCCGCTTGGGTTGGCACCGGCACGCCGAGGCGGGCCGCCTTGCGAATATCCAAGGGCGCGCCGTAACCGCCAAAGACCTTGATGGGCGACCATTCCGGCAATACGGGAACCGCCGGCGGCGCCAGCGGCGAAAATTCCCCGGTGGCGTGAACGATCTTCCCGCCAACGAGGGTCAGGACCGATTCCAGCCCCTTGATCTTTTCCGCCGGCACCGAGAGATAATCATCGGTGAGCACCGCCAGGTCGGCCAGTTGGCCATCGGCCAGAATTCCTTTCTTGGCGCTCTCGCTGGAAAACCAACTGCTGCCGTGCGTATACAGCCGCAACGCCTCCTCGCGGGTGAGACAATTCTTCTCCGGATACATCGACACGCCGCCAACGGTACAGCCGGTGACCAGCCAGTAGAGCGAAACCCACGGATTATAGCTGGCCACGCGCGTGGCATCGGTGCCGGCGCCCACGGGAATGCCCAACTCCAACATCTTGCGCACGGGCGGCGTTCGTTCCGCCGCCTGCCGGCCATAGCGCTCCATAAAATATTCCCCCTGATATGCCATGCGATGTTGAATGGCTATGCCGCCGCCCAACGCCTTGATGCGTTCCAGGTTTCCATCGGTCACGGTCTCACAATGATCGAAGAACCAGTTCAGCCCCGCCAGCGGAACTTCACGATTGACCGCCTCAAACACATTTAAAAAACGGGTGATGCTTTCGTCATAGGTGGCATGCAGCCGGAAGGGCCAGCGGTTCGCGGCCAGCAGGGAAACAACTTCCTTCAACTCGTCCTCCAGCGACGCGGGGAGATCGGGCCGCGGTTCGAGAAAGTCCTCAAAATCGGCCGCGGAAAAAACGAGCATCTCGCCGGCGCCATTGCAGCGGAAAAAGTCATCGCCCCGGCCCGGCCCGGTCATCTTGATCCAGCGGGCAAAATCCGCCTTTTCCTGCCGCGGCTTTTGGGTGAATAGATTGTAGGCGATCCGCAGTGTCATTTCGCCGCGTTGGTGCAACGCCTCGATGACCGCATAATCCTCGGGATAATTCTGGAAGCCGCCCCCGGCGTCGATGATGCTGGTGAGGCCCAGGCGGTTCAGCTCGCGCATGAAGTGGCGCGTGGAATTCAGTTGCTGTTCCGGAGGCAGCTTGGGTCCCTTGGCCAGGGTGGCGTACAGGATGGTGGCATTGGGGCGCGCCAGGAGCAGACCGGTGGGGTTGCCCCGACTGTCGCGCTGGATTTCGCCGCCCGGGGGATTGGGTGTGTCCTTCGTATAACCGCAACTGCGAAGGGCCGCCTGGTTGAGCAAGGCCCGGCAATACAGATGCAGGATGAAAACGGGTGTTTCCGGGGCCGCCTCGTTGATCTCCGCCAGCGTCGGCATGCGCCGCTCGGCGAATTGAAATTCGGACCACCCGCCAACGATGCGCACCCATTGCCCCGGCGGTGTGCGCTGCGCCTGTTCC
>CAYTJG010000028.1:0-34393 GCA_964437865.1 uncultured Bifidobacteriaceae bacterium | reverse complement strand
TGGCTTTGACCGATGCCGCGCTCAATGAAAATGGCGCCATTCTATTGACCACGAGAAATAATATTGATGAGGCGCACATCTCGTTCAATGTCAGCATCGGATCATCCGCCAACGGAGCCACAGGCGGGACGGATGGTGGGGATGGCTTTAGTGTGAACATTTCCGCCAATCTGCCGCTGGGCACGTACAGTTCCCCTCAATTCGGTTATGCCCCGCCGGTGGTGGAGCCGCAATTCAGCGTCTATTTTAACGCGCGCGCCAGCGGGGAAACCCCGGTGGAAATCGGGGTTTCGTTAAACGATCAAGTGCTAACCAATATTCCCGCGGGCACCAACTTCACCAGTTTGAATGGTATCCCTCCCATCGCCAGTGCCGATGGGCATTGGGCTCCGGTGGACATCAACTTGCATCGTGACGGCACGTTGGATCTGGCGTTTGATGGCGTCACTCTGCTTACCAATTATCAGACCGGCTGGGTGGGGCTGGACAGTGCCCAGGTCGGGCTGGCCGCCAAGACCGAGGTCTGGTACGAAACCCACTATATATCCGATCTTTATGTCAATTTTTATGAGGGCTATGTGGGCGAAGTGGGGTTGGCCGCCAGCAGTCTGCTGGGGGGCACCTTTCCGGAAGGATCCACCGTCACTCTTGACGCGGTGCCAACGGGCGCCGGACCTGATACCTATCAATGGTACGATAACGGGGTGGTCATCGCCGGCGCCACCGGTCGGGTGCTTGCGTTTCCCGCCACGGTCGGTTCTGGCGGCAGTTATTCGCTGGCCATCAGCAACTCGTTCAGTGGTTTTGTGAGCACGCCGCAAAGTGTGATCATTCAACCCAACTTGACCCCGCCAACCATTGTGTCCGCTAAAGCCGTTGCGGGCAGCATCAACCAGGTTTTTTTAACCTTCGACCAAACCCTGGACACGGTTAGCGCGACCGCTCTGGCGACGTATTCATCGCCTTACTTTGTCGTCACCTCCGCCGCTCTGAGCACTGATCGGAAAACGGTGACCCTGGCGACCAGCCAACTCCGTTATGGAACGACGTATCCATTGACCATCTCGGGATTGAAGGACACGTACGCCAACCAAAACATTTTGAACACCAACTTCAATGTTTATGCCGATCTGAGCTATGACGATGAAGTCCTGGCCGACCTCCCGGTACGTTACTTCAAATTGAATGAGACCAGTGGCACGGTGGCCTACACGCAAACGAGCGGGGGGGATACGGTGAACACCAACGGCACCTACCAGACTTTGTCCACCGTGACCAACGATGAAGTCCTGCCGATTCTGGGCGTGCCGTCGATTGTGCCCTCCGCGGTAAACGACACCGCAGTCACCTTTGTCACGGGGCATAGCAACCAAGTCGCCGTGCCCAACAACGGCGATATTAATGTTACGCGCGGGCCGTGGTCACAGCGGACGATCGAGCTGTGGTTTATCGCGAACAGTTTTCCGATTGGCCAGCAACCGGGCGACAATGCAACGCTGTCTCAATTTCATGCCGTGACCGGGTTGTGGGAGGAAGGGGGCAATCTGCGCGACATCGGAGTTTACCTCTGGAATTCCACCCCGGTGGCGGATGCGTCAACCACTCCGCCGCCCACTGCCTTGTTGGCGTTCACGGCCTACAACTCGACTGACGATGGTCCCGGATCGCCCTTTGGTCTCTTGCTGAATCCGCCAGTCTACATCACGTATCCGGTGACAACGAACGTCACCTACCATGTGGTGGCGGTGTTGGATGGTGATCCGGTGGGAACGAGTGGTGAATTGCGGCTCTATGTGAATGGTGAATTGGCGGGCCGCACAACCAACGGAGTCGGCCAGATTTACGATCATAATGGGTCCGTGCATATCGGTTCCGGCAATGGGCGTTCCCATCTGAATGTCAGCGGGCAATGGGGATATTTTGATGGCACAGAGCAGGATGTTTCCATCTACAACACGGTTTTGTCATCCAACGACATTCTGGCGCACTACCAAGCCGGCACCGGAGCCAGTCTGGTGACCACCGTGCCGCCAACGCTGGTATCGGGCGTCAATTCGCAGGGCGATCCGGGGCAGCTACAAGTTGTCTTCAACCAGCCGGTATCGCCAGTGACCGCCACGAACCTGGGGAATTATATCTTGAAAACCAGCGGTGGCAGCGCCCTCGGCATTCAATCGGCAGAATTGGGGAGTGACCTGAAAACCGTCAGTCTAAATCTGAACGCCGCGAACAGCTTTGTCGTTGGGAATAGTTACAATGTCACGGTGAGTGGCGTGGCCGATATTTTGTCGTCCGCCAACACGGTCGCGACGACGAACTTGTCGTTCACTTTTGCTTCCGCGGGCGCGGTGGCAATTGTCAGCGGCAGCAGCGGTCTGGGTGATCAGACCGTCACGGAGAATCGGACCGTCCAATTCTCTGTGGCGGCCGCAGGTCAAACTCCTTATGCCTACCAGTGGTATTACAATGGCGCCGGGTTGGTTGGCCAGACTAACGCGACTCTGTCGTTTACCGCCGCTTGGAATTCGGGCGGCAATTACTCGGTGGTCGTGAGCAACCAATTCAGCTCGGTCACCAGCAGCCCCGCTTCGGAACTGACGGTGGTGGCAGACACCACGGCACCGTACTTGGTTGGGCTGCGCGGACTCGCGGGATCTTTGAATGAAATTGTCCTGACCTTTAACAAGCCCGTAGACCCGACCACCGCCACCAATCTGTCAACGTATGGCATTCCCACAAGCGAGGTTACGGGACTGGCGCTCACGGGGGCGTCCATTGCCACCAACGGGCTGCAGGTGACGCTTACCACGAGCAAACAAGTGCATGGCGAGACCAACCAAATCACCATCACCGACCTGAAAGACCGCTCGCATGTTTCCAATTCGCTCACCGTGACTGCTCAGTTCGTCTCCACAATCAGCTATCGCGACGAAGTTCTGTCCGAGCCGGGGCTTGTGCGCTATTTCACATTTGATGAAACCAACGGCAGCTCCATCAGCTCGCTGGTTTCGAAATATGACACTTCACCGCTGAATATTGTGGGTGCGATCAAGGGAGACGCGAATTCCGGAGGCGTTCCCGTTTTGGGTGTGCCTGGTCTGGTTCCCAACGTGCCCAACAACACGGCCATCAGTTTCAATGGCAATGGGGGGACGAACCGCATTGAGCTTCCCAATGGCGCGGACATCAATTCCACGCTGGGGCCGTGGTATCAAATCACAACCTTGTTTTCATTTAAAGCGAATGGTTTGCCGCAGGTGCTGCTCAATGCCGGCGTCTCCACCAATTATCAAATTCCAATCCTGTTCTCCGATTATCAATACGCCCTGTACTTGTATCCCACACAGACCAACGTGGATAGTCCCTCGTCGGCGAAACTGATGTTTGAGGCCGAACAGACCTCCAGCTCAGGGGCGGGCTCGCCTTGGGGGGGCAACACCCCGGCGACCGCCACGTATATCCCTTATCCGATAACCACCAATCAGGTCTATAATGTGGTGGCGGTGCTGGATGGCAACTCGGGCTTCGTGAGTGGCGCGCTTCGCCTTTACATCAACGGCGTCAGGGTTGGCACGGTGGATGGCATTGGAGCAATCTATCAAAATCCCAATGATCCACCCGGATTCAGCCAGGGATATATCACCGCTTATACCGGGCGGGCCGCCACCATCAACCCGGAACTGGTCACTGCCAATGCCCCCATCGGTACTCCCTTCAACGGCGTGATTGATGAGTTTGCGTATATCAACCAGGGGACGTTGTCAGATGCCCGGATAGCCCAGCTTTATGCCTATAGCCAGACCAACTGGGCGGATTCCGGATTCACCTTGGTCACCAATAGCACCGTGACCTCGCGCCCCAGCCTCGGCTTCTTACCGCCCAACAACGGCACGTTTAGCCTGAGCTGGTCCGGCAGTGCCACCGGCTATTATTTGGAATACACCACCAACCTGGCCTCGGGCTTGTGGATTTCAAATCCGGCTGCTCCCTCCGTTGTGAATGGCACCAACTTCATCACGCAGCCGGTGGGTGGCGAGGGGAACGTCTTCTTCCGCCTGCATCATCCGTGAGTCCGCAACTGAACAAACCCCTAACCCGACCCAATCCATGAAACGTGCAATCGAACTCAAAGGCATCACTCCTCTGCTGGTGCTGTCGCTCACGCTGGCGGCACTGGCGACCCATGCCCAGATCGTCCACAAGTCCATTACGCCGGAACAACTGGAGTTCTTTGAACAGAACATCCGCCCGGTACTCGTCCAACATTGCTATGAATGCCATTCCGAGGAAAAGGGCAAAAACAAGGGCGAGCTGACGCTGGACACGCGGGATGGCATCCGCGCGGGCGGCGATCGCGGGCCGGCGGTGGTGCCTGGCAAACCGGACGAGAGCATTCTCATTAACGCCATTCGGCAGGTGGGCCAATTACACATGCCCCCGGATTCCCGGGGGGGAATGTTGCCGGACGAGGTGATCGCCAATTTTGAAAAGTGGGTCAAGGATGGCGCGCCGGATCCGCGAGACTCAGCCAAGATTGTCAGCGCTCAGGCCGCCAAGCCGGAGAAGGTTTATGATTGGCAGAAGGAACGCGAGTATTGGGCGTTTCAAAAGCCCAAGGCGGTCCCCCCGCCGAGCGTGGCCGATGCCCAATGGCCCAGGACCGAAGTGGACCGTTTTGTCCTGGCCAAGCTCGAGGAGAAAGGTCTCCAGCCGGTGGCGGATGCCGACCGGCGCACGTTGATTCGCCGCGTTTATTATGACCTGATTGGCCTGCCGCCAACGCCGGAGCAGGTCGAGGCTTTTGCCAAGGATACCTCGCCCCAGGCGCTGGAAAACGTGGTGGACCAACTGCTGTCATCGCCGCGCTTTGGCGAGCAATGGGGACGTTACTGGCTGGATGTGGCCCGCTATGGTGAATCCACCGGCCTAGACCGCAACTTAAACTACCCCTACGCATGGCGCTATCGCGACTATGTGATTGCAGCGTTCAATGAGGACAAGCCCTACAACCGGTTTGTCACGGAGCAACTGGCGGGAGACCAACTGCCGTATAGCAATCAAAAGGAACGGGATGAAAACCTCACGGCCACCGGCTTTCTGGCCATTGGGCCCAAGGGGCTGAATGAATCCCGCATCAAGTATTCCAAGTGGCAGGTGGTGAATGATCAGGTGGATGTGACTGCCCGCGGGTTTCTCGGCCTGACCGTGGGGTGCGCGCAGTGCCATGATCACAAATTTGATCCCATTCCGCAGAAAGACTACCACGCCCTGGCGGGAATTTTCGCCAGTACGGAAACGCTCTACGGGACAGTGGGGGGGCGCGGTAATCGGCGGCCGACTTCACTGCTCTCGTTGGACGGCGCGCCGGAACTGGCGGTGTTATCCACCGGCGAGCCCACACCGAACATGTTCGTGAACACCAACCGCAATTATGCCATTGGCACCAACAATGCCGGGGGCGGACGGCGTGGCGGCGGCTTCGCGGGCGGTGGGTTTGGCGGGGGTGGGGGGACGAATGGTTTTGGCCGGCGCGGTGGTTTTGCGCGGAATTTCACCACGAACCAGATTGAACGAGTGCCTGCTCACAAAGCGTACGCGATGGGAGTGCGTGACTATGACGAACCGCAAGATGTGCCGGTTTATTATCGCGGCGACCTGACCAAGGCGACCGATGCCGTCGTGCCGCGAGGGTTCCTGCGCATCGTGGCCCTGCCGGAAACTCCAACGATTCCCACCAACGCCAGCGGCCGGTTGCAACTGGCGCAATGGATTACCGACCCGGAGAATCCGCTGACCGCGCGCGTGGCCGTCAATCGCGCCTGGCAGCATCTCTTTGGCGAGGGCATTGTGGCCACCCCGGATAATTTGGGCCATCTTGGATCCCGGCCGGTGAATCAGGATTTGCTCGACTACCTGGCGGTCAAGTTCGCCACCGAACAAAACTGGTCGATCAAACAACTGGTCCGTTCGCTGGTGCTCACGCGAGCGTACCAGTTGAGCAGCGACACCTACGCGCAGGCCGAGGAAGTGGATCCGGCCGACACCTTGAACTGGCGGGCGGAACCCCGCCGGCTGCTGGCCGAACAGTTGCGGGATTCCATCCTAGCTGCGAGTGGCCGACTGGATCTGGCGCCGCCGCAATTCGGCGTGACCGGCGAATTTGGCGATGGGTATTACGGCGTGAACATCTGGGAAACCGATCTGCCGCAACACTTTTACAAGCGCAGCGTGTATCTGCCCGTGCCGCGCGACCTGGTGCCGGAATCACTCGCCCTCTTCAATCTGCCCAATCCCAATTTGGTGGGAGCCAAGCGCGAGGATACCACTTCCCCAAGCCAGGAATTGTTCCTCATGAACAACGCGTTGGTACAGGACGAGTCCTTGCATCTCGCCCGGAATCTGTTGCAAAACAAGCATCTCTCGGAAAAGGCGCGCATTGAGCGGGCCTATTTGGCTGTGTTTCAGCGCCAGCCCACGGCAGCGGAAGTGAAGCGAGCCAAGAAGTTCATCAAGGACGAGACCCGCTTGCTCGCGTCGCAAAAGCCGGAGGACATCGTGCCCCGCACCTCGACGCCGGAACCCGCCCCTTTGGTATCTCAGCCAGTCCCAATACAGGTGGCCATAGTAGCCAGCTCACCAGCCACCACGGCGACTCCGGCACCTTTGCCGGCGACTGCGACCAGCGCCAATCCGGCCGCGACCGCTCTCGCCACCTCCGTTGTGGTGATGAATGGCACCGCCAATACGCCGACCGTGCCGGATACCGGTGGCGGTGGCCGGGCGGGTCGGGGCGGCTTCCGTTTCCCCCGCACTTTCAATGGACCAGGCTCAGCCAGCGATGTCGTGGTGGGTAAACTTGCGCCAGGCATCGCACAACCAAAAGTGTTCCATCAGGCCTTGCCGGAAGTGCCGGCGAGTCCGGAAGAAGGCGCCTTGGCGTTATTTAGTCAGGCGCTGTTTGGCAGCGCAGAATTCCGTTACCTCCAATAGCCGGTCAACTCATCAACCATCATGAAAAACAATTACCATCAACCCCAACGTTGTGACTGTGTCAACTCCCGGATTTATACCCGGCGGCAGATGCTCAAGACCTTGACGACCGGTTTTGGCTACATGGCGTTTGCGGGCATCGCAGCGCAGGCGGCCTTGCTGGACGGCAGTGCCAAGGTGTCCGCCGGGGCGGACGCGGCCTCAGCCGCCGGCGGCGAGGTGAATCTGCTCCTGCCCAAGCAGCCGCATTTCGCGCCGCGCGCGAAACGCATCATCTTCCTGGGCATGGAAGGCGCGCCGTCGCATGTGGATACGTTTGACTACAAGCCGAAGTTGCAGGCCAACGACGGCAAACAGTCGGCCGACAATGAAGACCGGCTGTATCTGGGCTCGCCGTTTAAATTCAAACAATATGGCCAGAGCGGCAAATGGATTTCGGAGTTATTTCCGAACGTGGCCGGACATGCAGATGAACTCTGCTTTCTCCACGGCATGTGGACCAATGCGCCCGCGCTGCATCCGCAAGCCTGGCCGGCGCTGCACACCGGCAGCCCGGTGTTTGTGCGGCCGTCCATGGGGTCGTGGCTGCTCTATGGCTTGGGCACCGAAAATCAAAACCTGCCCGGTTTCATCACCATCAAGCCGGCGCTGTCGATCGGCGGTGGCCAATCCTATGAATCCGGCTTTCTGCCGTCCGTGTTTTCGGCAACCCGCATCGGGGAGTCGAAGACGGACATCAAGAATTGCAGCGTCAATAACATCAAAAACGCGAATATCACGGCCAAGGCCCAACGCAAGGAACTGGACTTTGTCCAGGAGTTGAATCACGACCTGCTCAAGAAGGGCACGCTGGACCGGCAGGTGGAAGGCGTGATCCAGTCTTACGAGCTCGCGTTCAAGATGCAGGCCGAGGTGCCCGAAGTGACGGATATTTCCAAGGAGTCACAGGCCACGCTGGATCTGTACGGCATTAACCAGGACGAGACGGATGACTTTGGGCGGCAGTGCCTGCTCGCCCGGCGTTTCGCGGAAGCCGGCGTGCGGTTCATTGAAGTCTGCTATGACGACTGGGACCATCATGGCCAACTCTATGCCGGTTTGAAGAAGAGCACGCGGGCCGTGGATCAGCCGATTTCCGCGCTGCTCACGGACTTGAAGCAGCGCGGTTTGCTGGAAGACACCCTGGTGCTCTGGGGCGGCGAATTCGGCCGCACCCCGGACAGTCCAAAGCCGGACGGCCGGGATCATAGCACCAAAGGTTGGACCATGTGGATGGCCGGCGGCGGGGTGAAACCGGGTTTTTCCCATGGCGCCACCGACGAATTTGGCATTAATTCGGTGGATGGCCGCATGGATTATCACGATTTGCATGCGACCATGCTCCACATTTTCGGCCTCGATCACGAAAAATTGACGTACCGCTACGGCGGCCGCGATTTCCGCCTGACGGATGTTTACGGCGAAGTTCACAAGGAAATTCTGGCCTGATTCAACCCGCACCAAAACCAAAACACTCAAAGAAAACGACGCAGTCTCCCGAAGCAAAACTATGAAAAAGCAAACTATATTGAATTATCTCGCAAGCGCAATTCTGCTGATCGGCAGCGCCGCCCCGATCCGGGCGGCGGATGCGGATGGCAATTGGATTTGGACCACACCGGGCCGCAATGGCGGCGCGCCCCGCGAATCGGTGCTTTCCCTGAAAACGGAGGGCACGACGTTAATCGGAAAAATCTCCAGTCCGGGCCGCGATGGCAAACCGGTGGCCGTGGACATTGCTGATGGCAAAGTGGAGGGCAATAATCTCTCCTTTGCCGTGATCCGGGTTTTCAATGGCAATACCAACAAGACTACTTACACGGGCGCGGTGGCGAATGGCCAGATTACCGGGACGATTGCCACCGTGCGCAACGGCGAAGCGCAATCGCGCGATTGGACCGCGAAGAAGGCCGGGGATCAGACGGAGGCGTCCGCCGTTACGGTTGTAGCGCCCAAGCCGGGTTACGATGAAAACGGACACAAGATTGTCAACGAAACGCACTACAAGGAAATATCCGTGGACGAGGCGGTGAAGTTCCTGGCGGACCATCCTGACGCCATCATTATTGACGCCCGCTCGCCGCGCGAATACGCCGCCGGTCATTTGGCCAACGCCAAAAATTACGATTTGACGGATGATGATAAGTACCAGGAGGTGCTGGCCACCATCACCGACAAAACCAAATGGTATATCGTCCACAGCGCCGTGGGCCACTACCGCACCGTGCGGGCGTTGGAATACTTCGAGGCGAATGGTTTTGAGCATGCCGTGGCCATCGACGGCGGTTATGCGGCTTGGGCCAAGGCCGGCCAGCCCACGGTGAAGTAATCATTTCCCAAAACACAACCTATGAACATGAAACATCAAATGAAATCAGTTATCCTCGCCGGTGCATCGGCCCTGCTGTTACTGACGGCGTCCACCCAAGCGGCGGACCTCACAGGGACGTGGACCTGGAGCACGCCGGGACGCAATGGCGGGGCGGACCGCATTAGCACACTGACCTTGAAGAAAGACGCCGCCGCGCTCTCGGGCAAGGTTTCCGCGCCGGGGCGGGACGGCTCGCCGGTGGAAACACCCATCACGGACGGAAAGGTGGATGGCGACAACATCTCCTTCAGCGTCGTGCGTGCTTACAACGGCAATTCCAGCACCAATGAATACTCCGGCGCGGTCACGGTCGACAAGATCACCGGCAAGATGGCGTCTGTGAACCGCAACGGCGAGCCGCAGTCGCGCGATTGGGTGGCCAAACGGACGGTGACGCCAGCGGCGGCGCAATAAGCCGGGCAAGGGCCGGCAGGCAAGGAAGTTACTTGCCGGCCCCTTGGTGGCGCAGTCGGCGTGGCGTTGAATGAAAATAACGATTTTTGGCCAATCAACTCTTGCAGTGCGTGCTGCGAGGGGGGCGGTTGGCGGGGGGCGATCCTCGATCGCCACCCGCCAGCCGGGAGCCAAGCCCGGCGCCGCCGAATCCGCGAAAGTCGCGCTTGCCCAGATGCGTAAGTGTTAAAAATAATCCAGACAAAAAGACAATTGAAGTGAAGCTGATAAACTTTTTACTCCCTGGCTCCCGCAGCCGAGTGGCCGCGTGCTTGCTGGTCATCGCTTTTTCTGCGAACGCCCAGCAGGGGCGCCAGGATTTTTCCAAGGTGGAAATCAAGATCATCGCCTTTGGCCCCGGACATACCGATGGTGATGCGGCGGTGTATTTCACCAATTCCAAGGTGCTTCACCTCGGCGACCAGTTTGTGACTGGACGGTTTCCGTATGTGGACGTGGCCAATGAATGGTGGTGACGTGAAAGGGTATCTGAACAACCTGGATGCCGTACTTGCCTGGGTGCCGGCGGATACAAAGATCATTCCCGGTCACGGCGTGGTCAGCTCGGTGGATGATTTGAGAAAATTCCGCGACTTCGTGGCGGAGAGTATTGCCGTGGTGCAAAAAGACATCGCCGATGGCAGAACACTGGATCAGATCAAAGGGGGCCCTGACTTTCTAGAAAAATACAAACAATGGCGCAACGGTGGCCGCTGGCTGGAGGCCGTCGATCGCAGCCTGGCTGCAAAATAGCGCCTGCCGTTTGGTCGCAAACTGAAAACGAACTCCCTTTTTTATAATGAAAATGACTTTTGGCTTTGCGGGTCTGGCCGTCGTCCTGACGCTTTTCTCGGGAACGGTGATTTTGCGTGCGACGGAACAACCGCCCAAATACACGGTGGAAGAAATCATGAAGGCGGTGTTCAAAGGTGACGATTCCATTGCCAAGCGGGTTGGGCAGGGCAAGGGCACTCAGGCGGACTTGGACAAGCTGGCGGATTATGTGAGTTCGTTGCCCATTAATGACGCGCCCCAAGGGGATCCCGCCGGCTGGAAAAAGAAGACCACGGCGGTGGTTGATGCCGTGACCGCGCTCAAAGCAGGTCAATCCGGCGCCCTGGCGCAATTCAACCAGGCCGTGGACTGCAAATCCTGCCACAGCGTTTATCGGCCGGTAGATTAATTGCCTTTCAGCTAAATTGCTCCCGTGGCGCGGGATAAACTTCTCTGAGACAGGGGGATCGGGAAGCGGAGCGGTCTCGCCCCACCAAGCCAGCTCCGCGATTCACCCCGATTCTCCTTTAGATTCGCCCCGTTTGGCCGATGTATAAGGCGCGATGAGTTGAGATCACCTCAGCGCACCCAAAATGGTCGCACACACGGTTGCGGACTGCAGTTTTTTAATATATGAGTCAAGCAATAGCCACGGCAGCCGTGGGTGAATATCTTGCCCGGCATCTGGCTGAGGTCTTTTCCACCATGTTGTCTCTCCCGGCCGCCGTCCACGCAGAGGTCGATCCGAGCGGTCTCTCCGGACGGGTCACCAGTTCCGTCGGTTTTGTCGGCGAAACAGTCAACGGCGCCGTCTATCTTCATGTCCCGGCGCCGTTTGCCGTCCACATCACTGGCGCCATGCTGGGGCTCCCGCCCGCCGAAGCCCCGGCCGACCCCGATGTGAACGACGTCATGGGCGAAGTGGCCAACATGCTCGCCGGCGGCCTGAAATCCTGGCTCTGCGATCAGGGGGCCGCCTGTGCCCTGAGCACGCCCGCCATTATTCGCGGTTCCTCGTTTAAAATCTTTCCCGCCGAGGGCGTGTCGCAACTCCAATTTGGCTTCACCAGTGAGACCCACGAAGGGGTGGTGGAAGTCCATATCAAGTTAGCCCAATAGATAATCGGGCACCCAGCGCCAATGGCGCCTGCTTATTCCCCCCAGCGGCCCAGTATCGAGGTTCTCTTCAGAGTTGCGCTCGTTGCGAACGTCGCCGCAGCCGCTCCTTCGTCGCACCAAAGCTGGAGCATGACCATCGCTTTCCGGATGGCCGAAATGACTCCAGCCACGGCGGAAAGATGCCGACGAGCGCGTCAGCGAATATTGTGGATAACTTCCGCTTGCAATAAGGATGCGGACAACTGATCTTCAGCCTAATTTCATTTCTTGTGAGGCAGAAGGCAGAAGTCCTATATGGCAAATCAAAAACCGGAGCAATCGACGGACCGCGATGGCGTTGCGCCGCCCAATCAGGCTGCCCCGGCGCAGTCGATCAGCCTGCCGAAGGGCGGCGGCGCGATTCGCGGCATCGGGGAAAAATTCTCCGTGAATCCGGTCACCGGCACCGGCGCCTTTACCGTTCCGATCTTCACCTCGCCTGGCCGCGCTGATTTTTCGCCCAAACTCTCCCTGGCTTATAATTCCGGCGCGGGTAACGAGCCCTTTGGCCTGGGATGGCATCTCTCCATCCCGTCGGTGACCCGGAAAACTGACAAGGGACTGCCCTTGTACGACGACGCCCAAGAGTCGGACGTTTTCATCCTATCGGAGGCGGAAGACCTGATGCCTGTGCTGGGGTTGCAAGGCGGCCATTGGCTGGTGGTGACGGAGCCGGGGGCAGCGTGGGCGGGACAGAACTACGCAGTCAAACGTTACCGGCCGCGGGTCGAAGGCTTGTTTGCGCGCATCGAGCGGTGGCAACGAACATCGGATGGGGATCTCCACTGGCGCGCCATCACCAAGGACAACATCACCAGCATTTACGGACTGAACCCTCAGTGCCGCTTGGCGGATCCGGCAGACCCGTCCCGGGTTTTCAAGTGGCTGCTGGAGGCCACGTTCGATGACAAAGGCAACGTCATCTTTTACGAATACAAGGCGGAAGACACGGCGGGCCTCAATCTGGCGGCCGCCAGCGAACGCAACCGCCAGAATGGCTACGCGCGATGGACCAACGTGTTTGTCAAACGCATCCATTACGGAACCCCAACTCCCTATCAGCCCGGGGAGGACCTTTCCCAGCGCAGCGACTGGCTCTTTGAGGTGGTGTTTGATTACGGCGAACACAACCTGGCCATGCCTGCCCCCGCGCCGGATCCCACCCGCCAATGGGCGGTGCGGGCGGACGCTTTCTCGACGTTTCGCTCCACTTTTGAAGTGCGCACCCATCGTCTATGCCAGCGCATTTTGATGTTCCATCATTTCCCCAAGGGCAAGAACGGTGAGACCGGTTATGACGGACTGGTCCGTTCAACCAATTTTACCTACGACCAGGCCGATCCCACGTCGTCGCTTTTGGGCAATCCCATTGCCACCAAGCTCCTGTCCATCACCCCGGTGGGATATGTGCTGGCGGCTGGCGGCCAGTCCTACACCAGCCAGGCGTTTCCGCCGCTGGAATTCACATATTCCCAAGCGGTCATTGACCCGACGGTGCGGACCGTTGAACCAGCCAGTTTGGAGAACCTTCCTCTGGGAATGGATGGCACCAGCTACCAGTGGCTGGATCTGGATGGCGAGGGCCTTTCGGGCATTCTCACTCAGCAAGCGGGAGCGCTGTTTTACAAACGCAATCTGAGTCCGATTAATATCCAGACCGAGGGCGGCGTCACCCAAACGCTGCCCCGGTTTGCCCCGGTCGAATTGCTCGGCGTCCAGCCCGGCTCCATTCCGGCGGGCGCCCAGCCGCAATTCATGAGCCTGGCGGCGGATGGACATCAGGACCTGGTCCATTTCGAGGCGCAGCGGCGCGGGTATTATGAACGGACTGGCCCGGGGGATTGGGAGGATTTTAGTCCGTTTCCCAGCTTTCCCAATCTGGACACGCGCGACCCCAACCTGAAGTTTCTCGACGTCGATGGCGACGGCTTGGCCGATATCCTCGTTTCCGAAGACGAGGTCATGGCCTGGCATCAATCCCAGGGCCGGGCGGGCTTTGGGGAGCGGCAATATGCTCGCAAGCCTTATGACGAGGAGCAAGGTCCGGCCCTGATTTTCAACGACCCGACCCAGTCCATTTTTCTGGCCGACATGACGGGCGACGGCCTGACCGACCTCGTCCGCATTCGCCAGGGGGAGGTGTGCTATTGGCCCAACCGCGGGTTTGGCCGTTTCGGAGCCAAAGTTTCCATGGATAATGCCCCGGGTTTCGACACCCCGGACCTCTTCGACCCGCGGCGGATTCGCCTGGCCGATATTGACGGCTGTGGCACCACCGACATCCTTTATCTGGCCGCGCGGGGAGTGGCCATCTACCACAACCAGTCCGGGAACAGTTGGTCGAATGAAACCACGCTGGCCAACTTTCCCGCGTTGGACAATCTAGCCACGCTTACCACGGTGGATTTGCTCGGCAGGGGCACGGCGTGCCTGGTTTGGTCCTCGCCCTTGGCCGGGGACAGCGGGCGGCAAATGAAATATGTGGACCTCATGGGCGGGCAGAAGCCTCATTTGCTCACCAGCATCACCAACAACCTCGGCGCCGAGACGCGCATTCAGTATGTATCCTCCACCAAGTTTTACGTGGCAGACCTGATGGCAGGCACGCCGTGGGTGACCAAGCTGGCCTTTCCGGTGCAGGTCGCAGAACGAGTGGAGACCTTTGATTTCATCGGCCGCACCCGACTGGTGAGCACCTACCGTTATCGTCACGGATATTACGACGGCGTGGAGCGCGAGTTTCGCGGCTTTGGCTATGTGGAGCAAACCGACGCGGAATCGTTCGGCGATTCCGGGAGTCTGTTCACCGAGGATACGGACACGGAAGCCGATGCCCTGCACGTTCCGCCGGTGGTGACCAAGACCTGGTTTCATACCGGCGCCTGGCCGGATGAAAAGACCATTGTCCAGTACATGGCGCGTGACTACTACGGCGCGCCCAGCCCAAGTGATCCACAATTTGCCCAGAAATGGGTGGCTTTCCTCGCCGCCTTATTGCCCGACACCCTATTGCCGGCGGATCTATACCAGACTGACGGAACCCGCGTGCCGTATTTGCTCACCGGGGAGGAAGAACGCGAGGCCGTACGCGCCTTGAAAGGCAGCATTCTCCGCCAGGAAATCTACGCCGCCGATGGCACGGCGAAGGCCGGCATTCCGTATAGCGTCTCCATCCGTAATTACACCGTGGAGTGTTTTCAGCCGCAGGGGACCAATCGGTATGGTGTTTTCTTCAGCCATGCGCGGGAGACACTGACGCATCGCCAGGAACGGAATCCGGCCGATCCGCGTGTCACCCATGAGGCGGTTTTGCAGTCGGATCCGTTCGGCAATATTCTCCAGCGGATCAGTGTTGCCTATGGTCGCAATGTGACGGCCTCCGGTTTGCCTGCGGCTCCGGCGGCGGTTTCAGGGACGGCGCCGAATCTGGCGGTGGATCCCTCGGCGTTCGTGGCCGCCGAACAGCAGGTGGCGTTGCTCACCCTCGATGAAAACACGTTTACTTCGGTGATCGACACCGCCGATGCCTATCGCGGTCCGTTGCCGGCCGAGACCCTGGTTTATGAGCTGACCCGCCCGCCGCGCCCGGATGATTCGGTGGTGTACGGGTTTTCCGATTTGACCGCATTGGCGGCGTCCGCCGTGGTTATTGCCTATGAGAGCGCGCCGGATCCGACCCAAACCCAAAAACGGTTGGTGGAGGACGTGCGCACCTTGTATTATAAGAACGACCTTTCCGGTCCGGCGGCGTTTGGCCAAACCGAATCCCTTGGCCTGGTTTATGAAACCTATAAACTGGCCCTGACGTCAAATCTCGCCGAGCAGGTTTTCCTTAACAACAACCCCAACCCAAACAAGCCGGCGAACGCGGCGTCGTTGGCGGCCATTTTGGCGGATGTCGGCAGCTTGGCGGCCAGTGGCGGATTTACCAACGGTGGCGGCGGCTACGTAAACAGTCAGGGGGATGCCAACTGGTGGCTTCCCTCCGGCCGGACCATATATTCGCCCGTGCCTCAGAATCCGCCAAATCCCCTGGTGCAGAACGCCGCTGTGGCGGCGGCATGTTTCTTTTTGCCGCAGGCGCACCGGGATGCGTTCGGGCAGTACGCCTGCCTGATTTACGACGCTTACAATATCCTGCTGAATCAAACGCAGGACGCCTTGGGCAACACGGTGATCGCGCAAAATGATTATCGGGTGCTGCAGCCGGCCGACGTCACCGATCCCAACGGCAACCATACGGCCGCCGCCTTCGACGCCCTCGGCATGATGGTGGGCACCGCGGTAAAAGGAAAGGTCGCGGCGACGGGCAGTTCGGAAAGCGGGGATTCTTTTGCCACCTTCACCGTGGACCTGTTGTCGGCGGAGGTTACTGGTTTCATCAGCAACGCGAACCCCCTCACCTTGGCACCGGGCCTGTTGGGCACCGCCACCACCCGTATCGTCTATGATTTGAATCGTTTTAGTGACACGCAAGCCGCCAACCCCACGGATCCCACGCAATGGGAACCGGTGTTTGCCGCCAGCATTGTGCGTGAAACTCATGGCGCCGCTTTGTCGGCCGGCCAGGCCAGCAAAGTCCAAGTGAGCTTCAGCTATTCCGATGGCTTGGGCCGGGAAATCCAGAAAAAAGCCCAAGCCGAACCCGGGCCGCTCGATCTGACCGATCCGAAGTCGCCAGTGATCAACCCGCGGTGGATCGGTTCGGGCTGGACGATTCTGAACAATAAAGGCAGGCCGGTGCGCAAATACGAACCGTTCTTCAGTGCCACGCACGATTTTGAGTTCGCCAACAAGGTGGGGGTTACTTCCACGTTGTTCTACGATCCCCTGGACCGGGTGGTGGCCACGGTTCATCCCAATAACACCTGGGAAAAAGTCGTTTTTGATCCCTGGCAGCAACAGACTTGGGATGCCAACGATACGGTACAGTTGGTGCCGCAGAGCGACCCGGATGTGGGCGACTTGTTCAGCCTGCTGCCGGCGGCTGATTATCTGCCCACCTGGTATCAGTTGCGCACCAACACGGCCAGCGCCGCCGCCGCGTTTCCCGATGCCACGGACCAAAGCTGCGAACTGGACGCCGCCAACAAGGCTGCCGCCCACGCCGGCACGCCCACCACGGCGCTCTTTGATGTGCTGGGCCGCCAGTTTCTGTTTGTCCAACACAATCGGGCTCCGATTAACGGCGTGGTCACCGATCAATTTTACGCCACGCACACGGGATTGGATATTCAAGGCAACCCGCTGTCCGTGACCGACGCCTTGGGGCGGGTGGTGATGAATTACCAATACGATCAGGTCAGAAGCAAAGTTTATTCCCAAAGCATGGACGCCGGCGCGCGTTGGCTGCTTGGCAATGTCGCCGACAAACCCATCCGGCTCTGGGATGCGCGCGGGTATGTGCGGACGATCAGTTATGACGAATTGCAACGGCCAATCGGGTTGACGGTTTCTGGCAACGGCTTGAGCAATGTGCTGGCCGAGAAAACCATTTACGGCGACAGCAAACCCAATGGCCCCGCCAGTCCCGAATCGCTCAATTGCCGGGGCAAGATCTACCAGGTTTTCGATGCCGCCGGGGTGGTCTGCAACTTCGGCACCAATCCGTTGACCAAGCTTGCCGAGGGTTACGATTTCAACGGGAATCTGCTGCGCGGCCAGCGGCAGTTGCTCGCGGACTGCAAGGATACCGCCGACTGGAATCAAAATCCCTCGCTGAGCAGCGAAACCTTCACCCATGTCGGCAGTTTTGACGCCTTGAATCGTGTCATCCAACAAATCGCGCCGTACAGTAGCGTGGCCGGAACAACTTTGAACATCGTCCAGCCGGGCTATAATGAGGCCAATCTGCTGGCAACCATTGATACCTGGTTGCAGCAGGCAGCGGAACCGGCCGGCCTGCTCGTCGCCAGCACCGCCTCGTACCATGCCATCTCCAAGATGGACTATGACGAGGCTGGGCAACGAACTGCCGTTGCTTATGGGAACGGCGCCAGCACGGCCTATACCTACGACAGCCAGACCTTCCGGCTCACGCGGGTGATGACCACCCGCTCGTCCGACAACGCCACGTTGCAGGATTGGCAGTATTTTTACGATCCAGTCGGCAACATCACGCACCTCCAAGACGACGCCCAGCAGACCATTTATTTCAGTAATCAACGGGTTGAACCCAGTGCGGACTACACGTACGACGCCATTTACCGGTTGATCAAAGCCGCCGGCCGGGAACATCTGGGGCAGACCGGCGGTACCCCCAATGCCCCGACGCCGCAATCGTACAATGATTGGGCCAACCTCAATCTGCCGCATCCCAATGATGGCAATGCGATGGGGACGTACCTTGAGAATTATGGCTACGACGCGGCGGGGAATTTGCAACAACTGCAGCACCTCGGTTCGAGCCCGGCCAATCCCGGTTGGACGCGCACTTATGCATATAACGAAACCAGCGCGGTCGAAGCGGTGCGGCAAAGCAACCGTCTGAGCAGCACGACCATCGGGGGTATCACGGAGACCTACAGTTTCTCCGGCAACGGCTATGACGCCCATGGCAACATGCTGCGCCTGCCGGAACTGACGGCCATGCAATGGGACTTCAAGGACCAGCTTTCGGCCTCGCAACGCCAGGCGGTTAACGCCCAGGATGCCGATGGCACCCAGCATCAGGGCGAGCGGACCTATTACGTTTACGACCCGTGCGGCGAGCGGGTTGTGAAAGCCACCGAGGCGGCTGGCGGCGGGTTGGTCAAACAACGGATTTATCTTGGTGGATTTGAAATCTATCGCGAATACAGCAACACGGCCGCCGTGACGCTGGAAAGGCAGAGCGTACACATCATGGACGGAAAGCAGCGCGTGGCCCTGATTGAGTTGCGGACCCAGGGC
Source organism: uncultured Bifidobacteriaceae bacterium (assembly GCA_964437865.1). GTDB lineage: Bacteria > Verrucomicrobiota > Verrucomicrobiia > Limisphaerales > UBA11358 > UBA11358. Next base: position 15,717 of record CAYTJG010000028.1, on the reverse strand, counting down.
AACGACGGCACGCCCGCCCAACTGATCCGCTGTCAATTTGGCAACCACCTCGGCTCCGCCTGTCTGGAATTGGACCATCAGGCGCAGATTATTTCTTACGAGGAATACTATCCCTATGGCAGCACGTCCTATCAGGCGGTTGCCCAGACTATCAGCCCCGCGGCAAAACGCTATCGATATACTGGCAAGGAGCGTGATGAGGAAACCGGATTAGACTATTACGGCGCCAGGCATTATGCGCCGTGGTTGGGGCGATGGGTGGCGTGTGATCCGGCCGGAATCAGGGAGGGGCTGAATCTGTATGAATTTGTCAAGTTGTCACCCGCCACTCGATTAGATACCGATGGCCGGGAAAGCAAGAAGATAACAATTGAGAGTGAGGTGGTTTTGGTTGACGAATCAGGGAGAGTAACACGTGCGGTAAAGAGCCGGCAGGAGGGGAAAATGGATGCGGCTGGAAAACTCAAATTGGGCAAGGAATCCTCGCGGAACATGACAAAATCGGAAAGAGAGAAAGCCCAATCCCACATGGACGCGCTGCGAAAGGAGATGAGCGAAAAAGTTGAAGCGGAGAAACAGGCCGCTTTGCAGGAGAAAAATCAAAAACCATACAAACTGGAGATCGATATCAATGTCAGCTCGGTTGACAAGAAAGAGAATGTGCAAGTGACGGGGGGGCCGAATGGAAATCCGGGACATACCTTTGTCACGATAAGGGATCCTGACGGAAACATCGTCAAGATTCTCAGCTATGGGCCGCTGCCGCACTCGGGAATGGCCAGCCTGGCCTGCTCGGGCCCGGCCACGGGCACGTATCACCTGCTTAAGGACGACGATTTTGATAGTTATCAGTGGGATATCACCAAGACCCAAAGCGACGCGGCCTTGGCGAAAATGGAGGACATCGAAAAAACGCCGGGCACCTATTCGGGAACCCATCAATGCACCAGCGTCGCGCTCGAAGTCAGCGATGCGGCTGGATTGACCACCATTCCAAAAGGCAAGGGAGACATCAGCATTCCGCTTTGTGAGGATCCCAAAGGCGTGCCCACTCCCTATCATTTGGACAAGGAACTCAAGGCGGCGAAGGTGCCGTACAAGGTGCAAAAAGGTTCCGAGTTCGCGGGCCATGGCATACCCATTCAATAGCGAATGCTTGCTTGAGCGTATTTATGAAAAGAGCGCCAATTGTTTTAAGCCAGTGCACAGCAGACGCCATTGGAAGCCCAGGGGAAACCTATCGCCGCCGCTATGATCCGGGGGGGGCAAAGGAATTCCGGCCTGGCTTGATCCGCCGATGACGATGAAATCAATTTCCGCAACAAATTAGACTGTAAATCGCCCTCAAAATAAGGACTTTTCCCATGCCCACGATAACTCCTCCTTTAGCCTTGAACGCCCAGGGCGATCAGGTCAAATCCGTGCAAACCAACCTCACCAAGGTGGGGCTGACCGTGCCGCCGACGGAAACGGCCGCGTCCACCTTGGGCACGGGCACGGCGGCGACGATCAAGCAATTCCAAACCGTCAACAAATTGCCGGTCACGGGAACGGTTGACGCCGCCACGGCGGCGATGTTGGCCAACGCGGCCACAGTTGCTGGCACCAGCCAGTCCTCGGTGAGCGGTCGCTTGTCCATGGACTATGGTGCGGCGGCCAATACCATTACAGCGCGGCTTTATGGCATCGCCTATGGCGGGGTGGCCACGAAGCTCGCCGAGACCAAGACCGATGCCAACGGCGTTTATTCCCTGGCCTACACGCCGCCCACCGGCGGCGCGAATGTCGAGGTGCGCGCGGTGGACGCGCAAGGCACGGAGACGACCATCTCCTCGATCATATACAACGCCCCGGCTCAATTGGTGCTAAACCTGGTGGTTCCCGCCGAAGTGCAGCCGTTAACCCCGGAATATCAGCGTCTGGCAGCGGACGTGCAGACGGCTATTGGTGGCACGGGCATTGCGAATCTGGCGACGGCGCAGGAAAGTGCGAGCCAGCAGGATCTGACCCTGCTCAATCAATCCACCGGCTGGGACGCCCGACTGCTGGCGCTGGGCGCCACCGCCGCGAAGCTGACAACCACCACTGGGCTGGGACCGGATGTTTTGTACGCCTTGCTTCGCACGGGTCTGCCGAGCGACCCGCAAACACTCGCCTTGGTCCCCTCGGCCACCATCGGAGCGGCGCTGACCAAGGCCAATCAGGCTGGAATTGTCAGTTTCACGGCCGCGCAGATCACAGCGGCGCAAACGGTGTTTACCACGTATGCCGCCAAGACCAACCTGGCCGCCAAGGCGCCCGGCGCGCCTTCCGCCTTCAGTGACCTCCTCGGCAGCGTGGTGACGGACGCCGGCCAGCAGACCGCCTTTGCGGGACTCTTTTTTGACCCAACGGTCGCCAGCGCGGATTTGTGGACCAAAGCCGCGGCCGCCGGAATTTCCGCTGGCAACATCGCCACTCTTCAGCTCCAAGGCAAGCTGGCACTGCTGACGATCAACAACGCCGGCCTCATTCAAAAACTGCAGACCACGGTGGGGGCCACCAACGACCCGGCCGTGCTGGCGGACAATGACTTTCATATCCCTGCCACTTGGACCAACACCATCAATGCCGTTGCTGGCAGTGATCCCCAGAAACTGGCGGCTCTCATCCCCGTCACGTATGGCGGCGCCACCGGCGCCGATCAATTGGCGGCTTATTCTGCGGATCTTGCCCGCAAAGTGCGCGTGAACTTTCCCACCCGGGTGGTGGCGCGGATGGCGACGACGGGGGCTTTGGGGTTGGATGCCACGGTGGCGCCCAAAGCGGGGGCATTCCTGCAGGCGGCGGACGCGGCTGGTTACCAATTGGGGCGGACACCGTTGAACCGGTTTTTGAGCGAATTGCCGGCGTCGGTTCCTGCCCCGGACGCGCCCACCGTGGCCGCGGTCAAGACCCTGCACCGGTTATACCAGATCACCCCCAGCAATGAATCCCTGCAAGCCGCCGTCAAGCTGGGGTTCACCTCCGCCCGCGACATCATGGCCTACACGCCGGAAAAGTTCGTGACGCGGTTTGGGTCTTCGTTCCCTTCGCTGGCCGAGGCGAATTTGGTTTATCAAAAAGCCCAGCAGGTGGCCGCCGTCACCCTGAACCTGTTTGCCGCCGCCAAACAGTTGGACACCCAGCCGCCGCTGTTTGCCATGACCTCCTCGGCGGCTGACCGCACGAAAGCCAAGAATGCCATCGCCCGGCAGTTTCCCAGCATGGCTTCACTATTTGGTTCCTTGGATTTTTGCGAGTGTGCCGACTGCCGGTCGGTGCTCAGCCCGGCGGCTTACCTGGTGGATATTCTTCATTTTCTGGATCCGGACCCCACTGACTGGCAGGCCACCATTGCGGTCTGGCAAAGCGACCACAACGGTCAGGCCTATCCGTTTACGGTTCAGAACGCACCCGGCACGCCGTTTCAGGCGCTCACGTTGCGGCGCCCGGACCTGCCTTATTTGAATTTGAGTTGTGAGAACACCAATACGGCGCTGCCGTATATTGATGTGGTCAATGAGATCCTGGAATATTATGTGGCCCACAATGCGCTGACCTCCACGGCGGTCTATGATACGGGATCGGCCAGCAGCGCGGACTTGATCGCCGAACCGCAAAATGTCCTGGCGGCGGCCTATGCGGTGCTGTCAAACACCACCACGGCGCCCCTCTATCCCATGGGGTTGCCGTTTGACTTGTGGATCGAAACGGTCCGCGGTTTCTTGAATTACTTCAAGATGCCCCTGTGGCAAATCGCGGCCACCTTCCGGCCCGTGGATCCTTTGCCCCTGTTTGGCAATCCCGGCGCTTACAGCCAGTCGGCGATTTTTATCGAGTCACTGGGGTTGTCGCCGGCTGAATTCAACTTTTATACGCGGGCCTCCAACCTGTCCAGTTGGTTCAAGCTGTACGGTTACAGCAATGCGAACGATGCGGCTGCGTTATCCTCGGCTGAAACTCTGGCCGACAGTCTGGACATCACCTACCAAAACCTGGCGGACATCATGGGAACCGGTTTCTTAAACCCCGCCCTGGTGCCGTTGACCAATCCGTTGCAGAAATTTGGCCTGAGCTTGAGCGATGTGTTTAGTTACACCCCGTCGGTGCCGCCGGCCCAGCCCACCGCGTTTGAGGTGAAGCTGCAAGGCTTGATGCAGCAGTATTATCCTCAATTCGCTGCCACGGCATTGCAACAGTGGCTGGCCACCGTTGCCACGGCGAGTTACTCCAATACGGTCCTGGTTTTGCAGGCGCCCTCCCAAAACACCTGTGACTTCCAAAATACCATCTTCAAATACGCGGGCGGCAACGCGGCGCAGCCGTTGGATTACCTCAAGCTGAACCTGTTTGTGCGCCTTTGGAAAAAGCTGGGCTGGTCCATTGACGAATTGGATCGGGCGCTGCAAGTGTTCCTGGCACCGCTGATCCCGGCCGCGACTGATGCCGGTTTCAGCGCCGATTTTTCCAATGCCATGGTCACCGGCCTGCTTTATCTTTCCCATTTGCAGGTCTTGTCGGTCCGCCTGCCGGCCGGCCCCTTTGGTCGCACCGGCTTGCTTCCGCTTTGGGCGGGGACGGATATTTCCACCACCGGCGTGAATCCGGTTTACGCGCAGATGTTTTTGACGCCGGCGGTACTCAACAACGACCCGATCTTTGATAATCCGGCGGGCCAGTATCTTGCTTATTTTGATACGACCCAGAACAAATACCTGCCGTTTCGCTGGCAGGCCGGGAAAACGGGGGACGATCTGGTCAACGGTTATGTCCTGTTGGGAAATCATTTGACGGCCGTTCAGGGAGCCCTTGGCTTGGCCGCCAATGACGTGGAAGCCATTTTGGTGGATCAAGGATTGGATATTTCCTCAGCCGCGCTGACTTTGGATAATCTGTCTTTGCTCTATCGCTATGCCTTATTGGCCGGCGGCCTCCAACTTTCGATTGCGGATTTCATCGCGCTGCGAAGGATGGCGGTGGACAAGAACACCCAAGTGCCCTTGAACCCATTTGCGGCCCTGAAAAGCGGGGCGCTCGCCGTGGCCTCCGCCGTGCTGTCCGATGACGTGCCCTGGAGTCAGACTTTCAGTTTCGTCGAAACGGCGGGATTGGTTCAATCCTCTGGTTTTGCGGTGCAGGATCTGCAGTACCTCTTGCGTCATCAAATCGTCGATCCGGCTGGCAAATACCAACCGGACCCAGCCGCGCTCCTGCAGAATGTCCGGGCTTTGGCGGCCATCTTGGAGTCCATCCAGGCTGCCAACGCCGTGCCGGCGGATCCCACCACCTTGACCGATGATTTGATTCGCCAGAAGATGGCCCAGGTTTATCCGGCCACCGTGGCCCAGACGTTCATGGGCATGTGGAGTGGCACGATTCAATATCAAGCGACGCCGGTCAGTGCCACTGGCCCGATGCCCGCCGCGGTTTTTGCCCAGGATCCTGGAATCCAACTCTCCTACGATTCGACGACCCAGCTTCTGTCCCTGACACTCCTAGGGGTTCCCGTGGCTTCGCGCATGACGGCGCTGACCAGCGAACTCGCCGCTTTGGTCACGGCCACGACCATTACCGCTGCCCAGCAGACGGTGCTGCAGGGCATGCTGAACGACGTGCATGGCCAGGCTTTGACCTTTTTCCAGACCTATCTGCAACAAGCCACCGTGGGTGGGCAGAAATCCGGTTTCTTGCAGGCGACGGATTTCGACACCCTGTTCACCACGCCGGCCGGGCTGACGCCGGCCCGGTCGGTCTTGGCGCAAGAATTCCTGCCGTGGTTGCAGGATCAGCTCATGGATCAAGCGATCTTCCAGGCGCTGACAGGGCAACTGGCCGCAAATGGTTCCCTGACCAAGACCTTGTTGACCAACACGAGCATACTGGCTGACCCGACCCAGACAACCACGCCGGCCACGCCGCTGGTGGAGGCCTTCAAGGCCGCCGCGGACGAAGGGGTCACGGCGTCTTATTATTCCGACGCAGCGGAGCAAACGATCTTGGGCACCGCCAAGGTGCCAACCGCCAGCACGGATGCGGCCACCAACCCGGGTAAACCAGCGGGAGTGAACAGCGCTCATTTTGAAGGCTATTTGGAGGTCCCAGCGGATGGTCCCTACAGCTTCACGGCGATGCTGCCGAACGCCACGGCGACGGTGACGCTGCAATTTGATTTCCTGACCACGCCGCTAATGTCGAACGCCGTCGTGTCTGGCGGCACGGCGCCCACCAACTACACGTCGTTCAAGGCAGGCATTCCCTGCCATTTCACCTTGGATTTCCAGGGGTTGGGCGGCGGCGACGCCAAATTATTGGTGCAAGGCGAAACTTTGCCTCTGGGGCCCTTGAGCCAGTTGGTCTTGTATCCGGAAGCGTCCGTTCAACGCTACCACCGCGCCCAAATATTGCTGGCCAAAACCCTGCAATTGATCCAGGGATTTGGCTTGGATGAGACCGAGGTGGTTTATCTCGCCACCCACTCGGCGGATTTTGGCAACCTTAACTTCAATGCCCTGCCGACCCAGACGGCCGATGACTCCGCGCCCAAGGCGCAGGCGCTGTTGGGCCAATTCCTGCGGTTGGCCAATTACGCGGCGTTAAGAGCGGGGCCGGCCGGCGGGACGGATGGTTTGATCGGTGTGTTTCGAAATGCCCGGCAGACCATTCCCCTGAGTCCCTTGCCGTCGCCGCTCCCGAGCGGCGTGACCACCGCGCCGCAACTGGCCGGTTACAATTTCTATCAGGCCATCGCCAATTTGACCCGCCGCGATGCCGCCGCGATCCAGGCGGTGATCGTGCAACTGTGGGGGGCGGGAGCCATTCAGACGACAACCGCCAGCGGTCAGGTGCAATTCACGGTTGCACCCTTGGTCAACGACCTCGGCTTCGCCCGCCTTTGGGAGGCCCTGCAATTAGTCCAGACCTTGGGGGTGCAGCCCGAGGTATTGACGCAAACGACCGGGATCATCTCTCCCACGCGGGCCACCGCGCCGGTTAATCCCGATACCGGAGTCGCCATCGCTGCCGCGTTGCGCAACGCGGTCCGGTCCCAATATACACCGGATCAATGGCGGCCACTGGCCCAGTCCATTTTTGACCCCTTGCGCCAGAAGAAACGCGACGCCCTGTGCGCCCAGATTCTCACCCTGCCGGCCATCGTCAATTTTGGCGCCACCGATACGAATGGTCTGTTCGAATACTTCCTCGTGGACCCGGGCATGGAACCAGTGGTGCAGACTTCCCGCATCCGCCTGGCCCTGTCTTCCGTGCAAACCTTCATTCAGCGGTGCTTTTTGAACCTCGAACCGCAGGTGAAGCCGTCCGTGATGGATTCCAGCCAATGGGAATGGATGAAGCGTTACCGGGTTTGGGAAGCCAACCGGGAAATTTTTCTATGGCCGGAAAACTGGCTCATCCCCGAGTTTCGCGAAAACGCCACTGACCTGTTTCAAGCCCTGCAGGGGAGTCTTCTACAAGGGGACATCACGCAGGATTTGGTGGCGCAAGTCTTCACCCAATATCTGCAGGACCTGGATACGCGGGCCCGGTTGGACATTGTCAGCGTCTTCAACCAGGCGCCAGCCGCTGGCGCCGCGGCCACGGCCAATACCCTGCATGTGATCGGGCGCCACCATGGCAAACCGGCAAAATACTTCTACCGGACCTATGCCAACGGCATCTGGAGTGGTTGGCTGCCGGTGACGGCCGATCTGGAGGGGGACCATATCGTGGCGGTCATTTGGCGGGGCAGACTCAACCTGTTCTGGCTGACCTTTGTGGTGCAGGGCAATACCTCTCCCACCGCGTCATCCTCCACGGCAAGCAATTCCGATAGCACTTCCGCCGCCAGCAAGTTGACCGATCTCACCTTCAACGATCTTTCCAAAATTTTGGTGACCGCCGGCGCGCCGCAAAAGACCGTGCAAGTGCAGTTGAATTGGAGCGAATACTACCAAGCCAAATGGTCGCCGAGGAAATCCAGCGACGTGAACCGATTCCTGCCCGTACCGGTTGATGCCAACTTCAACCCCGCGAAGGATGTGTACCCGCACGTTTCCGTGGACACCGACGATAACGGCAATGAAACGGCGGTGCGCATTCACATGGATGGGGCCATTAACCAGGCCTTCCGGCTGACCAGCAAGAATAGCGAGCCCGTATGCAGCGCCAAAAACTGGGTGCCGCGAAATTATATTCCCTATGGCAGTCATGGTTTTGACGCCACCAAGGATGTGGGGTACCTCGCGGATCCGCCCTCCAGCGCGACTGGATCGGGGGTGTTGCAGGCTACGTATTTGAGTCAAATAACCGAGTTGGGAGGCGTCCTGCAGACCATCAACATTGCGCCGCAGACCATTTTGCAAACGTTGAATTCATTTAACCTTTTGGTCTGTGACAATCTGCCCCAGCCTGCGGCCCAGGGAACCACGATCACCAATTATGTTTATTCCTATTATCTGAGCCAGCTGGGAGCGCTCGCCAGCCCCTTCTTTTTTGAAGACACGTGTGACCCCAACGTTAGCCAGGAATTGACCTTTTTTGTTCAACCGACCGTCACCGAGAAATCAATCAGCCGTTGGAGAGGTTGGGCGCTGGCTCCCTCGTTCCCGGCGCTGAGCGCCAGTAATCCCAATTATTGGAATGTAGTGCCGCTGGCGCCGCAGATTCCACACTCATTCCTGCCAAACCGGCCGGATCCCGAGGCTGTTTTTTCCTACCAGCCCAAAGTGGACGCCATTATAAACTCCAGCACGCAGGTTTCGTATGGCAGCGCTGTCATCGCGGGCGCGGGCATCCAATCCGGGGCCGCCACCCTTGCCGGAAAAACAACCGCCTCACGCTTGATTACCAGTTCCGGTTTGGATTACGCCACCGCCTTGTCCTACTCCCTCAAGGCCCAAAACCAAAACTTGGCGGCGCTGACCAACGTCCATCTGTTGCCCTAACCCACGAGCAAACCTATGATTATCTATTCCGCGGCCAGCAGCTTTCATAACGCCCTCGACGCAAACGTCCGTCCGTACCAAGGCTACCAGGTCGTGGGCGGTTGGGGGCCGATTAACGCCAATATCCTGACGACCTATAATTTGGACGTCACCTACCAGTTTTTTCCGCATTTTCATCCGTATGTCCTGCAACTGGCGCGGGAACTGAGCGAGACCGACTCCGTCTTTGACCTGTTGGCCATGAATGTGAGTTATCAGGCCAATCCGGATGGATCTCTGCAGGCGATTCGCAATAGCACGCGGGCGGTTTTATCCGCGGCTCCCACGAGCACTCAATTGCTGGATGCGAATCAGAACAAGGTGCTCGCCGGAGCGCCGCTGACACTAATGGACGCCGGTTCACCGCTATCGGTCCTCATCCCCAATGGGACGCTTTGCGTCAATTCGGATGGCTCGCCCTTTGGCACCTTGGCGGTGGCTGCGGGAATCACCGTGTCCCTGACCCTGCCAATTACCATCCCCAATGCCATTGTGAGTGGGATTCAAATCAGTCTGCCATCCGGAACTTCAGTTATCCGCGCCGGTGCCGCCGCGGCCGCCGCCGTGACGACCGCGACGCCGGTGATCTTGCCCGACGAGTCGCTGGTGGCCATCGCCAATGCCAGCGGCGTCGCCGCCACCACCAGCGATGGGCTGGCCGTGACGCTGCCCGTGAACACGCAGATATTGCTGCGCACGGGCCTGCCTTTGCCAGAGCAAACGCCGGTGCAGCTTTACGAATCCATCTTTTCCAACACGGGCGCCAACCCGGCTTACAATCCCACCGCCAGTGTGGTGCAGCCCTGGCCGGTGAAGGATCTGGATTTTTCCACCAGTGGCGCCTATGCAATTTATAACTGGGAACTTTTCTTTCATGCGCCGCTCCTGATTGCCATCCATTTGAGCCAAAACCAGCAATTTCAGGATGCCCAGAATTGGTTCCACACGATTTTTGATCCCACCGACGATAGCGACGGCCCCACGCCGGCGCGTTTTTGGAAGGTCCGTCCTTTCCAATACAACGACGCGGAGTTGATTCAGCAAATCATGGTGAATCTTTCCACCCCCGCTGACCCCCAATTGCAGCACGACACCATCAACTCCATAAACGCCTGGGCGGCGGCGCCCTTTCAGCCGTTCGTGGTGGCCCAGTACCGCCCCACCGCGTACATGCTCAAGACCGTGATGGCGTACCTGGACAATCTCATCGCCTGGGGGGACAGCTTGTTTCAGCAATACACCATCGAGACCATCAACGAGGCGACCCAGATTTATGTGCTCGCCGCGCAGATTTTGGGGACCAATCCCCAGGTGGTGCCAGTGAAGGAATCCACCGCGCCCCAGACGTATGCCTCAATTCGTCCGAACCTCAATCAATTTAGCGATGCTTTGGTGGACATGGAGGTGGACATTCCATTCGACAACGCGCCCAACCCGGCTCCCGCGGCGGACCCGACACCGGCCAACACGTTGAACAGCGTCGGGCAGACTTTGTTCTTCTGCATTCCCCAGAATGACACCTTGCTGGGCTATTGGGATACGGTGGCTGACCGGCTCTTCAAAATTCACAACAGCCTAAACATTCAAGGTGTATTTCAGCAATTGCCGCTCTTCGATCCACCCATTGACCCTGCGCTGCTGGTGCGGGCGGCCGCCGAGGGGTTGGATGTGAACGCGATCGTCAACGGCTTGAACCAGCCCCTGCCGCTGGTGCGCTTCCAATTGCTGGTGTCCAAGGCGGGTGAAATTTGCCAGGAAGTGAAATCGCTGGGTGCCAACCTGTTGTCCGCCTTCGAAAAGGGGGACAACGAAGCGTTGTCGATCCTGCGCGCCCAGCACGAATCCATCGTGCTGAACCTGGCCGAAACGGTGAAGTATTCCCAATGGCAGGATGCCATCAAGACGCGGGAAGGCTTGGAGCAATCCCTAGCCAATGCGGGTCAGCGATACACCTATTACCAAAAACTCCTGGGCCGGACCGCCGCCCAAATCAACATCCCCACCCTTGATCCCCTGGACACGGCCGGATTGCAAAACCTTCAGTTCACACAGGCGGATGCCTCCGGTGAACCCGTAATGGCTTTTGACAATATCAACGTGGACATCGCCCAGAATTCGCCCACGGTCAGCGATGGGGAGATAAAAACCCTGAGCAACCACGAAGCTTCGGAGCTGTCGTACTTGGAGAGCAGCCAGAGCAGTACCGAGCAGGCCAGCAATTACCAGAGCATCGGCTCCGGCCTGGCCGTGATGCCCAATTTCTCGGGCAATGTCGAGCCCATGGGCTGTGGTGTGACCCTGACTTTCGGCTCGCCGCAATTGATCGGTTTGATGACCTTTATGGCTGAGGGCTTCAAGACCGAGGCCGAATTGGATTCGTACAACGCCAGCATGAACGCCAAGCTCGGCACCTATTCCCGGCGCGAGCAAGAATGGACCTTCCAAAGCAACTTGGCCATGGGCGAAATCAACCAGGTGATGAAGCAATTGCGGGGCGCGCAAATCCGCGAGGCGATTGCCCAGAAGGAGTATCAAAACCACCAAACCCAAATGCAGCAGGCGGAAGACATCCAGAACTTCCTGCAAGGCACCCAGTTGCCGGTTGGCTCCCAGGGGCAGTATCAAAAAACGACCACGGTGGGACTATATCTGTGGCTGAAAGGCGCGCTGCAAAACCTATACGCGAACGCGTTTCAACTCGCTTTTGCGACCGCAAAGAAGGCTGAGGTGGCATTGCAACACGAGTTGGGCGATCCGACCCTCAGTTACGTTCAATCCAACTACATGGACGGCATGCAAGGCCTGCTGGCCGGGGAAAAAATGTTGTACGACCTCAAGCGCATGGAAATGGACTATCACGATCTGAATGCGCGCGAATATGAGCTGACCAAGCAGGTGAGTCTGCTCCAAGTTGCCCCCCTGGCCTTGATCCAATTGCGCGCCACCGGCACTTGCTTGCTCAGCCTGCCGGAGGAATTGTTTGATCTGGACGGCCCCGGCCATTATTTCCGGCGCATCAAGTCGGTGGCGGTCACCATCCCCTGTGTCGCGGGGCCTTATACCGGCGTGAATTGCACCCTGTCATTGCAAAACAGCTCCATTCGCGCCAGCAGCCAGGTGCAGGGCTCCGGCTATGGGGACGCCAAGAATTTCAGTGCGAATTACGGCGCCATCCAGGCCATCGTCACCAGTTCCGCCCAGGCCGACAGCGGCTTGTTCGAAACCAACCTGCACGACGAACGGTATCTGCCCTTTGAATATTCCGGCGCGATCAGCCAATGGCAGTTGACCCTGCCGGCGGACGTGCCCCAGTTTGATTTTGACACCGTCACGGATGTGGTCCTGCATCTCCGCTACACCGCGCGCGAAGGCGGCGAAGCGTTGAAAACACTGGCCGTAAAAAATCTGACGACAAAAATCCAAAACGCCGCTACGGTGGGATCCGTGCGAATCTTCTCACTGCGGCACGAATTCCCCAGCGAGTGGGCCAAATTCAAGGGCGCGGCCATCACCGCCGCGGCGCCGGTTGCCCCGCTTTCCTTCAACCTCCTGCCGCAACATTTCCCGTTCTGGGCCGCCAAACTGGGCTTGTCCGGCGTGCGCGGCGTCCAGTTTTTTGCGGAAATGACCAACGCGAACCCGGTCGATTTCTACGATGGCACAGCCATCGCCACGGCGAAAAAAGACGCCCTGGCGTCCAATCCGGCCCTGGGTCTCATGACGGGCAGCCTGATGAACATCGCCTTGCCCACCGTGGTGGATCCAGCCAATCCGCCGGCCACGCCCTATACGATCTATGGCGACAACAATGGCATGCAGGACATGTGGATGGCGGTGACGTGGCCGAAGAGTTAGGTGGCCTTCGGTCCGGGCCGTCAGCGCGTGCCAGGGGAAGGAAAACATTTTGGGATTCGTCCTTGTAGTGTTTGGGGGCGAATCTAGAATGCGAGTCATGAGCACGTTGAAGGTTCACCGACTTTCCAAGAGCTTTGGCTCCATCCGCGCGGTGGAAGGCGTGAGCTTCGAAGTGCAGCCGGGGGAGATCTACGGGTTGCTGGGGCCCAATGGCGCGGGAAAGACGACGACGATTTCGATGATTTCCGGCCTGCTCAAGCCCGAGGCGGGCGAGGTGTCGGTGGCGGGAGAACTGTTTTGGACGAACCCGCAAAAGGCCAAGCGCATCATGGGCGTGGTGCCGCAGGAGCTGGCGCTTTACGAGGAATTGAACGGGCGCGAGAACCTGGAATTTTGGGGGCGGCTGGCGGGGCTCAGCACACGCGAGGCGCGGCAGCGAACGGATGAATTGCTGGCGGCACTTTCGTTGAGCGATCGCGCCAAGGACGCGGTGAAGACGTATTCGGGTGGCATGAAACGCCGGATCAACCTGGGCTGCGCCTTGCTGCATCGACCCAAATTGCTGCTCTTGGACGAGCCCACGGTGGGTATTGATCCGCAGGCACGGCTGAATATTCTCGAATTCATTGGCCAGTTGCGCGCGGCCGGCACGGCCATCCTTTACACCACCCATTACTTGGAAGAGGCGGAGAAATTGTGCCAGCGCATCGGCATTATTGATCACGGTCGGTTGCTGGCGGAAGGCACGCTGGCGGAATTGCAGGAACGGCTTGGGGGCGACCGATTGTTTGCCCTGGAGGCCGACTTCAAGGGGACGTCGCCCGAGAACTGGGGCGGGTTCCAGCAACATTTTCGCGTGATTCAAAAATCCGAGCGCCAGTTGGTGGTGATGGCGGTGGGAGTCCGCGATCCGGCGGATTGTTTGAAGGAACTGCTCGGCCTGCCGGTGCACGTGGAGAACGTCACGGTGAAGCGGCCGAGTTTGAACGACGTTTTTCTGCAACTCACCGGGCGCGAACTGAGGGAATGATATGACGCCCGGTGACGCCAACCTCGGACCGCTGGCCCTGTTGCGGGTGCTCGTGGCCAAGGATTTGCGTCGCACCTGGCGGAATCCACTGCCGTGGCTGATCAATTTGATTGTGCCGTTGATGATGACCGCCCTGCTGGGGCTTGTTTTCGGGGGTGGCGGGAACAATCAGGCCCTCGGCCGCATTCGCTTTGCCGTGGTGGACGAGGATCGGTCGGTTTTGAGCGATTTTCTCCGGGGGGCGGCCAATCAGGGTCGTGCGGGCGATCATTTAGAAGCGGTATTTATGGATCGCGCGGCGGCGCTGGAGCGGGTGAACGCGGGCAAGATCAGTGCGGTTTTGATCATTGAAACCAATTTTACGCGCAACTACCTCACCGGCCGCGCCCCGGTGAGCCTGCAGTTGATCAAGAACCCGGCGGAATCCATCAGTCCGGCGGTGCTGGAAGAGCTGCTGGGCGCGGCGGTGGCGGGGCTGAATGTCATCTCGCGCAATTTTAACTCGCAATTTCCGGAGTGGCAGCGCGTGGTGGAGGGGCACGAGGATTATCACAAGGTGGCGACCTTGATTGACCAGGCGGGAGACAAAATAAAGGCGGCCAAGCAGTTCGTGGATCCACCGTTGGTGAGTTACCAGAAAGAGGAGCCCACTAACAACGAAGTGGCCACGGCCAATGGCAAGCCGGGCACAGGGGAGGGGGTCGCTTCGGTCCAGACCGGTCTCGCCTCGACCTTCAGCTATTTGCTGGTGGGCATGTCCGCCCTGTTCCTTTTATTCCTCGGCCAGAACGCGCTCACTGATTTGCACCGCGAACTGCGCCAGCGGACTTTCGAGCGCTACCAGACCCTGCATCAGGCGCTCTGGCCGTTCATTGCCAGCAAGCTCCTTTTTACGGTCGTGATGCTACTTTTATGCAGCGCCATCATGCTCATCGGTGGGGGGTGGGCGTTTGGAATTCATTGGCAGCAGCCGCTGACGCTGGCGGCACTCGTGGCGGCGTACTGTTGCTTTGTGGCGGCCTTGTTTGGCGTGCTGGTGGCGCTGGTGCCCGATGAACGCCGCGCGGCGGCGTTGAACAACGTGATCGGCATGGGGATGGGGCTGGTGGGCGGTTGCGCGTTTCCCACGCGGCAATTTCCCGAGTTCCTGCGGGAACACGTTACGCCGCTAATGCCCACCTACTGGCTGGTGGATACCGTGCGGAGCCTGCAGTCGGGCGTGGGGCCGGTATCGTGGGGCTGGGCCGGGCTGAAGTTGCTGGCCTGCGCCGGGGTGCTGCTGTTTTTGACGGCCATTTTGTTCCGTCGGAAATTCAATCAGGGGCAGCGGGCCTGAGCGAGCAGGCGGGCAGGGGCGCGGTGGTGGTTCATTTGGTGACGGGTTGGCATGAATAACATTCTCAACATTGGCTATACGGATCTGCGGCTCTTTCTCAAGCACAAGAGCGCGTATGTGTGGCTATTCCTCATGCCGATGGCGTTTGTGTACTTCCTGGGATTTGCCGTGCGCGGTCCGGGCAATCCTTATAACCGCACGCCGCCGGTGCTGATCGAGAACGCGGACACGAATTTTATGAGCCGGATTTTTTTGGCGGAGCTCACCGCCCAAAACATATGGCTTTTGGACCCCACGAACCGGGAGCAGGCGGTGCGGATCATTCGCATTCCCGCCGAGCTGACGGACAACGCGCAGCAATTGAAATCCACCCAGCTGCAGCTGCTCAAGGGGACTGACTCGGGGGAGGCGGACGACGCCCTAATCGAGGCACGCCTGGTGCGGGCGCTGATCGCCATGAACGGACACCTGTTTGAGTCAGTGGGACCGACCAA
>CAYTJG010000027.1:33154-34961 GCA_964437865.1 uncultured Bifidobacteriaceae bacterium | reverse complement strand
TGCGGGCTGATGACCACGCTCGGCGGCATCGGCCATACGCTGCCGTATTTGATTCCCAACTATCGCACCGCCACCACCATCGCCATTTTCGTGGTGTTGACAGAACTGGGCATCATCTCCTGGGTGCGCCATCGTTTCATGGATACCGCCTGGACGTCGGCCCTGTTCCAGGTGGCGCTCGGCGGCCTCCTCGTATTTCTGGCAGGCATTCTGATTGGCGTCTCATGACCCGTCCGCGGGTGCAGGCGCCGTTCCTGAGGATGCGAGGCGGGTTCACCAGTCAAAACACCAAGTTCGTGATCCCGGTTGCGCCAATTTGCCCAACCGCACAAAAAGTGGTAACGTTTGGCCGAACCAATTCGTCAGATATCATCGTATGAAGAATCAAACCATTTTACCCGTAAAAACCGCGGCCCTGATCGCAGTCTTGGCCTGCGCCACCAGCTTGCGGGCCACGACCATCCAAACGACCGCAGTTTTGAACAATCCGGCTTCAGGCGATAATGCCGTCCAGTTCGTCGAGTTTCGGAACAGCACCGAAGCTGGCCTGTTGCGGGATGCCTATCGCATCCTGGCCACGGGCGATCATGATTACAAAGGCCATCGCGCGAAAGCCATGCACTCCGTGGAAGCCGCCGCCAAACTGCTGGGCTTGGATGTGGCCGGTGATTTGAAAGACCGCACCCCGCAAGCGCTATCGGATGCCCGGCTCCAGGAAGCCCAGGGGCTGCTTAACCGCGTGCTGGAATCCGCCGAAGTCAAAGGACAGAAAAAAGTGGTTAAACACCTCAACGAAGCCGTAAACCAAATCAACGTGGCGCTCCGAGTCCGCTGACCAAGCTTAGCCCGAGCTTTGTACTGGTACGCAGTGTCTGGCGTAACCGACCGTTGCGTCAGGCACTTTTTTTACATCACCCGATCGGCCAAGGGCTTGCCTCGAACAAAGCGGTTCAGGTTTTCGAGAAAATGCCGGACCAGCACCTCGAACTCAGCTCCCTGCCCGCCCGCAATATGCGGGGTGATGAAACAGTTCGGTTCCCGCCATAACGGATGGTCCTCCGGCAACGGTTCCGGATCCGTGACATCCAGCCACGCGGCCTTCAGTTGGCCGGATCGCATGGCCTCCAGCAAGGCGGTCTGGTCCACCGTCACACCCCGGCCGATGTTATAGAAGACGGCCCCGGCATGAAGCAGCGCCAGGCGCTGGGCATCAAAGAAGCCCCGGGTCTGCTCGCTCTCCGGCAGGATATTCACGATGTGCTGCGCCCGTCCCAGCGCCGCGGTCAGTTCATTCTCGGCCACCATCGGAATGCTTTCGTCGCCGCGCGGCTTGCGCCGGAAGCCGATAACGGTCATTCCAAACGGTTGGAGCAGTTCGGCCAACCGTTGGCCAATGGCACCGTAACCCAGAATCAGAACCGTCTCGCCACGGAGCGTGGTGCTGCCCCGGCGCAGATCACTCCAAGCCGGAGTGCCGTTGGCTGTCCTCGTCTTGAGCGCCAGCGGCAGGTTCCTAGCCTGCGCCACGAGAAAGCTCAGCGCATGCATGGCACAGGCCTCGGCAAAAACGGCGGCGCTGTTGGAAACCACAATTTTGCGCCCGCCTACTAGTGCCCGGAAACGGGGATTATCGTAGCGCGCGATGCCGGAACTGCTGACGTGGATCCATTTGAGGTGCGTGGATTTCTCAATGGCGGCCGGATCCGGCTGCCCAAAGGCTATATCGGCGGCAAAAAATTGGGGGTCGGTCTCCGCCTTGGCCAACACGGAAGTCGCCGGTGAGAGTGGAAACAGTAATTCATGACCG